>VEPG01000033.1 GCA_012026975.1 Desulfuromonas sp. | reverse complement strand
AGCGCCAGCACCGGCACCGCCTTCTGCAGGCTCTGCCGCCTGCCCCCCGCTCGTGCTGCCGAGCGCAGCAATCGGGGCACGGCGCCGTTCCCCATGTGGATTTCGACCCCGGATGCGGGAAAAGCGACCGGCAAGCCGTCCGAGTTGGACTGAACCGACCGGCGTTTGCCGCTAGCCGGCCCGGCCAGCGCCGCCGCGCGTCTCCCCTCACCGGCCGCAACCGCCGCGCCCACGCGCCGGCGCGCCTCCCGCAGCCGGCTGAACAACGCTTGCTGGCGTGCGGTCAACACCCGCGGCGTTACGGTTGCCGAGTGCCGGGCCGGCTCCCGCGTCAGGGGAAGCACGCGCACCCCGCCTGGCAGCGCGAACGACGGCGCCAGGGTGACCATCAAGACAAACAGCGAGCGCCACGTCTTCATCCGTTACTCCAGACCCGCAAGGGCCAGACACAAGGTTTTCCCATGTCTCGCGGCTACTCGAGCACACCGCATCCGTCCAACCGCAAAATGCCAGTTTAGGCCAGGCGGCGGGAACTGCCAGGCTGAGTCAGCGTGGCACCCGGTTATCCTCCAGCACGATTCCGCTTCGGGCATCCAGAGTCAGCTGGCGACGTTGCGCCACCCCGGCCGGCAGCAGCATCCGGTAGACCAGCCGGGGACCGCCGTCGCCCGCCACAATCCCGAGTCGCGGCGCGCAGTCGCCACAGTCGGCCGGTGGCGCGGCAACCGCCTTGGCCAAGATCTGACCGGGGGTCAGCGACGGTTCTATGGCAAGACCCGAGGGCGTCGGGAGATAGCGGCCGTTGATCCAATACAGCCGGCGCTCACGGTTCCAGTGAAACAGCAGTTCGGCACCCCACACCGGCAGCCCGCGATAAACTTGGTGGAGTTTGAGATGACTGAACCCCAGGGAATCAGGCTCGGTGGCCACGGCCACGACTTCCTCCGACGGACGTTCCATCCGCAAGGCCGCCTGGTGGGCTTCCAGCCACAGCAACCCGGCATCCGCGTAACGACCGGCGGCCAGCGCCGCGGCGTAATCCGGGACGTCGGCCATGTCCACTCCCAGATCGACTCCGCGCAGGTTGACCAGGGTGCCCTGGCGCCCGTCGGTCAGCCCTCCTTGCGGCAAATCCTTGGCGCAAGCGCCGGCCGCCAGCGCCGCCAGCAGGACGGCAGCCGCCCTGACGGCCAGCGTGTTCATCAACGCCCCAGGTAATCCAGCGCCAGCCCGGCGAAAACCGCCGCGCCGAACCAGTGGTTATTGAGAAACGCCCGGAAGCACGACGGCTTGTCCCGGTTTCGGATCAGCCATTGCTGATAGATGAAGAAGCCGGCGCCGCCCGCCAAGCCCAGTGCGTACCAGACCCCCAGGCCGGTCTGAACCCCCACCGCCACCAGGATGCCCAGCATCGCCAACTGCAGGCCCCCGATGATTTCCCGGTCGCGCGAGCCGAACAGGATGGCGGTGGACTTGACCCCGATCTTGAGGTCGTCGTCCAGGTCCACCATGGCATACATGGTGTCGTAGATCAGCGCCCACAACACCGTCGCCACAAACAGCTCCCAGCCCACCGGCGGGATGCTGCCGGTTTCGGCGGCGAAGCTCATCGGCACCGCCCAGCCGAAGGCCATGCCCAAATAGGCCTGGGGCAGATGAGTGTAGCGTTTCATGAAGGGATAGGAGGCCGCCAGGAAGGCGCCGACGAAGGACAGCGCGACGGTGTAGGCGTTGAGCAGCAGCACCAGGTCGAAGGCGATCAGGCACAGCAGCACGAACAGGGTCAGGGCCTGCCCCGGACGCACCTCGCCGGCGGCGATGGGGCGCAGCCGGGTACGCTCCACATGGGGGTCGAAGTCGCGGTCGGCGTAATCGTTGATGACGCAGCCGGCCGCCCGCATGATCACCACCCCCAGGACGATCACCGTCGTCACCTGCAGCCCCGGCCGGCCGGCCCCGGCGATCCACAGCGCCCACAGCGCCGGCCACAGCAGCAGGAAAATGCCGATGGGCTTGTCGAAACGCATCAGCCGCCAATAGGCATGCCAGCGCCCGGGCCACGCCGAGGGGGTGACAGGATCGCGGCTCATGCTTCCGCTCCGAGACTTTCCAACAGGGGAGCGGTGATCGCCGGTTCGGCAAACACCGGCTCTTGCGGCGCCTCCAGCACCAAGACCGCGGGCAGGAAGAACTCGGCCACCAGCAGACGAATCTGGCCGACCCCGTAAAGGGAGCGGCGCCCCCAGACTTCGCCCTCGATCCCGCAAGCCGTTCGTATGGCCGGCGTCCAGTGGGCCGGGGTGATCCGGCAAATTTCCAGATGCCAGCGGCGCAAGCCCGGTTCGGCGAACAGAACCTCGCCCAATGGCCTGTCCCCCAGGCCGGCCAAGGCCCCATGGCGGCCGCGCAGGGCATCGGGGGGCATGACGGTGCGTGCCAGAACCAGGGGGCGGGTACCATCCCGGAGCATGACCTCCCGCACCAGTGCGCGGCGGCGGGCGACCAGACCCAGACCCGCCGCTTCGCCGCGAAACGGCCGTCTCCAGGCCTGCCGCAGCAGCCGCAGGCTGAAGCCTTGCCGGCAGGATGCCTTGAGGCGGAGGGTCAGGGAGTGTTCTTCGTCGATCCAAGCGCGGGGAGCGGCTGGCGGCAGGTTCAACTTGCAGGCGGGCCGCCAGGCAGGCTCGCGACGAAATATCACGCTATGTTCGGACAAGGGATCGCTACGCTGAGATGGATGATTCGGTCGGGTCAACGGCGCCGGACCTTGGCTCGGCTATTATCGCCGAGCGACTCCGCGGACGTCCAAGCGAAATGCGCGGCCGACGTCCAGCCGATGTTCATGCCGGCACCCGGAGCCTCAGGGATAGAGGTGAAAGCGGTTCTTGCCCGACTGCTTGGCCACATACATGGCCTGGTCGGCTTGCCGCAGCAAAGTGTCCGGATCCTCGGCATTTTCCGGAAAAAGGCTGACCCCGATGCTGGCACCGATGCAAAAGGCCTGGCCTTCGATGCCGATCGGCTGGGAAATTGCCGCCAGCAGCCTCTCCAGCGTCGCCACATACTCTTCCTTCCTCGGCAGCCCGACGATGAGGATGACGAACTCATCGCCCCCGAGGCGGGCGACGGTATCGCCCCGCCGGATGGTCGCGGCGATACGTCTGGCGACCTCGATCAGCACCAGATCGCCGGCTTCGTGGCCCATGCTGTCGTTGATGGGTTTGAAGCCGTCCAGGTCGAGATAGCACACCCCCATCAACTCGCAGTTCCGCTCCGCCTGCGCAATGGCCTGCCGCATGCGGTCAGCCAGCAGGTGGCGGTTGGGTATGCCGGTCAATGCATCGAAATGGGCGGTGTGCTCCAATTGCCGCTCGTGCTCCTTGATATGGGTGATGTCGGTGGACACACCCACATAATGGGTGACCTCTCCCCGGCTGTTGCGAACCGCGGAGATGGTCAGCAACTCGGCATAACATTGCCCATCCTTCCGACGGTTCCACAATTCGCCGCTCCACTTGCCGGCGCGAACGACCCTGTCCCACAGTTCCTGATAGAACTCGGCGGACTGCTGGCCGGACTTGAGGATTCGCGGGTTGGCTCCGACCACTTCGTCGCGGGCATAGCCGGTAGAATGGGTGAACGCAGAGTTGACGTCGATGATGTTGCAGTCGGCATCGGTGATGATGATGCTTTCCTGGGCATGAGCGAAGACGCTGGCGGACAGACGTAGCGCCTCCTCCGCCCGCTTCTGTTCGGTGATGTCGGCCAGGATGCCGTTCCATAGGATGCTGCCGTCGGCCCGCAGCTGAGGCGTCGCCCGGCCCCTGACCCATTTGACGTGACCCCGCTGCGTCCTGATGCGGTGTTCGTGTTCCCAGATGCTGAGGGTTGCGGCCGACCGCTCGACTGCTTCCCGATGTGAAGCCCGGTCCTCCTCCAGGATGCATCGGGTCAGGCTATCGTGATTGCGATAAGCCTCCTCGGCAGAGACCTCATAAAGTTCCTCGATGCCCTTGCTGAGATAAAGAAACTTCCATTCTCCCGCAGCGGTCCGCAGGAACTGATAGACGACGCCGGGCACCGCCGCAGTCATCGATTGCAACTGTTCCTGAGCGGCGCGCGCCGCGCTTTCGGCCCGCAGATGGTCGGTCAGGTCATGGACGGTGCCGACCATGCGGACGGCTTCGCCATCGGTTCCCCGATACACCTTGCCTTCGGCATGGACCACACGCTCCCCCCGCGACTCCGAGACCACACGGTAGCGGATGTCATAAGGCACATCCCGCAGGAGAGCGGCGTCGACCGCCTCCCCGACCCGTTGGCGATCGTCCGGGTGTACGGCTTGCATGAATGCCGCAAGACTCGGTGGGGTGGCTTTGTCATCGGGAACAAAGATCGCCGCGGCTTCATCCGACCAACTGATTTCGCCGTCGACAATGTTCCAGTCCCAACTCCCCAGATGGGCGATATGCTGAGCCTCATCCAGCAGCCGCTGGCGTTTCACCAGTTCGTCCTGGGCCTGCCGCACCTCGCTGACGTCCACACAGGACCCGATGTAGCCCATGAACTCGCCGCGATCGCCGAACCGGGGCATGCCACTGCTGTGAATCCAGCGGTATTCGCCCCGGCGGTGCCTCAGTCGGAACTCCAGCTGAAACGGCTGGCGCCGGTCGAAATGGCTGGCATATAGGTCGCGGCAACGCTGTCGGTCGTCGGGATGGACACCGTCCATCCAACCGGTGCCCAGTTCGTCTTCCAGCAGGCGACCGGTAAACGTGAGCCAACCCTGGCTGAACCACTGGCAGGCCCCATCCGGACCGGAGACCCAGATCAGCAGCGGAGCCGCATTGGCCAGACTCCGAAAACGCCTTTCGCTGGCCTCCAGCGCCTGTTCGGCCAGCTTCCGTTCGGTGATGTCCCTGACAAAGGCAAAGTCGAATTCCTGCCCGGCAAAATGCCGGTGCGTCGCCGCGATCTCGACGTGAAACACCGAGCCGTCCTTGCGGCGGTGGGTGGATTCGAACGTCATGGCCCCGCGGGCACGAAGCTGCTGCCAATGGGCAGCCCACCATTCCGCGGAAAAAACGGGATCGACATCTGCCACGGTCATTGCCAGCAATTCCGCCCGGGAATACTGAAGTGCCTGGCACGCCGCATCGTTGACATAGGCAAACCCGGCATCCGGCCTGATCCAGTAGATGGCTTCCGAGGCGTGATCCATGGCGAACTGGGTCACCCCCAACTGCTCCTCGGCTCGCCTGTGCCGGGAAACGACCAGCGCCAGCATCATGCCGACCACGGTCAGGCTGGTGGCATAGATCCAGAATTCCGTCAGGCGGGCCTTCTGAAAATCCTCTGCAAAAATGCCGAGACCGCGGCTCACGCCGAACAATGCCTGCACCGACACGAGGGCGACCGTGACGGTGACGCCGTGACGGCCGCCACGTAGAGCGGCCCAGAACACCAACGGAAACGTCCAGTAGCGGCGGGCCAGCAGCCCAAGGGAATCGGCGAACCAATCCACAAATACGGTTTGGCCGACGAGAGTCAGAAGGCCGAAATAAGCCGCGCACTCGAACATCCGCGTGCGGCTGGCAAGCCAGTCCACCGGACGAACCTGCCAAACCAAAACCAGCGGCGCAATGGTGATGATGCCGAGAAAATCCCCCTGCCACCAGTTCAGCCAGGTATCAGCCAGCTGCGACTTGCCGACGCCACCCGTCAGCGCCAGTGCTGCCACTCCGGCGGTGGCGCCGATGCCGGCAGTGAGCGCGCCGACGCCATTGAGCCAGAGGTAGTCCCGGGGCGTATCGAGGGATCGGCGGAAGTTCTTCAGGGAATCGAGCAACCAGTTGCCCAGAAAGGGCTCAAAGGTATGGCCCGCCGCCAGGAGGGCCGAAACCGGCAGCGAATGACCTGCAGCCAGGTTGGCCAACCAGGCGCCGCCGTAGACTCCCGGCAACAGCCGGTGGCCGCCGATCAGCAGCGTGGCCAGCGCCACACCGCTGGGTGGCCAGAAGATGCTGACGCCGCCTTCGTAACCGGGGAATGCTGCCTGGGATGCGCGGGCGAGCAACAGGTAGATCAGGGCCACGCCGCCCTGCTTCGTCAGCATCGACCACCGGTCGGCCCGGAAGACATTCATGCTTGCCCCATCAGTGCTCGTGCCGAACCCTCGCCGGGGCATCATCCTTCCCGGAGCCGGGTACCGAGATCTCCTGGAAGGAGATATTCAGCCTTTTCCGTCCAATTTTAGACAGGCAAGCGGCAGGATGATCAGGTCGAGGCCGCGCCCCGCATCGACCACGCTACGGCAGCGCTGAAAGTCAGCAGCGCTCAGGCGTCGATCGCCACGATCCTGGGAATGTGGCGCCCGCCTTCGAACTCGGTGGTGAGAAAAGTCTGGACGATCTTCTTGGCGGTTTCGAGATCGACGATGCGCTGGCCGATGGCGATGCAGTTGGCATCGTTGTGGGAGCGGGTGAGAAAGGCCGTCTCCTCGTTGAAGCTGTAGCCGCAGCGCACCCCTTTCACCCGGTTGGCGACGATGGCCTCGCCGTTGCCGCTGCCGCCCAGCACGATGCCGCGCTCTACCTCGCCGTTGGCCACGGCGACGGCGCAGGGCCGGATCCAGGTCGGATAGTCGGTGCGCTCGGAACTGAAACAGCCATAATCGACCACATCATGCCCCTGGCCGGTCAACCAGGCGCGCAACGCCTCCTTGTGATCGAACCCCGCGTGGTCGGATGCAATACCAATCTTCATAACAGAAACTCCGGTTGAGGCCGGCCTTCACCGCACCGGCTGCCTGTACAATCCGGCTCGCAGTAGCGGCCGGAGGGTTGCCCCGGGCCGGTACTCGGCCGCGAGGCAGGATACCCCAACACCGCCTCCGGAAACACGCCGCCTGTTGTAAGGGAATAGCCCCCGGAGCCCAACATGACCGAGCTCAAGACCATCAGCCATACCCAGCTCGCAAAACTCAGCCAAAGCGCCCGGCAACTGCCAAGACGGCGCAAGAACCTCAATCTCCATCCAGTGCTGGAAGACCCCATCCAGCGCCTGTTCAACGCCCTCGAACCCGGCACCTATGCCCGCCCCCACTGGCACGCGCGCCCGGACGGCTGGGAACTGATGCTGGCTGCCGCAGGGGCCTTCGACATCCTGATCTTTGACGAATCCGGCCGGCTTACCGACCGGATCGAGCTGGCCAGCACCTACGGCAACCTGCTGGTGGAAATCCCGCCCTACACCTGGCACAGCCTGGTGGCGCGGCAGCCGCAAACGGTCATGTTCGAGGTCAAGCCCGGCCCCTATCAAGCGCTGGACGACAAGGACTTTGCCGTTTGGGCTGCGCCCGAAGGTTCCCTCGCGGCAGTGGACTTTCTGGCGTGGATGGAAACGGCACGGCCGGGCGATCGGGTGCCCTCGCCGTAAAACGGGGCCGATGCGGATTACCTGGGCCGGCGCCACGCCGGCCCGAACGCAAGTACTGGCCAGCCTATTGCGAGATTTGCGGTGGCCGCCCACTGGCTAAGACGAGTTCGCGGAACTGGCGGCGGTCGGCGCCGGAGGGGAACCGCGCATCGAGATCGGCGATCCCGCCCCCGTACGGCGCAATAGGCGATAGCCGCTATCGCGCGTACCGCGTTTGTCCGAACAATTTTCGTGTCTGACCCCGTTTATTCAGCCGGCTGCTGCCCCTCGACGCCCTGTTGTTCGTCGCCGGCACCCTAGCCGGCATGCCGCTGGGCGAGGGTTGGCGGGCCGACGTTCCCATGGGATTCGCTCTGCTGGGGTTTATCGGGGTGTTGGTTGGGCGGCGGTGAAGTCCGGACATGGACGACTCAATAATCTGCGCAGGAAAGTTTCTTCCGCGCAGCGCGGCATATCCCTCAAGCACTGGGGCATACCCCCTGGTTCAGTGCCTGTAAAGGCAAATAAAACGGCGAACTTACAACTACTTAACCGAGGCATAGGTATTGCATATTCCCATGCCGATGCTGATACGAAGGCGGCTTTATTCTAAGGATGATTCTACCGGCGTTCACATCGAACCGAATCCAATTTATCAAGGAGGTAATACCATGTTCAGCAAGCTGACGCCGTTGTATCTGGCTGTTGTAACCGCTTATTCGGGGGCCGGAATTGCCGCCAACTTCGACCAATACGCGATAACCGACTTGGGCAGTATCGTATCCGATACGGCCAGCGCCAATAACTACAGTTATGCACTCGACATTAACGACCGCGGGGATATTGTCGGCCTCAGCAAGGGTTTCGACGGTCAGTTCCATGCCGTCGTACGTCTTCGCGGACAAAGCCTGACCGACCTCGGCGTGGGCATTGCAGAGAGCATCAACAACCACAGGCATTTTGTCGGGCGTAACGAGGGCCCCAACTATGTCATGTGGAAACTGGGACCGCTGGGATTTACGGCTACGGATTTTGGCATTCCCAATAACGGGGTATGGCTACGGGAGCAGGCGATCAAATTGAATGAGATGAACGAGGTGGCTGGGGTCAGCAACCAAAACTATTTCTTTTGGAAGGATGGGCTCTATACAGATCTCGGATATGGAGACGGGAATGGTTGTTTTATAGAGCAAAACAATATTGGATTGAATAACCGAGGAGATGTGAGCTTTAGTGTTGGATTTTTATACGAAAGTAGCACATTGACGCAAACTGGCGTTCCAGGCAATCCGGATTCTTCTTATACTTATCTGTATTCTATAAACGACGCTCGCGAAATGGTTGGCCTTTCGAAGGCGCTGCCGGGTCGCGGCGGCGCCTATTATTCGCCAGCCACCGGATACAAAAATCCTGTGCTGGGAACCACCGGTCAGCGCGCGCTTTCCGATAACAATAATGCTGGATTAGCGGTCGGCGGGGGGGATTACGGTACTTATTCTGGTAACGAAATCAATTCTGGTGGCGGAAGTTTTGGTAACAGGGCCTACATTTATTCTCCCAGCGACGATAGCTATGCCTACCTCGATACGTTGGTTCCGGCGTTTCAGAACGATCCCGGTGCGACCTGGAATCTAAAGATCGCCACAGCCATCAACGACGCCGGCCAAATTGTCGGCGTCGGAATTAATCCACAGGGAAAAATCCATGGCTTCCTGTTAACGCCACTTACCCCGCCCTGATTTCTCTGGCTTTGTCGATTACCCTAGCGTCAGCGCTTGCGCTGACGCTAGGAACAAACGGGGTCAGACACGATATTTTAGGCTGATCGAATTAATCGTGTCGGACCCCTTTTGCCTGATTGCCAATGCCGCGGAGCCTCCCGGCAGCTTTTCCGGGCAAACTGCTGGAACGAAGCAAATTTGCCGGCGGGCCACTTCCCTGCGTTCGTTGACGTCATTTTTCCGTGAAATCATCATGACGCACCTTTTGCCCATTTCAACTTTCGACCGGTATGGAGACGATGAATCCTTTTGTGAATTTCGATTGGCAAATCCGTTGTGCTGTTCGTGGTGCTGGTGATATTCGGAGCGGTCGGCAATCCGGCCGAAAGGTTGGCAATTATTTACTGGCCGGACCCAAGATGGTTCCTCGAGAACCGGGATATTCGGTGGCACAGTCCGATCTCAGGACGGGGGCTCGTCACCGTTTCCCGATCCATGCCTTTGTCTCGATCGATCGCTGAGGAGTCGATATGGAAACCGGACTTCGCACCGCCAGCGACAGCCAAGGCAACGAATTCGATCTGGTCCCTTGGCAGTGCCCGACGTGTGGTCCCGGCCCGGTGAAGGTCCTGGGCCTGCGGGGTGGACCGAGCCATCACCGTTATCGGCTCGGGATCGAGTCGAGGATCGTGCAATGCCGGGGCTGCCAGCTCATTTTTCCCGATCCCTTTCCGGTTCCGAAGTCGCCGCAGGCGCTCTACGGCGATCCCGCCAATTATTTCGAGGCCCACGATCTCGACGGCAAGATTCGAAACTATCGGGAGTTGATTCGGAGTGCCCTGGCCAAGGCCGGCAAGGGCACTGATGCCGCCATTCTGGATGTGGGCAGCGGACGCGGTGATCTGTTGCGGGCGGCCCAACTGGAGGGCGTGCCCGGTGCCGTCGGTCTGGAATTTTCCGAGGCGATGATCGATTTTGCCGCCCGCAATTTCGGCCTCACGGTCTTGAATCAGAGTATCGAGGAACACGCTGGCCAGAAGCCCGGATTTTACGATGTCGTCATCCTGAACGCCGTGCTTGAGCATGTTTACGATCCGGGGTCGATGATTGCCGCTGCGTCGAAATTGCTGAAGCCGGGCGGTGTTCTCTATCTGGATCTGCCGCAGGAACCCAATCTGCTGACCCGGCTTGGAAACGCCTTGAATCGGCTCCGGCGGTGCCGCTCGGTGCTGAATTTGTCGCCGTCCTGGCCGCCCTTCCATGTCTATGGCTTCAATCGAAAATCCCTGTCGACCCTGCTCGAAAAACACGGGGTCGGCATCGAGAGCATCCGGATTTATGCCAATGCGCGGGTGCCGTCGAGGTTTTCCCGGAAAGACCGGGCAATCGCTTTTGTTGGGACCCAAATCATGCGCTTGGCCAACCTTACCGGCACCGCCGGCAATATGTTCGTATGGGCGCGCCGGACCGGCGCCAGTGGCTGATGTAAGCGTCCGGCGGTGGACAGTCTTGCCCTATTCCGCCAGAAGGTTGGGCGACGGGCCGTTAGGCGCCGAGCGGCTGCCAGTTGTGGAGCAGCAGACTGTCGAAAATAAACGGCGAAAATAAACGAATAAACGGGGTCAGACCCCTTTTGCCGCGTGTCTCACGATCCGTGACGGATTGCTTCGCGAATCCGCCTTACGTGTTAAAACAAAACCCCGCCGCAGCGGGGTTTGTGGGGCGGTTGATATTCCGGCGGTCAGCCTTCATTGATCACCCCATCCGGCGGAATACGCGATAGAGCTGCTATTCCGCCCTACGCGGGCTATGTTCACCGTACTTCTTTCCAAACTGCTTTGGACTACCCGGACATCTGGCTCCCTGATCAGAATCCGAAGATGTTGAAGAATTATCTTCAGCGTCATCGGCTTCCTCGTTCTGGTATGGGCGCATTAAATCGCGCGCCCATTTCGGCCAAAAAGGTGCGTTCCAGTTATAGCCACCAATACCGGTGCTCTGCCCGCCTGGCGGAGGAACCGGAATCGGCATGGGAATAGCCGTAAGCCCCAGCGGATCAATCCGGTTTAGCGGGTTACCCCCGACATAGGCATAGATATTATGGCTTTAGATGGCCTGTAAATAACAGATGGTCTTGAAACAATTCGCGAACCACTTTGTCTCGTCGCTGCTCAGGAATATATTCAAGCGCTTTCTTCATCAATTCATAAGCTTTATTATATGCCTCTTTAGACTTATTCTTGGCGCCGGAACGGTCATAAACCTGACTAATGTAATACCATACCACCGCCTGTCGCACTACCTCAGGATTATCGGCAAAATTAAACTTCGGAATTGTTAACTTGCATAAATAATCCTGAGTAAATGACATATTGAAACCAATCAAGGCCTTGTCGTATTTTGCTAGCCTTGAAAAAGCCTTTGATTTTGCCACGGTAAGAAATCGATCGATCCGGCCGGATTTCTCCAAGTGGTCTATTAACTTTAGCGCATCTTTCCATTTGTTGGCTTCAAACAATGAAGATAATTTAAAGTACTCAGGCAAACAATTATATTCTGAAAGAAACTGTGGGTCATTCAGCATTTCCGCATCTGGCTCCATGGCAGATGCAGAGATAGGGTGAAGCACACCAATAGAGATCAGGATTACCAACGTTGATATAAATAAGCCGGCCTGCTTCGAAATGTAAAGGAATGAATGTTTCATATCTAAAGCGTTCGATCGGCGCCTCAGCATCGCACTTATTTCGGGCATGAACAGTCAACAGGGCTCACGGGACCATCACCCTTCTTAGCTTTGTCGCCATAATCTGGCCGATAACCAAAAAGACCACTGTCTGGTGTTGATAGATATCCTTCGTAACCGTCTCCGTACCCGGCTCCTTCTACCCAACTCGATACTCTGTCTCCTTTATAAAACTGGTTCCACGTTCGCTCATATCCAGGTTTATGCCAATGTGTATGAAAGTCGCCGCACATACGCGCGCCATCCGGAAGCTTGCTGCGATCAGGAAGATATGAGGTATCAGGAAACTTCGGATCTGGGTGGTACGTTGGCGGAGTGTAACAATATCCACCATTGCATTCATATAACTCACCACCGTACTCCCTACCTGTAGGTAGGTTACCTGCATCGCATTTAAGGCCGCAAGCTGCTTCATTCTTGGTTGGATATGGATTCGTTTCATCGTATGGAGCTAGCCCATATCGATCGATGAGCGTCAGTGGATTGTTGCTGACATAGGCATA
>VEPG01000103.1 GCA_012026975.1 Desulfuromonas sp. | reverse complement strand
CACTTCCTTCTCGATGCGCCGGTAGCGCACCGCCAAGCCGCCACCGTACTTGCGGTTGAGTTCTTCCAGGCGTGCGCGCTTGTCGGCCTGGACGATGGCGTCCCAGGGGTGGTCGCGGTACTTGATCCCCTCCTTCACATCCACCGGATTCAGCTGACGGCCGGCGGGGTTCTTGGCCGCGTCGATCACCCCCGGCGGATGGGGCGAGTGGCAGGTGACGCACATCACCTTGCCGTCGTCGCTCAGGGGCAGGAAGGCCTTATCCTCTTCCACCGACCGCTTCAGCCGCTTCTTGACCCGGTCGCTGGGCTTCTTGGCCTGGTGCTCGACGGCATTCAGGTGCGGTGTCTTGAGATGGCAGCCGTAACACAGCTTGTCCGCCGCCAGGCGCAGTTTCCACTCCTCGCGCCGGTGGGGCTGGTCGCGGTGCTCCTGCACTTCCTCATGGCAATAGGTGCAGTGCTGCTTGTCGATGCCACCGTCCTCCTTGAGCATCAGGTGAATGTTGGGGCGCTCGTGCTGCTTGGCGTCGTGGCAGTTGGCGCAGAATTGGTCCAGGTCCGGATAGGGTCCGCCCCGCAGGAAATCGGCCGCGTCCTTGTCGACTTCGTCGAAAGGCTTGTCTTCCATGTCTTTCTGCCCATGACAGGTGCTGCACTGCAACCGCCCGTTTTCATCCAGGGGCCAGCCCTTGGGGCGCTTCATGTCGTCGGCCAGTTCCAAACCCACCGCGTGGTGCAGCTCCGGCAGCTTCTTGGTCGTCCTATAGGTGTCCTTGGCGAACGCCGGCAGGCAGACCAGCATGAGTGCGAAGACCAGGCCGGCCCTCTTGGCCAATGTTGGTGAATTAAGCCCCTCTCCCAGAGAAAGAGGGTTCCATAATTCAACGGCATCCGCCTTCACAGCCCCGCCTCCACCGCTTCACCATGGCGATGGCATTCCTCGCAATCGTTGCTGGCGTCGTGTACGCCCTGGAGGCCGTTGCCAGTGCGCAGACAGCCTTCCTCGATGACGGTGACCCCGCTTCCGGCCTCGCAACCACCCTGGGCGACAGATTCCATCACGTGGCACAGCACGCACAGATCCGAATAGTTGCCGCCGCTCACCTTGACCTTGTAGGGCGTGCTGCGGAAGGAGGTCGGCAGATCGGTGGCACCAACGTTGGAGGAGCCGATGATCAGCTTGGGGTTGGTGGTGCCGTGCATGGCATGGCAGTCGGTGCATTCCACCGGTTTGGTGGAGACGTAGCGGTATTTGGACTGACGCAGCCCGACGTAAAGGCTGTCGCCGGTGCCGGCCAGAAAGCCGTGTTTGTCCGTGAACCGGTAGTTGTCGGCCATGGCCACCAACGGATCCCCCAGACCCCGCTCGGCGCGGGGCTTGATCTTGTAGCCCTTCTGCTGGTGGTCGCGGTTGTGGCAGCGCAGGCAAAACCGGGTGATGGTGCTGGCGGGGGCGCGGTCGCCGTTGTCGTCAACCAGCTTGCTAAGGTCCACCGCCGGCTCGAAGCTGCCATCCATGTCGGAATTCCTGTGGCACGCCAGGCAGTGGCGATCCTTGAGGGCGCGCCGATGCTTGAGGGTGAAGTCATGGCCGTTTGGCCCCTGCCGGCGCGGACTGGCCGGCATGTCGACGGAATTGTGGCAGACCACGCACCGGCGCCCCGCCCCGGTGCCGTTGCCGCCATGGCAGCCGCTGCAACTGCCATAGCCCTTGCGCTCGACGATGCCCTTGATGTCGGTGGCGGTCTGGTGAATCACCTTGAACGGGTGGCACATCTTGCAATCGGCCATGCCCCAGGCCGAGCCATCGCCGCCATGGCTGGGCGTCAGCAGCAGATTGCCTGCCGCGCGCGACACCTCGCGGGCGTGGCCCGGCGTGGCAGCCAGCAACCCCATGGCGATCATGACCATCAACAAAGCCATCGTAGGGTGGGTTAGCCGCACGTTTCGCGGCACTCTTCCGCCCCGATCGGCCCACGCGTGCGGCGTAACCCACCGACCTACGCGGTTTGTTGGGCAACGCTCCGCTTTTGCCCAACCTACGATAGGCCAACCTGCGACCAACAGCGCCAAAACGATTTGAATGCCCCCCGCCATCACCGCGTCCTCTCGTGGCAGTCGCTGCAATAGTCGGCATTGTGGCAACGGCCGCATTCCATGGCCTTCATGCGTGCCTCGATGCCATGCAGGGAGCGGTAGCCCAGGGGGTGGTAACCGGTGCCCATGGTGTCGCGGCGGAAGTGGCAGTTGGTGCAGAACGCCATGTCCAGATGGCATTCGCGGCAGGCCCCCTCGTCGCGTCGCGCGTCCTCCGAGTGATGCTCGATATAGCCGTGGTTGTGGTCGTCCGGCCAGATCTTGGTTTTGTCGTCGTGGCACAGATTGCAGCGCCAGGGGCCGGTGCGCTGGTCCACATGGCAACTGTGGCAGATCGCCTTCAACGGTTCGTTGGAAACCGTGGTGACAGCCTTCAGCGGGTCCTCGGCGACCAGCTTGTTGTTGGCAAAGGAGTGGCACAGCATGCAGCTGTCCCCCATCTGATCCATGGCCTGCATGTGCACATTGTGGGGATAGTAGATGTCGGAGCGCTTCTCGCGCTTTTCCCACCAGGTCTTGTCTTCTGGGGCGGCGGACTCCTCCGCCGCCGGCCCGCACCAGGCCTGCCCCAAGCCGATCATCAGGATGACTGCCAACAGGTATCGCATCATCACAGGGGCTTGGGCTTGAAGTTGTCGAAGTAGTAGATCATCTGCAGCGCAGCCAGGTATTCGTCGTTGATCCGGGTGTTCCAGATGTGGCTGCCGGCCGCAGAGAAAATCAGGTCGTTGCGGTACATGTACTGGACTTCCAGCTCGCCGCCGATGGCGCGGTTCTGCCCATACAACTGCTTGTTCTCGAACCGCAGCGCGGTGTTGACCTGGACCCGCCAGCGCGCCCCCGGCGAATACGCGCTACTGAGGTAGAAGCTGGTGGCTTGGTCCTTGCCCAATTCCAGGTAGTTGACCTCGCCGCTGACACTGGCGCCCGGCAGGGGCGTGACCGAACCGCCACCGAACACGCCATAACCGTCGTCGCCGCGGCCTCGGGTCGCCCGCTGGCCGCCGAAGTAGTAGCCGAAATCATCGCTGGGCTTGACGTGGAAACTGGACTTCAACAGGGTCTGATGGCCCAGGGCGAGGGATGTATAAAAGCGTTCGCGGAAAGTCGGGAAGGGATTGCGCGGCCGGTATTCCTCGTAGCTGGTGCGCAGCCTGATCTTCTTGGTGAGGTCCAGCTGGCCGGACATCCAGACGTTTTCCAGGGCACCCCGGTCGGTGCGGTAAGTTCCGGAGGCCGTCCCCTCGTACGGCCAGCCATTCGCCCCGCCGAGTCGGCCGGTGGCGGTGAAACCCAGATTGAAGCGGTCCACCGCCTGGCGGTACTTGAAGCGCTGGTAGCCGGCGCGCAGCTCCAGGGTATCCACCGTCACTGGCGACCAGGGATGATCCCAGTGCAGATCCAGCCGCTGCGCCAGATCGCCGCCGAACAAATAATCCCCGCTCACCGACAGGGTGTGATCGATGCGGCCCGGCCGCCCGCCGTAGAGATTCACTGACAGCCCGCCGTGGCTGTAGCGGTAGTCGCCGCCATCCAGATAGTAGAAGCCCAGGTTGTCGGTGCGCTGGAACCGGCCCAGCTTGAAAGCTGACCCCCAATCCCTGACATCCTTGCGCACATAGGCCTGGTAGAGCTTGCCCCGGCTGTCGTTCTGCAGATCGCTCAGGCGGCCCATGCCATCCACGGCGGCGTGGAGGTCGAGGTCGTCGTTGTCGTAGAAAAACTGGCCCCAGGATTCCCCAAAAAACCGCCCATCCAGGCTGTATCGGTTGTCCACCTGCACCTTGTTGCGGAGGGAACCGCTCCAGTGGTCGTCGCCGAGCACCGGCGACGGCAGCAGCGCGCACGCCAGCAGCGCACCCACGGTACGATTCGGCGCAACGAATCGGGAGAGCCCGCGCAGAGCCCTTGGCGGCGTCACGGTGGTCGACAGGATCTAGGAAAAGGATGCGCGGTCGTCGATGTAAAACTCGCCGCCCTGACGTTTCTTCCACAATGCCCAGCCCACCAGCGACCCCACCGCCACGATGCAGCTGCCGCAGGCCGCGCAGCGCCCTTGCTGGGGCACGCTGCAATTCACCGAAACCGCGATATGGCCGGCCGCCATGCCGGCACCCGCCAGCCATGGAACACTGCGGGCCAACAGCTGCCGGGATCGGGAGGTAAGCCGGTCGCTTTCAGCGATGGTCACGATCCGTTCTGAAATCAGTTCTGACATGGCTTTAACTCCGGGTGGTGTTTCGCATTTCTTGTTATATCGCCGACCTTCGGATCAACAATTCGCCGCCTCTAGCGCGGCGCTGGCGTCCTCCCAGGTGCGTGCGGCGGCATCGCTGGCCTGCTGCGCCTGGGCAGCCTTGGATGCCAGGCGGTCCCGCTTGAACTCGGCCTTCTCCTTGCGGATCGCGGCCCGATCCAACTTGCGCCGGAGCTTGGGCTTGGCCGCGTCGGTGGCACTGTCATAGGCCTCCTGGGCTGCGGCTAGCGCATCGGCGGCCGCTGTCAGGGCGGATTCAGCCTTGCCGAGCCGGTTCATGGCCAACTTCAGGCGCCGTTCCGCCGATGATTTGCGCGTTGCGGCCCGGCGTTCCACCTGCTTGGCCAACCGCAAGGCCGCCTTGGGCTTGTAGTCGGGCCCCGGATCCGACAAGGTCAGGCTGTCCTTGGGCTCCTGCAGCTCGAACACCGCATAGCCCGCGACGCCGGCCTTTTGCGGCTTCACGACCAGTGGCACGATGCCGGTGTTACGCCAGCTGCCTGCCTGCATCTGCGCCACTCTCACCGCACTCGGCGCACACGCGGCCCCCCGATAAGGCAGTTTCACCAGCGCGGACTGGCCGTTGAAATCGGATACCGTCGCGCGGTTCTGGTCGGTCAGTCGGATGCTATAGAGATCCGACTGGGAAACTCCCAAGCCGCTGGCCGCCAGGGTTTCCCGCTTGAAGGCGGTCATCGGCTCGACTTCCGCCTCGATCCGATCCTGCTTGAACCCGGCGTTGTTGCCGGAAGACGCCGGAGCCGCCAGCGCCAGGCCTTTCAGGGCGGCACTGGCGGTGGGCAGGTTGAAGCTGTAGATACCGCCGCCGCCCAGCTTCTCGCCCAGCAACGTCTTGTCGCCGTCATCGCTGACCCCCATGAAGGCTAAGGCCTGGTCCAGGCTGGCGGCGGCCCATTGCCCGCCTCCCAAAGTGGCCGTATCGGCATTCAGGGCGGTCATGGAAGGATCGATCTTGCTGGCATAGAGCACGTCGGCCATGCTGACGGTCAGTTTCTGGTCGGTGCCGATCTTGTAGTAGGGCTGATCCAGCACCATGACCTTCTCATCCACCAACCGCTGATCCACCTGGTCGGTCATCACCTTGATGTTCTTGCTGCCGAACAGGCCTTTCTCGGTCAACGCCGAACTGTAGGAGCCGTTTTGCTTCTTGTCGTGGCAGTCGATGCAGGGCACCGCAGCAACCGACGGCCGGGTGTTGTGGGAGACCAGGTATTCGTTGGATTCCAGCCAGACCATCTGTACGTTGGGGGAGGCGTAGCCCTTGGCCTCCAGCAGTTTGTCGTAAGCGGCCTTGAGCGCCTTGATGCCCGGATACACCTCCTCCGGCTTGAATTTGGGACCCCAGCCATAGAAGGCGTAAGCGCCGACCGGGCCGTAATCACCTCCGCTCAACTCATAGGCTTTACCGTCCGCATCCTTGATGGCGAGCTTGGTGACGTTACCGCCGGCATCTTTGGTGTGATCGAACACCTGCTCCAGCTCATGCATGGCCAGCACACGGCCACTCACCTTGTCGCGCCAGAAGTAACGGAACTGGTAGGTGGCGTTGTAGGGCACCACTTTCAGTTTGCCGTCGGGACTGCGCCGATAGCGGTAGAAAACCGCCATGTCGGTCTTGCCGTCGTAAGTCTTGAGGTTGTTGATGTGACAGGTCTGGCAGCCGACCACATCCAGATGAACCTGGGTCACCTTGGTGAGGGAGTCGGACGGATAGCCGGTCATGAAACCGTCGTGGGTCCAGCGCACCTTGTGAGTCTCCAGCAAGGACGCCTGACCGGAGGGGTTGGCTTTGTGCTTGGCTTCGTCGTGGCAGTATTCGCAGGACTTGGCGCCGGGCCGGTAGTCCAGGTCGCGCCGCATGTCGATATCGGAATTGCCCTTGGGGAAGTCGTGGCTGGCATCCAGCGACACGTTGCTGTACTCCGGCCGATAGTAGATGCCCTGGGTATGGCAGCCGCTGCAGTTGTCCAGCACCCGGGCCTCCTCGTTGTTCTCGGTGAAGGTCTTGCCCTTGTGGACGTCGTCCTTGGGGTCGTCGACCAGCAGCCCGTTGGCACCCAGGGTGGGCTTGGCATCGGTTCCAAAACCGAAGAAGCCGCGACGGTCCTGCTCCAGCCACCAGCCGTGGCATTGCCAGCAATTGTCGTTGGCCGGGAATTTGCGCATCGGGATCACCACTTTGCCGGCGCCGTCGAAGGCTTCGGCGCGCCAGTGCACGATGGGCTTGCCGTCGGTACCCAGGCTCAGGCTGGCGCTACCGTCGCTGCCGACCGTGCGCTCGAAGCTGACCAGGTTCAGCCCGTCGGCGCTGTCCGGTTTGAGGTTGAGGAATTCCAGCAGCGCGGTCGCGCCTTCGCGGAACAGCCCCTGGCCGATCAGGCCGCTGTTGCGGGTGCTCCACCAAGCGCCGAACGGAGCGGACGGGGTCTCCTTCAGATCATTCGCATACCAGTCGGTGGTGCTGACCTTGCCGACATTGCTGCCCGGAAAAATCTTGAGCTGGGTGTAGTCGGCATGACACATGAGGCAGTCGTTTTCCAGCACCCCGCTCTTCTTCCAATCCCAACGGGCGATGGAATCGGGATCTGCGGCCACATCGTTGTTGGCGTCGGTGCCACGGTTGAAATAGTCCCCGTCCAGGTTGGCGATCTTGGAGTCTGCCTTGAGATCGAAGCGGATGCCGTCGCGATCCTTCTCCGACCAGCCGCCGCCGGTGTGACAGGAGGCGCAGTCCTTCACCATGCCGGCGACGCCCCAGTCGCCCACCCAGCCGTCCACCGCAGTGGCGCTCTTCTTGGCCAGAAACGCCGGTCCCATGCAGTTGAACCCCCCCAGGTATCCGGGCGAACTCAGCTGGCTCCAGCGGCCGCGGCGCGAACCGAAAGCATCGTCGGCCTCGTCCCGGCCCCGCTCGAAATGGTCGCCGTGGGAGATGCCCTCGTAATCGTGACAACCGCCGCTGCCGATGCCACAGCTGTTGCGGGGACTGTAAGGCTTGCCGCTCTGCAACACATGCACGCCTTCCTCGTCGACCAACGGCACCGCCGGGTGCAGGGTGACCTTGTCGATCAAGTTGGCGGCGTCAGCCCCAAACGCGAAAGGGGTGACGATCAATTGGAGAGAGATCAGCCAAAAACCGGCTAAGGTGCGGTAGCTCATGGGATCGTGCCATACGTTTCTTGGTGTCCGGGCACTATCCCGGCACATTTTGGCTAAGTTAATTCAAGAATCACGCCAAATCAGAATCGTTCATATCGCAATGTTTTATATGCCGCCAATCGAAGGGACGCCCACATCAGCTGCGGCACATGCCACACAGATACGGCAAATGACACACAAAAGCCGCGCATCGCCCGAACCCGCAGCCTTGAAACCAAGAAACGTCTGAGCGCGCTTTCCTCCCGCACCGAGTCAGATCATCGACTTCTCTCTCCGCCCCAACCAAACTCGCGGCAAATCCCGTAGGCACTACGTGATTTGCCGCACTTCGATTTACCAACCTCTGCGCAAACGCCCATAACAAATTGACTTAATTGAAAATTCCAATCACTACGATAAGGCGTGAATTTTGCTTGATGGGTTGCGAGCCGGCATCGCCGACTTTTAGCGCAACCGACGAACAACCCCACGAACTCCGGGAGATACCGGGACCGGGCAGTTCAAGGTCAACAACAACAACAACACCTATAGGAAAAACATGAACCAACACAAGACGCCTCCGCTCGGTAGCCGTGTGCTGACCGCGGTGACGGCTGCGTTGCTGGCATTTTCTGCGCCGCACGCTCTAGCCGCCAAACCGAAACTTGTCGTCAACGCGAAGCTCGTGGCGAAGCTTAAAGGTGCCCCCTTGAACAAGGTGGTCGTTTCCGGAAAAACGGTCGGTATCGACCCGAAGTCGCAGCTTTCCATTTACGACGGCAGTAATCACACGCTGCTCTACTCGATGCTGACGGATAACTCGGGAAAGTTTTCCATCATCCTGCCACAGCGGGAAGTGGCGCCTTGCTTGGTGCAGGTTGAAGCCGGGGGCTTGAAACAGCCGGTAAAGGTCAAGGGTAATGGCGAGTGTTCAGCACCGGTGCTCTGTAAGATCGAACAACCGGCGTCCAACACGGCCGTTGTGGCCGGCGCCGCGGTTGAGTTCAAGGCAACTGCAAAAGCGGGCAAGAAGGCGGAACTCAGCTACTCCTGGCAATTGTCCGGAAAGGCCTTGGCTGGAACCGACCCCAACGTCAGCCAGACCTTTAGCCATCCGGGCCGTTACCGGATGGTGGTAAACGTCAACGACGGCAGCGGAAGATCCTGCTCCGACGACGTCATGGTGTCGGTGTCGCCGGCCGGAACCCTTCCCGCCAAGGTGAGCGAGCCGACCCAGGCCGCCGTGGGATACGCCATGCCGAAATCCGGCAACGGCGAGAACGACTACGTGGTCCTGCCCTACGACGAATACGGAATGATGGGCGGGAGCATGATCAACTTTCCCTACAACCCGCTGATTCCGTTCAATGGCCTCAATGCCCAAGTCTTGAAAAAGACCAAGCCAAATGCCGAAGGGCGCAAACTTCCAGCGTTCGTCGACAGTACCGGGGTGGACCTGTTCTACAGCGCCGGGTCCAATTCGACGGACCCGGCGGGCGGCGATTCCATCAACTCCACCAGCCAGAACCTGTTTGCAGGGAATGAAGCCGGCACCAACTTCAACACGGAAACATCTTCCGGGTTCGTGCCCGGCGCGAAGGAAACCTTCTACATCGCCGACCACGACTATAACCAGGCGGTGATCGCCAAGAACGAACTGTGGGACCGCTCCCGCCAACCCTGGGTGGAAGCGGCTAACGAACCGGCCAATGCAGACAAAAACTGGGCTCTGAAAGGATCTCTCCCCGACGGCAAATCCATCGCTGACACTCAGAACACCGCGTTCCAGGCGCCGCTGGCACTAACCTATCCGCTGGCCAAGCCGGACCAAGGCTTTCGCGGCAATGTGGACGACGGCCTAAACATGCGGCAGATGCCGGGTTTCGCCGACCCCTACGCGAAGAACGATCCGCAGAAGTTCGACTTCAACGCCGATCAGAACACTTTTACCGCTCAGATGATTCCCGTCAGCGACGTCGACGACAAGGGCCGGACCAATCCCTATCCGATCATGCGCATTCAGGCCAGAGAAGGAAATGAGGTGAAGGCAACCACTGACGCGGTGCTGAGCGCCGCCTCGGAAACCCGCTGTCGCGAATGCCACAGCAAGGGCGAAATCGCCGCCGACGATCAGGTCTGGCGAACTCCGGTAAAGGAAAGCGAGCTGCAAGACCTGGAAAACCCGGACAAGCCCGGTCCCGCCACCGGCAAAGGCAGTTTCCCCGATGGCGATACCCCGCAAACCGGAGCGACCAGCTTCACCCTCAACGACATTTGGCCGCCGGCCATCCACAACACCTTCCAGATGGTGCTGGGCGACGACGGCAAGTATTACAACCACAATGCTTATGACGCGAAGTACAGCTATACCCTGCAGCCGGAAGAAATGGGCACGGAACTCGACGCCAACGGCCTGCGCAAGGACCGTGTGGCCGAATCGCGGTGGGTCAACCTGAAGAATCCAGCGGAGACTTGCCCTATCCTGCCTTCGTCCAGCAATACCGATGCCTCACTGCCCCATATCTGCCACTCCGATCCGGCCGCGGGTTCCGACTGGAAGCTGCAGCTGCGCCTGAAGTTCAAGAACGGCGCCGACTACAAGCCGGCCGACCGCACGATCGCATCCTGGCAGGACGAGGAAAAGGCCGCTCTGTGGAACACCCTGCTGTTACATGACTACATGGTCAAGTACGGTATCTCGGGCAAGACCTATTCGTCACAGCTGGCCGACATGACCGAGGACAAGTATGCCGCCGGCCCGGGTCGCACCTCCTCCCCCATGTACTTCTGCTCCAGCCACCACGGCAGCCCCAACCGGCATGAAGTTGGCGTGAAAGGGCGTGCCATCCCCACCACCCGTTCGGATTACTCCCGCGCCTTCCATGCTTTCCACGGGAAAATGCAGGTATACAAGGAAGACACGACCGTTGACGGCATCACCCACAAGAAAGGCGAATTGATTCGGGACGACCGCGGCCATCCCAAGATGTACGGCGGTCGGGGCTGGGACTCGCAGCATAATGACAACGAGGGCGTGCCGATGAAGGCGGCGGTGGACCATGCCACCCATACTGTCACCTACACACCGGCCACCATAACGCCGGCAGCCAAGAAGAACGATTGGGCCGAAACAGAGTTCCCCCAAGACCCCAACGGCACCTCGCTCTATCCCGACGGCGAGAATATCGCCACTGAGGAGAACTGCGAAAAGTGCCACACCGGCCCCACCGAGAAAGCGTACCGCGACATCCACCACGCCCGCGGCCTGAAATGCGACGCCTGCCACGGCAACATGCTGGCGGTGGGCAACGTCTGGGCCAACGAAAAGTACGACGCCAATTGGTTCGGTGCCGGCCAGTACGGTGAGGACAAGTCCGACACCATTACCGCGGCGGACTTCCGCAGGCCGTGGCTGGACGAGCCAAATTGCGGCTCTTGCCACGTAGGCGACGGCAACAAGGGCCAGTCAACCGGCTTTGACTTGTTCTACAGCGCTGGTGCCCGCAAGAGCGCTTTCGACGCAGCGGATAAGACGGCCCGTTCGCTCGATCCGGAGGACGCGCGGTTTGCCGTCATTCCCGTCGTCGAGCATCGCAAGGAACTGGTGGTCAACCCCGGACCGGATGGCTGTTTGGCGAAAGATTCAAAAGTGGCAGGTTGCGAGAACGGCACTGCCGCCGACAACTTCTCCGAGTACAAACCGTTTCCGGTATCCCAGGCACTCTACCGCAAGAGCCCTGATGTGCACGGCAGCGGCAGCAATGGCGCCCTCACCTGCCCTACCTGTCATGGCGGTTCCCACGCGATCTGGCCCAACCCGGACCCGAACGCCAACGACAACCTGACGGCCAAGCAGTTGCAGGGATATGACGGCAACATCGCGGAATGCTCGGTGTGCCATCTGACCGACGATTTCAAGGACGGCAAGCTCGCAACCGACGGTGGCAGCAAAAACCTCGGCGTGGCCCAAGGCTACCGCGGCGACTCCAAGCTGGTCGGTCCCGACAGCGAACATGCCTATCTGGCCGGTCCCCACGGCATGCATCCGGTCTTCGACGAGTCCTGGTGGAAAGATGCGGAAGGAGCCATCGACAACGAAACGGGCAGTCACACCAGCCATGGTGGCTGGCATAACGACTTCGCCAAGAAACCGGGACCGGGCGGCGAAGATCAGTGTGCGGCTTGCCACGGCAGCGATCACAAGGGAACCCGGCTGTCGAAAACACTCACCGACCGAATCTTCGAGTTCGACGACTTCAGCGTCAAGGACCTGAAGAAAGGCGGCATCAAGAAGAAGCGGATCGCGGTGAAGGCCGGCACGATCATCGGTTGCAACCTGTGCCACAGCCTAGACAAGAGCTTCAAGACCGGGATCGCGCCTAAGGACAACTTGCCGGCAACTCCGGCACCAGCCATGGAGGCGGTGCAAATCGGCGCCTATCCGGGCGGCGGCCCCGGCCACTGATCGGCGAACAGCCTGAATGGGCAAATCAAGGGGCGCTTCGGCGCCCTTTGGTTTTACAACCTGACCCGAAATCACCGTCCAGCACGACACTAAGACGCGATCGGATCGATCCAAGATATGGCCGGAAGAGCACTGGGTTCTTCCACTGCACAGGCCTTGCTCGTCGGGAATGACCCGACCACGACCACCAGGGGAACCGTCTTAGCCTAATCAACGGCGCCAGCCGAACCTTTCCCCCGTCAGTGCGATGGCGGTGAGGCATTTTCGAGAGCCACCGCAGAACCCACTGCCCCCGCAGCAGCACAAGCTGCAGCGAATTCCGCAGCCACCCTGGCGCCACCAAAATGTAACGTTTTGGCATCGATCCGGACCCTTTGGGCTTTATAATGTCCCGTTTCGAGCCATTCCTTTGCTCTACTTCCCGTCTTTAGTCCAGCCGAGATTTCTCCAGCATGAATGCTACCGTTACCGAACAGCCGCTCTCCCTGAATCTGCCGGGATTCAGCTACGCCGACCTTTATAATCCGCAGAAGCTGCAACAATTGCTGCAGGTTTTCGACGCCGAGGTGGCGACGCGCAATGCGGCCCTGGCCACCGAATTCGACGCCTACCGCGCCTGCGGCGGCGAAGGCCT
>VEPG01000002.1 GCA_012026975.1 Desulfuromonas sp. | reverse complement strand
CTCCCGCACCCTCCATGCCCGACATGCAAAAGACGCGGGACGAGCGCAACATCGCCATCGACAAGGTCGGCGTCAAGGACATCCGCTACCCGATCGTGGTACTCGACCGCAGCAAGAGCAAGCAGCAGACCGTGGCGCGCATCAACATGTACGTGGACCTCCCCCACCACTTCAAGGGGACCCACATGAGCCGCTTCATCGAGATTCTCAACCAGCACCACGGCGAGATCAGCGTCGAACGGATGGATCAGATCGTCCGCGACATGAAGGAGCACCTCGAAGCGAGCCGCGCCCACCTGGAGCTGGAGTTCCCCTACTTCATCGAAAAGGCCGCCCCGGTCTCCGGCGCGCGCAGCCTGATGGAATACCAGTGCCGCATGGCGGCCAGCCTTGGAGACGACTACGACTTCGTGCTCGGCGTCACCGTGCCGGTCACCTCCCTGTGCCCCTGCTCCCGGGAGCTCAGCGCGCGTGGCGCGCACAACCAGCGCAGCGCGGTGTCCGTCGAAATTCGCTATCGGGGGCACGTCTGGCTGGAAGAGTTGATCAGTCTGGTTGAGGCGTGCGGGAGTGCGCCGGTCTATGCCCTGCTCAAGCGCGAGGACGAAAAGGAACTCACCGAACGGGCCTACGACAATCCGCGCTTCGTCGAAGACGTGGTCCGCGCCGTGACCGAAGCGCTGACGGCCGTTCCCGCCATCACCTGGTTCCGCGTCGAGTGCGAAAACTTCGAATCGATCCACAACCACTCCGCCTACGCGCTGATTGAGCGCGACCTCCGCGGCGAACGTGGAAAACCCTGTGGACAATGTGGATAACTTGCGGTTGGCACAAGGGCTTCCGAACCGGGGACCGGTCTTGGGGGTCTTCGCCAAGGAGCCCCGTTCCGGCCGGGTCAAGACCCGTTTTACCCCGCCGTTGCTCCCGACCGAGGCCCGCGCCCTTTATCAGGTGGCCCTCGCTGAAACCGTCGAGCGCTTCTCGGCCGGGCCGACGGCACTGGTGCTCTGCAGTGCAGGGCGCCACGCCTGGTTTCAGCGGAGGTTCCCAGGGATGGCGCTGCTCCCCCAGGGGGCTGGCGATCTCGGCGCCCGACTGGCCAAGGCGACGACGGCGCTGTTTGCCGCCGGCGGTTCGCCGGTGGCGGTGGCCGGCGCCGACAGCCCCGACCTCCCCCTGGCCATGATTGGCGAAGCCTTTGCCGCCCTGGCCAGCGTCGACGCAGCCGCCATCCCCTGCACGGACGGCGGTTTTGCCCTGCTGGCCCTGCGGCAGCCGGCACCGGCACTGTTTGCCGGTATCCCGTGGAGCACCTCGGACGCACTGACCGCAATGCAGGCGCGTGCCGCGCAACTGGGCCTGCGTTGCGCGACCATCGGCGGCTGGGACGACCTGGATGATCTGGCCGCTCTGCACCGGCTGCTGGAGCGTTCACCGGAGTGTGCAACCGCACGGTATGCCCGTGCGCACCTGGGCAGAGTCTTGTACTCCGGAAGCGGTTGACTCCCCCTTAGCACTGGTTGATAATCACCAACCAATCGAAGGAAATTCGTCCTGCAAGGAGAACTCGCGTGGAACTGATTACCAATGCCGGGCTGGTGGTCAAACTGGTCCTGCTGATCTTGGCGTACTTTTCGGTGACCTCCTGGGCCATCATCATCTACAAGACGCTGACCATCCAGCGGGCGACCCGCGACTCCGCGCGCTTCCTCGATTTCTTCTGGGCCAAGCGGCGCTTCGACGTCATCAGTCAGGGGCTCGGTGATTTCCGCCGTTCACCGCTGACCGTGCTCTTCCGGGAGGTCAACCACGAACTGCTGCAAAGCCGGCGGGCCGCCGAAGGGGCGTCGGCCGATGCCCTCGACGTCGATCTCGGCGAACAGGAACGGGTGGCCCGCGTCCTGCGCCGCGCCACCACCTCGGAGACCCACCGACTGGAAAAATACCTGTCGTTTTTGGCCACCACCGGTTCGGCGGCGCCGTTCATCGGCCTGTTCGGCACGGTCTGGGGGATCATGGATGCCTTCCACGGCATCGGCAAGTCCGGCTCGGCGTCGCTGGCCGTGGTCGCCCCCGGCATCTCCGAGGCCCTGGTCGCCACCGCCATCGGCCTGGTGGCGGCCATTCCGGCGGTCATCGCCTACAATCACTTTGTCAACAAGGTCAATGTGCTGATCGGCGAGATGGACAACTTCTCCCAGGAAATGCTCAACGTCGTCCAGCGCATGCCGCGCAGCCGCTAGGGAACGGGTCATGGAAGTCGGTCAACGTGAGACCAGCCGCCGCTCGATGCTGGCGCAGATCAACGTCACCCCCTTCGTCGACGTCATGCTGGTGCTGCTGATCATCTTCATGGTGACCGCGCCGATGCTGGAGCAGGGGTTGGACGTCGCCCTCCCCGAAGTGGCCAACGCCCCCAACCTGACGGCCGCCAAGGAACCGCTGGTGGTGACGGTGAACCGCAACGGCACGATCAAGATCGACCGCCACCAGATCGACTCGCCGGCCAAACTCGGGCCGGTGCTGCAGCAGGTGCTCGCCGGCCGGCAGGATCAGACGGTCTACCTCGAAGCCGACCGGACCATCCCCTATGGCCGGGTGGTGCAGGTGATGGCGGCGATCCGCCAGGCGGGAGTCACCAAACTGGGGATGGTGGCGCAAGAACCGGAAAAATGACCGCTGTCCGTCCGCTCCGCCCCAGCTCCGGGCTTCACGCCGACCCCCGGGCCGGCCGGTTTCTGGGGGCCTACCTGCTGTCGCTGCTGCTCCATGCCCTGTTGCTCCTCGCTTTGACCGGCGCGTGGCGGGGCACTGTTCCCCGTGAGGACAAGCCGCCGGTCTACTACATCGACCTGGTGCACAAGCCGGTGCTCAACCCCCAGGCCGGCCGTCCCGAGCCGCGTCTGCCGGAACAACCGGTCCCGACTCCGCCCGCCCCCGTGGCCAGTGTCGAGCCAAAGGCAACGATCCCCGCCAAGCTCGCGACCACCGGAAAACCGGCGTCGAAGACTGCGGACAGCCACGTCAGCGACGCCCTGCGGAAGTTGCGTGACGAACAGGCGCTGCAGCAGAAGTTCGCCGCCCTCCGCCAGGCCCAGACGGTGCCGATGGATACGCCGGTCGGGCTCCCCGACGCCAAGGGGAATGAAGCGGGAATTTCTACGAATGTCTATGTTCAGGCGACCATCCAGCAGAACTGGGCCCTGTCTCCCTATGTGCTCGGCGATCCGGCGAAAATGGCCCGGATCGAAGCCTGGGTTCGCATCACCTACGGCAAGAGCGGGCGCCTGGAAAGCTTTCGTTTCGAGAAGGAATCAGGCGATACGCAGTTCGACGAGTCGATCAAACGCGCTCTGGTCAAGTCGCAGCAGTTGCCGAATCCTTTGCCGGTCCGCCTGGAGGATGTCCGCTTGATCTTCAATCTGAAGCAGTTGAATGTGCTGGCAGAGTTGCGGCGATGAGGATAACCCGCCGACTGACGGCCCTCTTGCTGCTGGCCGGCCTCTGCTGGTCGGTAACGGCAACGGCTGCCGATCTCGAAATCTCCGCGCCGGGCCAGCAGACCATCCCCCTGGCGTTGACCCGCTTCCTCCCCCAGGCCGGAGCACCGGCGCCGGCCGTGGCCGAGGAACTGAACGCGGCGCTGGCCGCCGACCTCGACCTGGCGGGACTCTTCCGTTTTCTCGATCCACAGGCGTTCCTCGGCGATGCCGGGCGAATCGGCCTGTTCAGCACCGAGGTTGACTTCGAGCAGTGGCGGCTGCTTGGCGCCGAGGTACTGATCAAGGGGGCCTACAGCGTGCAGGGGGAACAGCTGACGGTTGAGGCGCGCCTGTTCGATGTTCCCAACGGCCGGCTGCTGGCCGGGCGGCGCTTTGTCGGCCGGACCCTGGATGCCCGCCGCATCGCCCACGCCTTCGCCGACCTGATCCTCAAGGAGCTAACCGGCGAGGCCGGACCGTTCGATGCGCGCCTGGCCTTCATCTCCACGCGCAGCGGCCACAAGGAGCTGTGGCTGATGGATGTGGACGGCAACAACCCGATCCGCCTGACCGACCACCGCTCCATCGTGCTCAATCCCGATTTCTCCCCGACCGGCAAGGAGCTGCTCTTTACTTCCTATCGCGCGGGGAACCCCGATCTCTACCGCAAGGAGATCTTCTCCGGCAGCGAGGCTCGCATCGCCTCCTACGCCGGACTGAACATCGCCGGACGCTATTCTCCCGACGGCAGCACCGTGGCGGCGACCCTCTCCCGCGACGGCGACCCCGAACTTTACCTGCTCGCTCGCGACGGTGCCCTGCGCAAGCGCCTGACCACCAGCTTCGGCATCGATGTCGACCCGAACTGGAGCCCGGACGGCCGGCAGCTGGCGTTTGTCTCCAGCCGGCTTGGCTCGCCGCAGATTTTCATCCTCACGCTGGCCGATGGCGCGACCCGCCGCCTGACCGCCAACGGCAAATACGATGCCACCCCGGCCTGGAGCCCGAAGGGCGATCGCATCGCCTTCACCCGCCAGGAAGGAGGGCGCTTCGACATTTATTCGATCCGCCCCGACGGGACCGACGAGCGCCGGCTGACCTTCGGTCCCGGCAATCTCGAGCATCCGCGCTGGAGTCCGGACGGCCGCTTCCTGGTCTACTCTTCGGATGCCGGCGGCAAGAAGACGCTCATGGTCATGCGTGCCGATGGGACCGGTGCCAGGAAGGTAACGGCAGCGGGGGGGGATGCCAGCCACCCGGCCTGGTCGCCGGTCTGGTAACCGGTTTGTTTTTTGAGGTGCGCCCGCTATAATTAGGCGTCAGTGTTTCCCCCAAACAACGAAAGCCCCGGAGGAATTCTTCTTCCCACTGCAAGGAGGTCACCCCATGAGATTGTCCCGACAAGTTCTTGCTGTCCTGATGGCGACGCTGTTGCTCGCCATGGTCGGTTGTGCCAGCAAAACGACGCCGGAACCGGCGCCGGTGGTTCCGCCGCCTCCCGTCCAGGCGCCGCCGACCACCGATGTGACGCAACAGCCCGTGGTGCGCGGGGTCGAGAGCCAGCCGGTGCAGAGCGGCCCGGTCGCCGATCATCAGGCCGTAGCCGGTCTCGAACGGATCTATTTTTCCTACGATCAGTTCACGCTGGAAGATGCCGCCCGGGTCACGCTTGAGCAGAATGCCGTCTACCTGCGGAGCCATCCCAAGGAAAAGATAGTCATCGAAGGACATTGCGACGAGCGCGGCTCCGATGAGTACAATCTGGCCCTCGGCGAACGTCGTGCCGTCACGGCCAAGAACTATCTGGTTTCCCTCGGGATCGCCGCCGACCGTCTCTCCGTCGTCTCTTACGGCGAGGAACAACCGCTGGTGGCGGGATCCGGTGAAGAGGCCTGGAGCAAAAACCGTCGGGCGGAATTCAAGGTGGTTCGCTGACGGCAACCGTCGACGGATGGCCGTGCCCGTGCCCGGCCGCTTCCATAGGAGAGGATTTGCTATGCGATGGTCATTATGCGCAGCGCTGCCGCTGTTTCTGGTGGTGCTGTCAGGGTGCGTCACCGAGCGGGACCTGCAGGTACAGCGTGATTTGCTGGAGCTGACCCGGAGACTGGATAGCGTGGAACGCAACCTGAAGGGTATTCAGGAGGAGACTTCCGGGGGCGTCAAGGTGCGTTTCGACAGTCTCAACCGCAGTCAGGCCGAACTGCAGGCGGGCCTTGACGGCCTGCGGGTCGACATGCAGGGAATGCAGGGGCGGTTTGATGATCTCGGTCGGGCCGATGCCGCCCTGCGTCAGGATCTGACCCTGCTCAAGGGCGAACTGGGCCTGCAGGTCGCCGACCTCGGGCAGCGTGTTGCCAAAATAGAGAAGACGCAGGCCGCAGCGCAGGCAGCACAGGCAGCAACCCCGCCCGGAGAGAGCGCCGACGAGTTGTACGAACGGGCGCTGCAGGCCATTCGCGACCGGCAGGAGTTCGCTGCCGGGCGTGAGTTGATGGGAACCTTTCTGCATCGCTACCCCGCCGACCCACGTGCCGTCAATGCCGCTTACTGGATCGGCGAGACTCTCTATGCCGAAAAGGCTTTCGACAAGGCGGTTCTGCAATTCGAAGAGGTTGTCCAGAAGTATGGCGACGATCCGAAGGTGGCCGCTGCCCTCTATAAACAGGCGTTGGCCTTCGATTCGCTCAAAGACCGCACCAGTGCGAAGCTGGTCATGAAGAAGGTCGTGGAACGCTTCCCCCTTGCCGAGGAAGCGAAGAAGGCCAGGGAAAAGCTCAAGGAATGGGGGCGTTGAGCAAATTACCAGAAGTCATTCAGGGGCGACCGGCACGGCCGCCCCTTTTTGTTGCTGCAACGGACCCGCCTCGGTTATGTTGATAGCAATTCGCCTACGGTAACGGCCATGCAGACGCTGACCCATCAGGAAATCACTGCCATGTTTCTCGCCCTCGGGCTGCTGCTTGCCAGCGCCCGCCTGTTCGGCGAGATGGCGCGGCGTTTCAATCAGCCGGCAGTGCTTGGCGAGATCATTGCCGGCATTCTGCTCGGCCCGACCGTCTTCGGGGCGTTGGCTCCCGAGTGGAGCGTCTTCCTCTTCCCCCCCGTCGGCGGCGGCGCGCTGGCCCTTGACGGCCTGATGACCCTGGCCATCACCCTCTTTCTGCTGGTCGCCGGTTTGGAGGTCGATCTTTCCACCATCTGGCGCCAGGGAAAACTGGCGCTTAATGTCGGGATCGCCGGGATCGTGGTGCCGTTCGCGGTCGGCTTCGGCGCGGCCTGGTTCCTGCCGGGGCTGATGGGGCGCGAAGCGGGCGCCGATCCGATGCTTTTTGCCCTGTTCATGGCCACCGCCCTGTCAATCTCGGCGTTACCGGTGATTGCCAAGACGCTGATGGACCTCAATCTCTACCGCAGTGACCTGGGGATGCTGGTGGTGGCGGCGGCGGTCTTCAACGATCTGGTCGGGTGGATCGTCTTCGCCGTGATCCTCGGCCTGCTCGGCACCGGGCCGGCCCATGCCCTAAGCATCGGCCAGACCATCGGCCTGACCCTGTTCTTTGCCCTGTTCATGCTGACCGTCGCGCGCTGGCTGATCGACCGCGTCCTGCCCTGGCTCCATGCCCATGCCAGCTGGCCGGGAGGGGTGCTCGGCTTTGCTCTGGCGCTGGCGCTGATTGCCGCCGCCTTCACCGAGTGGATCGGCATCCACGCCATTTTCGGGGCCTTCCTGGCCGGAGTGGCGCTCGGCGATTCCAAGCATCTGCGCGAGCGCACCCGCGCCACCATCGAGCAGTTCGTCTCCTTCATCTTCGCGCCGCTGTTCTTCGCCGGCATCGGCCTGAAGGTCAACTTCGTCACCCAGTTCGACCCGCTGCTGGTGGTGGCCGTGCTGATCATCGCCACCCTCGGCAAGGTTCTCGGCTGCGGTCTGGCCGGGCGCTTCAGCGGGCTGGGGCGGCGCGAAGCCTGGGCGTTGGGCTTCGGCATGAACGCCCGCGGCGCCATGGAGATCATCCTCGGGCTGCTCGCGCTCAAATACGGACTGATCGGCGAACGGCTGTTCGTCGCGTTGGTGGTCATGGCGCTGGTCACTTCCCTGATGAGCGGACCGCTGCTGCAAAGGGTGCTCAGGCTGAAGAAGCCGCGGCGCTTCACCGATTTCCTGTCGGCGCGGACCTTTGTCAATCACCTCAAGGCCCATTCGCGCCAGGAGGCGGTGGCCGAGCTGGCCAAGACGGTCGCCGAAGTGGCCGGACTGGAGGTTGGCGAGGTCGTCGACGGCGTCATGATCCGCGAGGAGATGATGGCCACCGGCATCGGCCACGGTCTGGCGGTGCCGCACGCCCGGCTGCGCGGATTGGAACGACCGGTGGTGGCGGTCGGCCTGTCGAAGGCGGGGATCGATTTCGACGCGCCCGATGGTCAACCGGCCAAGATGATCTTTCTGCTGCTCACTCCGGTGCACGACGACGGCGCCCACCTCGAACTGCTGGCCGATGTCGCCACGGTCTTCAAGGGGGAGGAGATCCGTAGCCGCGCCGGGCATGTGTCCGGTTTTACGGAATTCCTGGCGTTGGTACGAAGTGGGTAATAAATAAGAAGCGGGCTTTCCAAATTAAGGCACCCTTCGATCCAAACTGCGGTACTGGATCGCCTCGGCGAGATGGGCGATCTCGACCCGTTCGCTGCCGGCCAGGTCGGCGATGGTGCGGGCGACCTTGAGGATCCGCGTGTAGCTGCGCGCCGACAGACCCAGCCGGTCGGTGACCTTCTCCAGCAGCGTCTGGCCGGCGGCGTCCGGCTTGCAGAAGCGCTGCAGGTGGCGCGGACGCATGCGCGCGTTGCAATGCACCCCCTCCTTGTGAAAGCGCTCGCGCTGCAGCACCCGGGCCGCCTCCACCCGCATCCGCACCGTGGCACTTGCCTCGGCGGGGGCCGGTTCGGCCAGCTCGTGATGGGCCAGGCGCGGCACCTCGACCTGCAGATCCAGCCGGTCAAGCAACGGCCCGGAGAGCTTGGTCCGGTAGCGCTGGATCGACAGGGGCGTGCAGCTGCAGGCATGTTGGGGGTCGCCGAGGAAGCCGCACGGACAGGGGTTCATTGCCGCCACCAGCATGAACGAGGCCGGATAGGTCAGGCTCTGCGCCGCGCGGCTGATGCAGACCTGGCCGTCCTCCAGCGGCTGGCGCAACATCTCCAGCACATTTTTCTTGAACTCCGGCATTTCGTCGAGGAAGAGCACGCCGTGGTGGGCCAGCGATACCTCGCCGGGACGGGGGTGAGCGCCGCCGCCGATCAGGCCGGCGTCGGAGATGGTGTGGTGCGGACTGCGGAAGATGCGCCGGGCGATCAGCGCCTGGTCGGCGGGGAGCAGGCCAGCGATGGAGTGAACCTTGGTGGTCTCCAGCGCTTCGGCGAAGCTCGGCTCGGGGAGGATGGTCGGCAACCGGCGGGCGAGCATGGTCTTGCCGCTGCCGGGCGGACCGACCATCAGCAGGTTGTGTCCTCCCGCCGCCGCAACCTCCATGGCGCGCTTGACGTGCTGTTGGCCGTTGACCTCATTGAAGTCGACCTCGTCAACGGCGGCGGCGCGCAGCAGGGCCGGCACATCGACCCGGCACGGTTCCAGCGGCTGTTTGCCGGCGAGAAAGTCGACCACTTCGCCCAGGGTGTTCACCGGGTAGACCGGCAGACCGTCGACCAGTGCCCCCTCCTCGGCATTGGCGGCCGGCACGATCAGCCCCTCCACCGGCCAGCGCCCGGCCGCGGCGGCTACCGGCAGCAGGCCGCGCACCGGTTTGATCCTCCCGTCCAGCGACAACTCCCCCATGAACAGGAAGCGCCCGGACTGCTCCGGGGCGATCAGCCCGGTGGCGGTGAGCAGGCCGATCGCCATCGGCAGATCGAAGGCGGCGCCGTCCTTGCGGATGTCGGCGGGAGCGAGATTGATGGTGATGCGGCGGGTGGGAAAGTCGTAGCCGGAGTTCTTGATGGCCGACTTGATGCGGTCCTTGCTCTCCTTGACCGCGCCGTCGGGGAGACCGACGGTGGCAAACTGCGGCAGCCCCTGGGCGATGTCGACCTCGACTTCCACCGGATAGGCGTCGATACCGAGCGGCGCCCCGGCCAATACCTTGGCGAGCATGATTCCCTCCTTGTGGTCATAACAGGCCGGCAGGGCGCCGGCACTCAAATAGCAGTAAACAGTGAGACGAAAAACGTTCCGACGCAGAGGCGCCGAGACGCAGCGCAAGTCAACTTAACTCGTCCAGATACTTCTCGGCGACGATCGCGGCGATCGCACCGTCCCCCACGGCGGTCGCGATCTGCTTGAGAATCTTCTTGCGCACGTCGCCGGCGGCGAACACTCCCGGCATCGAGGTGCGGCACTCGGCGTCGGTCAGGATGTAGCCGTCCTTGTCGAGATGCAGCAGGCCGGCCAGGAAGTGGGCCTTGGGGACCACGCCGACCGCCACGAACAATCCGGCAACCTCCAGGGTCCGGCGATTACCCCCCTGCGGAGCGGTCAACGCCAGGCCGGTGACGCCGCTGTTGTCGCCCAATACCTCCGCCACCACGGTGTTCCACACCGGTTCGATCTTCTCATGGGCCAGAATCCGTTCTTGCAGGAGCTTGGTCGCGCGCAGCTGGTCACGGCGGTGGATCAGGTAGACCTTGCTGGCGAAGCGGCTGAGGAACAGGGCTTCCTCGGCGGCCGTGTCGCCGCCGCCGGCGATTGCTACCGGTACGTTGCGGAAGAAGGCTCCATCGCAGGTGGCGCAATAGGAAACCCCGCGCCCGATGAAGGGCCCCTCGCCCGGGATGCCAAGCTTTTTCGGCTCGGCGCCGGTGGTGATGATCACGCTGCGGGCACGGATCACCTGTCCGTCCACGGTGACTTCCTTGACGGCACCGAGGTCGTTCAGACCGGTGACCTCGCCGGTGATCGTCTCCAGGCCGAACTCCTGGCAGTGCTCCTGGAAGCGCACCATCAGGTCGGGACCGTCGATGCCGCCGGGGAAGCCGGGGTAGTTCTCGACCTTGGTAGTGGTCATCACCTGGCCGCCGAGGATCATCCGCTCGACCAGCAGGGTTTTGAGTTTGGCACGGGAGGTGTACAGCCCGGCGGTCAGCCCGGCCGGGCCGCCGCCGATGATCAGGACGTCGTATAAGTTATCGGTCATGCTCCGCTCTCTGGGAAAAGTCGGGGCAGGATAGCACACCGTCACGCGCCTGCCAACAGCATCAGGGTTGCCTTCCCCCGCCGCCATGCCTAGAATGACCCCATGAGCACAACCGATAGCCACGCCGACCACGTTTCATCCGACGAGCTCGATCGCAGCCTGACCCGCGGTTTCTTCTTCGCCATCGCCCTGACCGCGGTGACGCTGGTCGCCGAGGTGGCCGGCGGCTTCTGGACCAATTCGCTGGCGCTGCTCTCCGACGCCGCCCATGTCTTCATGGACCTGTTTGCCCTGGTCCTGTCGCTGGCGGCGATCCGCCTGGCACGTTTCCCGGCCACCGACCGCCGCACCTACGGCTGGCATCGCGCCGAGATCCTCGCCTCGCTGATCAACGCCGGAACTCTGCTGCTGATCGCCTTCGGCATCCTCGGCGAGGCGTGGAAACGGCTGCTGCACCCTGAAGCAGTCAAAAGCCAGGAGATGTTCATCATTGCAAGCATCGGCCTGGTCATGAACCTGGTCGCCGCCGCGCGCCTGCATCGCCATTCACACGACGATCTCAACGTGCGCAGCGCCTTCCTGCATGTGCTCGGCGATGCCCTCGCTTCGGTGGGGGTGATCATCGGCGGCGTGGTCATGCTCTTCACCGGCTGGTACGTGCTCGATGCGGTGATTTCCATGGCAATCGTGCTGATCATCGGTTTCGGCGCCCTGCGCCTGCTGCGCGAGGCCGGGCACATCCTGCTGGAGGGGGTGCCGCCGCAGCTCGATCTCAACCGGGTGCTGGCACGGATGCTGGCGGTGGAAGGGGTCAACGACATCCATCACCTGCACGTCTGGTCGATCTGCTCGCACATCACCGCCCTGTCGGCACATATCGACGTGCATCCCGAGCACCGCTACCGCCAGGGGGAGATCGTCGGCGCCCTGGAGGCGATGCTCGTTCACGACTTCCATATCACCCACACGACGCTACAGGCCGACTGCGCCAACTGCATCACTGGCCCGGTGATCCAGCAGCTGCGCCACCGGCCGCGCCACAACCACGATCACGGACATTCTCACTGACGGCTATGTCACGTTTTTTCGCCCTTCTGCTTTGGACCGCGGTTTTTCTGCTGATGCTGCTGGCGATCGACCAGCTGCTGACACGGGTGCCGGCAGCGCTGCCGGCGCACGTCGCCGTGGCCGACTTCTATCGTGACCTGCGCGGCCGGGTGTTCAACCTGGTCAAGGGGGGGAAGAGCGCACCAGGGTCAAGCCCCGCCGCTCCCGTCAAGTCGATCCCGCCAAGCAAGGCCAAGGTCAAGCCCGAAGCCCCGGCGGCGCCGCAGAGCATCGAGGCCGTCATCAAACAGCGGCAGGCCACGCCCGCCGCCGTGGATAAACCGGCCGCCTCGGTTCCCGTCAGACCGCCAGTCAACCGCCCGGTCCCCACGGAGCCTGCGCCGCGCTATGTCTATGCCGACAGCCAGGGGGAATTGCACTTTGCCGAAACGTTGGCCGAGGTGCCGGAGGAGTACCGGGGGAAGGTGAAAAGACTCGGGGAGTAACGTTCGGGCAGTGGCTTGATGAAGGTCAGCGTGGCTGAGCAACGGCCGGCCCTGCCGGCGCGGCCAACTGGTCGGCCAGCAGCAGCACGGTCAGGGCGAAGTAGGTCGAGCGGTTCCACTCCTTGAGCCGGTCGAACCCGGCCCCAACCAGGAAGCAGCCGGAACGGCCGTCATCGGCGCCGACCAGCTTGAGCTGCGCCCCCTCGTCCGGCCAGCTCTCGGGGAGCAGCCCGGCCTGCTTCCAGTATGCGGCCGGCCGGAAGCGCGCCTTCTTCCCCTCGCGTTTCAGCAGTTGTCCCCCCCGTTTGGCATCGACCTCGCGAATCCGCGCATCCCCCGCCCGCCAACCGAGACCGTGCAGGTAGTTCCCCGCCGAGGCCAGGGCGTCGGGGTAGGAGCCGCACAGGTCGACGCGGCCGTCGCCGTCGCCATCGATGCCGAAGCGTTGGCACGTCGTCGGGATGAACTGGTAG
>VEPG01000056.1 GCA_012026975.1 Desulfuromonas sp. | reverse complement strand
CGCCGATATCGAGGGTGCGGACTGCAACGGGCAGGGCGGGAGGGAGGTTGTCGGCCAGAAACCAGGGGGCGGCATCTGAAACGACGTCGCAGCAGACGGCGGGATGCCTGCCGGTCAGGGCCGTGATGATTCGGCAGGAGCGGCTGGCGTGGCCCAGACCGTGGCCAGTGATGTAGTAACGCAATAAGGGCATCAGGCTCTTCCCAGCACGGCCACCTCGACCGACACTGCGCCGGCCTTGCACAGCACGCTGGCGCACTCCCGGACGGTGGCGCCGGTGGTCATCACGTCGTCAACCAGCAGCAGGCGCCGCCCGGTGAACGGTCTGGTGACGGCAAACGCCCCCTTGAGGTTACTTTTCCTGGCCACTGCATCCAACCCCTGCTGGGCGGCCGTGGCCTTCACCCGGTGCAACAGCGCGGGGGCGACTGGAATGCCGAGAGCGCTGCCCACCTGCCGGGAAAGCTGCAGGGCCTGATTGTAGCCGCGCTCCCGCAGCCGGCTTTGGTGAAGAGGAACCGGGATCACCAGTTCGGGGAGGCTGCCCCCGCCGGCCAGCACGGCTTCGGCCAGCATGGTGCCGAGAGGGCGCTCAAGCGGTAGTTGCCCGTGGTATTTGAAGCGCTGCACGGCATCCTGCAGGGTGCCGGCGTAAGGGCCGACGGCATGGACCTTGACGAACGGTGGTGGCTGGCGCAGGCAGGCTTCGCAGTGGTGGGATGCGGGTATCAAGGTCCGGTAGGCGACCGCGCAGACCGGGCAGCGGGCAACCGCCGGCTGGGGAAGGCCGGATCGGCAGGTCGGACAGAACTCCATCGCCGGGGTTCCGGCGGGCAACCGCTCCCCGCACAGCAGGCAGGCCGGCGGCAACAGCAGGTCGCAACAGGCACGCAACTCGCGCCAGGCGTGGCGCCAGACCCCCATGATTCCTCCATTGCATCCGGTGCGTCGTGCGGAAGAGAAACGGACCGCACACCGCAGGCCGGTCATTGCACCAGCAGGTTTTTCCCGGTCATTGCCGGCGGTTGCGGCAGCCCCATCAGCGTCAGGATCGTGGGAGCGATGTCGGCCAGGATCCCCTCGCGCAGCCCGGCGCCCCGCCGGTCCGGGTCGACCAGGATCAACGGGACCATGTTGACGGTATGCGCCGTGTGCGGAGAGCCGTTGCTATCGCTCATCTGCTCGCAGTTGCCGTGGTCGGCGGTAATCAGCGCCAGGCCGCCGGCGGCCTGTATCGCGTCGACCACCCGGCCGACGCAGGCATCGACCGTTTCCATCGCTTTGATCGCTGCCGGCAGGATGCCGGTGTGGCCGACCATGTCGGGGTTGGCGTAATTGAGCACGATCAGGGCATAGTCTCCGCCCGTCACGCGGCGCACCACCTCGTCGGTCACCTCCACCGCGCTCATCGCCGGCTTCTGGTCATAGGTGGCGACCTCCTTGGGGGAGGGGATCAGCACCCGGTCTTCGCCGGGGGAGGGGGTTTCCTCGCCGCCGTTGAAGAAGAAGGTGACGTGCGCATATTTTTCGGTTTCGGCGATGCGCAGCTGCTTCAGGCCGGCCCGGGAGACCACCTGGCCGAGCAGGTCCGGATAGCTCTCCGATGGGAAGGCGATCGGCAGGGCGAAAGTTTCGTCGTATTCGGACATGCAGACATACGTGCTCAGCCTGGGAGGCTGCGGCCGCTCGAAGCCGGCAAAGTCGGGCTGGGTGAAGGTGCGGGTCAGCTCTCGGGCACGGTCGGCGCGGAAGTTGAAGAAAATGATGCCGTCGCCGTCACGGATCGTACCAACCGGCTGCCCGCCCTGGCAAATGACGCGCGGTTTGACGAATTCGTCGGTTTCGCCAGCCGCATAGGCCGCGGCGATGGCTGCCGAGCCGGTAGCGGCCGGTTCGCCCTCGCCGAGAACCATGGCCCGCCACGCCGGTTCGACGCGTTCCCAGCGGTTGTCGCGATCCATGGCATAGTAGCGGCCGATGACCGTGGCGACCCGGCCGAGACCGATACGCGCCAGCTCCGTTTCCAGTTCGGCGATGTAGCCGCCGGCGCTTTGCGGCGGCGTGTCGCGGCCGTCGGTGAAAGCATGGATGCAGACCTCGCCGACCCCTTCGCGGCGGGCCATCTCGACCAGCGCATAGACGTGGGTGTTATGCGAGTGGACGCCGCCGTCGGAGAGCAGGCCGAACAGGTGCAGCCGCCCTCCTGCCGTCCGGGCCCTGGCCATGGCCTCGCGCAGCACCGGGTTGGTGAAGAAGTCGCCGTCGGCGATGCTTTTACTGATCCGGGTCAGGTCCTGGTAGATGATCCGGCCGGCACCGATGTTCAGATGGCCGACCTCGGAGTTTCCCATCTGCCCGTCGGGGAGACCGACGTTCATCCCCGAGGCGTTGAGACGGGTATGCGGATAAGTCGCGGCGAGAGTGTCCAGATTCGGCGTGCGGGCCTGGCAGACCGCGTTGGCGTTGCAGTCGTCGCGGAGCCCCCAGCCGTCGAGAATGATCAGGGCGACCGGGCGCTTCATGCGCCGTACCACTCCTTCTGCTCACCGTGATGTACGACCATGCGGTCAAGATCGAGCGGCCGCGCTTCCAGCAGGGCCTTGCGATCCACCAGGCTGATGGTGCTCCAACGCCCGCAGGCCGGACAACGGCTGTCCCATTCGGCCGACAGGGTGCCGCAGGCGTCGCAGACGTAGCTCAGCGTCAGCCTTGAGCCGATGCCCAGGGCTTTCTGGTATTCGGCTATGGCATCGTGCAGGCGGTTGCGCCGACGGTGCGCCTCGGCCAGCAGCATGTGGACCTGGCGGGTTTCCAGCCCCGAACCCTCGATCGCCTGGAACTGGTCGAGCGCTTCCTCGACCATCTCCAGCCGCAGGCAAAGCTTGCCGTAGAACAGCCGCACCATCAGGTCGTGGCTGCGCTCCAGCAAAATCTTACGGTAAAAGCTGAGCAGCGACGAGGGATCCTCGCGATTCATGAAGTAATCTTCGAGCCGGCTGAGGAAAATGCTTTTTCCCTGGGCGACATAGCCGTCCTGCCAGGTTTTGATCGCTTCATCGCCGTACCCCTGAGCCGCGAGCGCATCGCCCAGCGAGACCCAGGCCGGGGTAAACTCGGGCATCTGCCGGATCAGGTCCTTGAATTCCGATTTGGCCAGATCGATCGCACCGTCGCTCAGGGCCAACCGTGCCACTTCGTAACGCAGGCACAGGAGTTTCTCCTTCTCCTCGGCCAGGTGGCTGGTATCCGGCCCGGCCTTGAAAATCAGGCGCTGGGCGTCCAGGGCATCCTTCCAGCGGCGCTGTTTGACATAAAGGTCGCGCAGGCTGCGCAGCGCCTTGCGATTGTCGCGCTCGCGGCCGATAATTTCCTGGTAGGTGGCAATGGCCCCCTCGTCCTGCCCCTGCTCCTCCTGCAGCGCGGCGACCTTGAAGAGCACTTCGTGGCTCTGCGGGTCAAGTTCGCGGGCCTTGCGCAACTGCGCCAGTCCTTCGCCCGGGTTTCCTTCCTGGCTGTGCAGGTTGGCCAGGGCAATAAGCGTCTCCACTCGCCGGGGATCGCGGTCAAGGGCTTTTTGCAGCAGGGCTCGGGCTTTTTTCAGGTCGCCGGAGAGCAGTTGGTCAACTCCCTCGCGGTAGATGGCATTGACTTCCCGGTTCAGCTTTTCCCCCCGGTCACGTTTCCAGTGTTTCCAAAGGGATACCAGGGAGCTGTAGATGTGGCCGCCGAAACCAAGGATCAAACCGATCAGGATGCCGCCAATGACCACGAAGGCGACCGGATAGGTGACGTCCTGGCCGCCGAACAGGTGAATGGTGATGTCGTGGGGGTTAAGGTTCCAGAAAAACAGGAAGAAGACCCCGAACAGGATGATCAGCAGCATGAAGGCCATGAAAGTCATCGGCACTCTCCTTGAGGTGCGGTGCGATGGAGCGGGGCGTTACTTCTCCCCGAACTTTTCAATGTCGGTTTTACAGTCGATGCAGTAGCGGGAGAAGGGGCGGACCTCCATCCGGCGCGGTGCTATCGATTCGCCGCAATTCATGCAGACGCCGTATTCCCCTTTTGCGATCCGCTCCAGGGCGGCGTCGATATCGAGGATCTGCCGCCGCTGAGCTTCACTCAGGTTGAAAAGCACGTCGCGATTATAGGCGTTGGCCGACATGTCGCCGATATCGGGAACCCCGTCCTGACCCAGCTCGCGGCAGGTCGCATACGATTCGCTGACCTCCCTGAACAGTTCGGCGCGCATGCGCAGCAGCAATTCCTTGACGTCGTTGAAACGTTCCATGTTTATCTCTTCTCCTGTACCGGTCCCGTCAGCGGTGATGGTACGGTTCGTTGCGAATAATGGTACATCCGCGATAGAGCTGTTCGAGCAGCAGAAGCCGGGCAATCTGATGCGGCAGGGTCATCTTTGAGAGCGAAAGCAACAGGTCGGCGCGCCGGCGAACCTCTTCACTCAGTCCGTGCGCCCCGCCGATCACCATGACCCATTCGGCGGTGCCGGCAACCATGTGGCGTTCCAACAGTTCGGCCAGCCCTTCCGATGCCAAGCCCTGGCCGCGTTCGTCCAGAACGACGACAAACGCTCCGCCGGGGATGCGCGCCAGCAGCTGTTCCCCCTCGGCAGCGATCGCCCGTGGCAAATCGCCGCGGTTTCCCGTCTTGTGCTCCTTGATCTCCTCGACAGTCAGCGGCAGATAGTGGCGCAACCGCTCCTGAAACAGCGCGCAGCCATCACGCAGGTAAGGTTCGCTCAGCCGCCCGACACAGAGGAGGCGAAGCTTCACCGCTCCGCCTGTGCCACCGCGGCAAGCTCCGGCGGCAGCGGCACTTCCGGGGCATCGCGCCACAAGCCGTCGAGGTCGTAGAACTGCCGGACCGGCTCCTGGAAGACGTGCACCATGACATCGCCGTAGTCGATCAGCGCCCAGCGACCCTCGTTCAATCCTTCGATGCCGAGGGGCCGCAGGCCGTGCTGCTGTTTCAGCCCCAGGTGAACCGATTCGGCGGCAGCCTGCACCTGACGGTCGGAACCCCCGGAGGCCAGTACCAGAAAATCAGTCAGCGAGGAGATCCGACGCACATCCAGGATACGGACGTTAAAGGCCTTTTTGTCAAGCACAAGGGCGGCACAGAGCAACGCCCGGTCAATGGTTTGCAACTAGCGGTTTCCTTTCTCTACGGTCCGGTAAAGTCCGTGGTCGACGATATGGCCGGCGACGGCCGGCGGAACCAGGTAGCGGATCGACTCCCCGGCCGCCACTTTGCAGCGGATCAGCGTCGAGGAAATGTCGAGGCGCGTTTCTTCCAGAAAAATCACGGTATTTCCGGAACGATGCCACAATTTTTTTAGTTGATCATCGTAGCAGAAGTCATTTCTCATCGCAACCGGCAGCGCCGCGAGCGGGTCGGGAAGTTCCACGCCGGGGCGGGCGGTGACGACCATGTGGGCGAGTTCGAACAGCCGGGCGTATTCCTTCCAGGTGGCGATATCCCTGAAGGAGTCGAGCCCCACGATAAAGTAGCGTTCTCCCGTCGGGTCGGCATCCCGGAGAATCTCGAGGGTGTCAACCGAGAAACTTTTGCCGCTGCGCCGGGCTTCGAGGTCGGAAGCTCTGAAGGCGGGGTTGTCGGCAATGGCCGCCTGCACCATGGCCAGTCGGTCGGCAAATGACGCGGCAACCTGACGCGCTTTATGCGGCGGAATGGCCGCCGGGATAAAGAGCACCTCGTCCAGGGCGCACGCTTCGCGCACCTCCTCGGCAATGCGCAGGTGCGCAAGGTGGATCGGGTTGAAGGTGCCGCCTAAAATTCCGGTCTTCATGCGAACCTGTAGGGGCAATCCCCTGTGGTTGCCCAGCATCAGGGCAGGCACAGGGGCCTGCCCCTACGATCATTGGCGGATCTGCCCATCCCCGTAAATGATGAACTTCCTTGTGGTCAGATCCTCCAGCCCCATCGGCCCGAAGGAGTGCAGTTTGGTGGTGGAAATGCCGATCTCGGCGCCAAGCCCGAGCTGGTTGCCGTCGGCGAAACGGGTCGAAGCGTTGACCGCGACCACGCTGGAGTTGACCTCGCGCAGAAAGCGCTGGGCATTGGCGTAGTCGCGGGTAACGATTGCCTCGGTGTGCAGCGAGCCATAGGTGCGGATATGGGCGACCGCCTCGTCGAGATTCTCCACAACGCGAATCGACAGGATCAGGTCGAGATATTCGGCATGCCAGTCGTCTTCCGTTGCCGGAAGGGTGTCGGGGGCGAATTCCCGGGTCGTGGCACAGCCGCGCAGTTCGACGCCGCTGCCGCGCATGGCGGCGGTGATGCGCGGAATGAAAGTCTCGGCAATATCCTTGTGAACCAGCAGCGTCTCCATGGCGTTGCACACGCCGGGGCGCTGCACCTTGGCGTTCAGGGCGATCTTTTCCGCTTCGGCAAAGTCGGCGCTGGCATCGACGAAGACGTGGCAAACCCCCTTGTAGTGCTTGATCACCGGAATGCGCGAATGCTCGGCAACGAAGCGGATCAGCCCCTCGCCGCCGCGCGGGATGATCAGGTCGATCTCGTCCTCGCGCCGGAGCAGTTCCAGCATGGCTTCGCGGTCGGTGGTGGCGATCACCTGCAGGGCGGTCGCCGGGAGGCCGAGCTGCACCAGTTCGTTCCCCAGCACCCGGCCGATGGCCAGGTTGGAGTGAAGGGCTTCCTTGCCGCCGCGCAGGATCACGGCATTGCCGCTCTTCAGGCAGAGGCCCGCGGCATCGGCGGTGACGTTCGGACGGGCCTCGAAGACGATGCCGATGACCCCCAGCGGAATGCGCATGCGCCCGACCTGCAGGCCGTTGGGGCGCCGCCACATGCCGGTCACCTCGCCGACGGGATCGGGGAGCGCGGCCACCTCCCGCAAACCGTCGGCCATGGCGCGCACCCGCTGCGGGTCAAGGGTCAGACGGTCGAGCATCGCCGCCGCCAGCCCCGCTTCGCTGGCCGCCGCCAGGTCTTTCTCGTTGGCGTCGAGCAGTTCGCCGGTCCGCTCGATCAGAGCGTCGGCCATGCGGCGCAACAGGTCGTTCTTGGCTGCCGTGGACAGTCCGGCCATCACCTGCGCCGCCGCCCTGGCATCCTTCGCCACCTTCACCATCTGCTCCGCTATCGTCATGACTCAACTCCTTGTCGCAAAACTTGAAATCAAAAAAACATGGGACGCTGATCAAGGCGGATCAGATCTGATCAGACAAAATCTATTTTACAGGGATGAAGGGGATGCAGGGGATAAAACCCATAAACAAGAACTGCAAAATTTCTCATTTTAAACCCGGAAAGGACTTGGTGTTATCCTATTTATCCCCTTTATCCCTGTAAATGATGTTTTGGTTTGTCCGCCTTTATCCGCTTTTATCTGCGGCTGATGGTTTGGCAGTTCGCTGTTGGTCAGCCCCCGGCATCCACCACCAGATTGTCGCGGTGGACGACTTCGTCGCCGTATTTGTAGCCGAGGATCGTTTCGATCTCTTTCGTTTTGCACCCCATGATCCTCTGCAACTCGAGGGATGAGTAGTTAGTGACACCTTTGGCGAACTCCTTGCCGTCGAGGGTACACAGGCGCACCGCGTCGCCACGGTCGAATTCGCCGTCAATGCCACGGATGCCCGAAGGGAGCAGGCTTTTGCCGCCGTCGATGATAGCGGTGCGCGCCCCCTCGTCGAGGAGCAGTTTGCCGCGCGGCTTCTTGGTAAAGGCGATCCAGTGCTTGCGCGCGGCGATCGGGTCACGCACCGGCAGGAAGTAGGTGCCCAGTTCGTGACCGTCGAAGAGAAACTGCAGGTTTCGGGGGGTGCGGCCGTTGATGATCGCAGTGCCGGCGCCGAACAGCGTGGCGCGCTTGGCAGCCTTGATCTTGGTGGCCATGCCGCCGGTCCCCAGGGGGCCGCCCTCGTCGCCGGCCATCGCTTCGATCTCGTCGGTGATCCGCTCCACCTCGGTGATCAGCGTGGCCTGCGGGTTGTGGCGCGGGTCGCTGTCGTAAAGCCCGTCGACATCGGAGAGGATCACCAGCATCTGCGCCTCGACCAGGTTGGTGACCATGGCCGACAGGTTGTCGTTGTCGCCGAAGCGGATCTCGTCGACGACCACCGTGTCGTTCTCGTTGATGATCGGCAGCACCCCGTGCTCGAGCAGCGTCATCAGGGTGTTGCGGGCGTTCAGGTAGCGGCGGCGGTTGGCGAGGTCGTCGCGGGTCAGCAGCACCTGGGCGACGGTGACGCCGCAGGGGCGCAGGGCGTCTTTGTAGGAGCGCATCAGGCGGCTCTGGCCGATGGCGGCCGCGGCCTGTTTGAGCGGAATGGTCTGTGGCCGGCCGACGATGCCGAGTTCACCCTTGCCGGCGGCGACCGCGCCGGAAGAGACCAGCACCACTTCGAAACCGCGTTGGCGAAGATCGATAATGTCACGGCAGATGGAGTCGATCCGGGCAAGGTCGAGCCCTTCTTCGCCGGAGATGACGCCGCTGCCGATTTTTATCACCACGCGCCGGACATGGGCCAACAGAATGGTGCGCATATGCCCTCAATCGGATCTTGATGTGGAACTTGTTGAAAACTCTGGAAAAGTTTAGGCGTCCGAGGCGGGACTGTCAAGCGTTTCGACAGTTCGCAGGCGGGTCAACTCGCTGCCGACAAAGCGCACCAGTTCAGCCGTCCCCTCGCCGGTGACCGCCGAGACCGCGAAGGTGGCATAGCCCTGCGCGGCGAAGGTTTCGCGCATTGCCGGGAGCTGTTCCCGTACTTCGGTGACATCGAGCTTGGTGAAAACCACCAGCATCGGCCGGGTGAGCAGTTCGGGATTGTAATGTTCCAGTTCGCGGTTGATCGCCGCGAAGTTCTCCAGGGGATCGCCTTCCTGCATCCCTGAGAGATCGACCAGGTGCAGAAACAGGTCGGTGCGTTCGATGTGGCGCAGGAAGCGCAGCCCCAGCCCGTGCCCCTCGCTGGCCCCCTGGATCAGACCGGGGATGTCGGCCATGACGAAGCTCTGGTAGTCGCCGTAGCGCACCACGCCAAGGTTGGGGACCAGGGTGGTGAAGGGGTAGTCGGCGATCTTTGGCCGCGCCGCCGAGACGCTGGAGATCAGGGTCGATTTACCGGCGTTGGGCAGGCCGACCAGGCCGACATCGGCCAGCAGTTTGAGCTGCAGACGCAGGGTGCGGCGTTCGCCGGGAAGACCCGGCTGGGTGTGGCGCGGCGCACGGTTGGTCGAAGTGACGAAGCGGGCGTTGCCGCGGCCGCCCATGCCCCCGCGCAACAGCACCAGCGGTTCTCCCGGTTCAGTCAGGTCGGCCAGTTGCTCGCCGGTCTCGTCATCGTAGATCAGCGTGCCGGGGGGGACGCGGATGATCAGCGTCTCGCCGTTCTTGCCGTGCCGGTTCGCGCCCTTGCCGCCCTCGCCGTTGCCGGCGTTGTAGTGCACCTTGTAGCGCAGGTCGAGCAAGGTGCCCAGCCCGGAGTCGACCACGAAGCAGACGTTGCCGCCGTCCCCGCCGTCGCCGCCGTTCGGGCCGCCAAGGGGGATGAACTTCTCGCGGCGGAAGGAGAGACACCCTTTGCCGCCGTCGCCGGCTTTCGCCTGGATTTTCACTTCGTCAACGAATTTCATAATCGATTGCCAGAAAAAGGCCCGAAGCTCGCAGGGAGCCTCGGGCCTTGAGATTCTGCTCCGGACTACTGGGTTCAGGCAGCGTAGACGCTGACCTTCTTGCGGTCCTTGCCGAGCCGTTCGAACTTCACCACCCCTTCGATCAGGGCGAACAGGGTGTAGTCTTTGCCGCAGCCGACGTTGTTGCCGGGGTGCACGGTGGTGCCGCGCTGGCGGACCAGAATCGAACCGGCGGTAACCGTCTGGCCGGCGAACCGCTTGACGCCGAGGCGTTTGCCGGCGCTGTCGCGACCGTTACGGGAACTGCCGACGCCTTTCTTGTGAGCCATGGTGCTGTCTCCTTACGCTTCGATCGCCGTAATCTGCAGGCGGGTAATGGGCTGACGGTGGCCGTAAAGCTTGCGCTGAAACTTGCGGCGCTTGGATTTGAAGACCAGGATTTTCTTGTCTTTGTCCTGTTCCACGATCCGCGCCTTCACTTTCGCGCCCGGCAAGAGAGGTGTTCCGATTTTGACCTCTGCTCCGCCAACCATGAGGACTTCGGCCAGCTCGATGGTGTCGCCCACCGCGCCGTCCAGTTTTTCGACCTTCACCAGGTCGCCTGCGGAAACTTTGTACTGCTTTCCTCCGGTTTTGATGACCGCGTACATCCCCTTCACCTCGCTTCGTTCCCCGGTTTGGTGCCCTTGCGGAACCTTGGGGAATAACGCTTATACGCCGCACGCTTAAGGATGTCAAGCGGAATCGGTCGGGTCGGCGATGACAAGCGGCTCACCTGTTGTTCGTCGTTGTTGGATCCATCACGTGACTTGGGTGGGAGAGTATCTTTCTGCCGGATTCCCTGTGTGTGGTGAGAGCGGGTGGCCTTCGCCGGGAACCGAATGCACGTTTTGGCATTAAAAATGGATAACCATTCGAAATAGATGGTTTAGTTTAAAATTATTTTATGATTAAAACCACCGGAAAGTGGCATTGCTTTTGCTTTTGTGCCCGTAGCGACGGCATATAGCCGATTAACCGACTACTACTCTCAATGATGTGTATTCCGGTTTATTCAATAAAATTTACATGAGTTTTTTGTGAGAAAAATACGAGATCGACGTTGTGTTCTCATTAAGACTTTGGCAAGGCGATATCTCTTCATCACTGCCTTCAAAATCTAATAAACAATTGTTAATTAATATGGCTGGTGCGGGGGAAGTGCAGTGCAAGCCAGCGGTACAAAAGCTTTGACTATTGATGGTTGATTGGTTGGGCAGATGATTGGGCTGATTGTCTAACTATCTGTAATAAAGGTGATTTTGTTAAAAGGTTGGCTTTGTTGAGTGGTTGGCAAAGCCATTTTTACAGACATTGTCATATCGCGCGCCGAGGCAGTGATATGGCGGTGCTGCGTACGGAAAATTGAAGTTGTCAGCCAGGACGCACGCCGCAGTCATCGCTCTGGATGCGTCGATGACAAACATCAGAACAGGAAAAGGTTGGCGCAGATGAGAGAAATCTTCCGTTTGTCGGCTGCATTGGGAATCCTTCGTCACCAGGTTCACAAGGAGCTGCCGCTTCAGCACATTGCCTTGCTGCTGGCGGTATCCGAGAACCCCGGGATCACCATGCCCGAGTTGATGAAGATGCTCGATATGCCGCAAGGGTCGCTCAGTCGCAACGTCAAGGCGCTTTCCCGGTATGTCGAGCGTGAACATGATGTGCCGGTGCTGAAAGGATACGACCTGCTGCGGACGGAACGCGATCCGCAGCATCCGCGTGTCTTGGCAGTCTATCTGACCGGCCATGGTGAAGCCTTGATCAGGGAACTGGCCAGAACGCTCAGGCCGCGTCACCACGAAGAGTCTCTCCCGGGGTTTGGCCGCCGTCCGTTCGATACGGTGATGCCGGGTTCCAGAGAAGCTGTGGCGCAATAAGCCGAGAAGGGTTGAGGTAGCCCCCTGGTCGTGGGATGGGGCTTCTGCCTTTAATTTGTGGCGTTATCGTCGGAATAACAAATGAGGTAAAGGGATATGAACAGTCGGGGTCTTTGTAGGGCAATCCTGCCGTCGTGGCCAAAGCCATGGCTGCGGCTGTCTGTCGGTACGGCGGTGCTGTTCGCTTTTTTCTCGATCGGAGCTGCCGCCGAGGCAGCCAACGGCACTACGGCCGGCGCGGTCAAGGTTTCGGCGCAGGACCGGTCGCTGATCGTATCTTCCCCTTACAGCGGCGACGATAACGGCGATAACACCCTGCTGGTCGAATGGGATACGCAAGGCGGCCCCTGGAGCGGCGCAGGCTACGGCAGCGCGACCCTGCCCCACGCCGCGAGCCCCTTCCTGTACACCATTGCCGGTCTGACCAACTTCACTGCCTATCAGATACGTATCACCTACCAGGACGGCAACGGCGTGTCCGGTGCCAACCCGCAAATACTCGGCAATCTCAAGCCGAACAACCCGCTCCTGCACAACTCGTTGACCACCGGTTCCCTGAAGTGGTCGGCACAAAATGGCTGGGGGATCCCCGGTGGCCGCTACGGCGAATTCTCCTGCAACACCTGCCATGTCAAGAACAGCAGCAACATCAAGCGGGTTCGCGCGACGGTCGATGCTCCCGATAGCGGTGTCGATTTCCCGGGCGGCAACAGTGCGGCGGTCAGTTTCCAAAGCACCGTGGCCGGTTCCGCCGATTTCGGCGATGACGCCACGGCCCACGCCACGTCCAACCGCGTCTGCGAGGTTTGCCATACCTACGATGCCACCCGCGCCAACGGGGTGAAGTGGCATGGCTGGAACATGTCCGCGGGCGGTGCGGATACAGGCCATGAGAACAAAAACGACTGCGTGAGCTGCCACCAGCACAGCAAGGGCTTCTCGGCAGGGAGCTGCGACGAGTGCCACGCGGCCAACGGCGTCGGCCACACGCACGGCACGGAGAATGCCGCCCTGCACGATGCGCATGCCAACTCCGGCTACGTGGCCGGCTGCAATACCTGCCATACCCATAACGGCAGCGGTCCGGACCATCTCAACGGTACGGTCAACTTCAACAACACCCGGATCAGCAATACTTACAACTATGCCAAGGCTGCCGGCTTCGGCGGCACCTGCGGCGCGACCAACGGCTGTCACGATGCCGATGCCGGCGAATGGGCGGCGGGGAATCTCGGCAATGCCGGCGACAACCCTTGCCAGGACTGCCACGGTTCCTCTGCCGGCTTCTTCACCCTGTTGCAGGGATGGGCAACGTCCCCCCAGGGGCCGACCAGCGCCAAGCACCCGGCGCATGTCGGCAACACCGCCTTCGTGAGCGGCTGCACCAGCTGCCATCCGCACAGTGGTTCAGGGGCGCAGCACGTCGATACCATCCTGCAGCAGACAGTCAGTTATGTCAGCGCCACCCAGACCTGCACCAACAGCTGTCACCTCGCCAATACGACCGGCGACTGGACCGTCGGCGGCGTGCTCGCCTGCGCCGACTGCCACAACGCCGACGGCAACCCTGCCGACCTCGGGAGCTACAGCCTCGACCAGGGGAACTGGCCGCCGGCCAGCGGCTCACACCCCGCACATATCGGGGCGGGAGCCAGTGCGGCCTACGGCGACACGGTCAATCACTCGACCGCCGGCGCCTACGAATTCGGCTGCGGCCAGTGTCACGGCAATGCTGCTACCGCCCATGCCAACGGCATCAAGACGCTGGCCGGCACCGGCTGGAACGGCAGCACCTGCAACAACTCCTACTGCCACAGCGGCAAAGACGCCACCAATACCCGTGTCTACGCCACTACTCCGGTTTGGGGCACCAGCTTTGCCGGCGACAAGTGCGCCAAGTGCCATGGCAACAGCCCGGAATCGGGCGGGCATCTGGAACATCAGGTCGGTTTCCACTACAACGCCATCTACAGTGGCCTGAAGGATTTTCTCCCGGTGCTCAACAGCGATCCGGTCCCGGCCGGACTGGCCGGAGCCGTCGCCCAGTTGCGCGGCCACGGCGGTACCCTGCTGGCCGACGGCACGCCGAACTCGACAACGATCACCTGCTACGTCTGTCATAACGACACGGTAACCGGCAAGGCGAACGACCAGAATCCGGTCTGCGCCGGCTGTCACGATGGCACCAGGGCTTCCCTCAAAGGGAATGCGGCTATCGTCGACAAGAGCAAGCATGTCAACACGACGGTCGACATTCAGTTCGTCGACGCGAAGATCCGCTCCAAGGCCCAGGTGCGCGACGATCTGTTCAACGTGCCGGAGCTTTCCAACAACTGGACGCGGATGAACACCTACAAGAAGAACGACGGTTCCTCCTATGACGAGCAGCCGCAGACGCTGCGCGCCATGGCCACCACCCTCGGCGGCTGGAACGCCGCCGACAAGAGCTGCCAGATCTCCTGCCATCTCTGGGAGGGCGGCCGGGTCGACAAGTACCCTGTCCAATGGGAAGGCGGCGCGATCATCTGCATCGACTGCCATACCCGGCTGCCGAAGTAGGGGGGGAAGGTCATGGCTACCAACGCGATGAACGCTATGTGCGGAGTTGACGCAATGACGGATAAGGCGATGAGCATGGTCAAACACTGGGTCCGGCGGATATTGGTGGTTACCGCGGTGGTCGGGATGCTGACAGCTACTGCACTGTCGGGGAGTGCCGAAGCGGCGGTGACCAGTGCCAAGGCCTGGGCCGGAGTGACCGGCGGCAACGGCAATACCTCCCTGGCGACCCTGCCGGCCACCGCCTACACCGTTGGCACCGGCAGTAACCGGTTGCTGGTGGCGGCCCTGACCGTCGAGTACACCGCGGCCGCCACCCTAATCAACCCGGTGGTCACCTACGGCGGCAAGACCCTGACCCAGCTTGGCAGCAGCTGCGAGCTGCCGACCGCCACCCGCGGCTGGATGACGGTCTGGGTCGGCTATCTGAAGGAGGCCGACATCGCCGGCGCTTCCGGCACCAACCTGGTTGCCAGCTGGGTGAACAGCGCCAACTCGGTGAGCAACGCCAACCTCTTTGCCGCCACCTACGCCGGGGTCAGCCAGACCCAGCCGGTGCCGCTGAACAGCGGCTATTCAGTGAACGCCGACACGGCAACCAACGCTACCGCCCTGACCTTCCGCAACAACGTCAGCTATGCCGACGGCGGGATGGTCTTCTACGCGACCGCCGACAGCGGCACCTCGACCACCATGACCCAGGCAACCGGCTTCACCGCCAGCCTGGCGCCGGTCAACTACGGTGCCCGTGGTTCGGTTTTCACCGCCGCCAACAAGTCCAGCAACTCGCCGGCGGGAACTGCTGCTTCGACTTTGTCGGTGACCTGGTCCGGCTCGACGGCCTACTCCGCGTTGGTGGTGGCGGCCCTGAATCCCGATACCGTGACCAGCGAACCGGGCTACGTCACGATCCCCGACGGCCAGTCGGCCAACGGCAACCCGCTGACGCTGGCGCCGGTGCCGGTGAGCAGCGGCGATCAGGTCGGCTACCAAACCGACCAGACCGGCCTGGTCTATCGCGCGGTGAGCAGCAAGTCGGACGGCTTCCACGGCACGATCCTCGACAGCAAATGGGTCAAGAGCGACATCGGCGGCTTTGCCTCCGCGGCGCCGGCCATTGTCGACGGCGATCTGCAACTCAACGGACGGGGGAACATCAATAACACCACGCCGGGAACCACCGACTCGTTGACCTATCTCTATCAGAACAACGCGACCGGCAGCTTTACCATTGACGTCCGTGTCGACTCGCTGCTCAACACCAACACGGCGGCCAAGGCCGGCATCATGGTACGCGCCAGCACCGCCACCAACAGCATGTATGCCGGGATCTTCGTCACCCCCGGCAGCGGCGCGATGTTTGGTCGGCGCACCACCGCCGGCGGCACTGCCGCCTTCACCACCACCACCGGCATCACCCCGCCCCGCTGGCTGCGGCTGGTGCGCAACGGCAACGTCTTCAGCGCCTTCCAGTCGGCCGACGGCAACACCTGGACCCAGGTTGGCGCCAACGTGACCATCACCATGACCGACCCGGTGCTGGCGGGCCTCGCGGTCTCTTCGCAGAGCACCACCCTCGATACCCGGGCGCGCTTTGACAACTATCTCTACATGCCGGCCAGTACCAGCGGTATGACCACCACCTGGACTGCCGTGGCGACCAGTATCGTCACCAACGACGGCGGCGCTCTGACCGACTGGACGGCCGGTGTCTACGGAGTTTCACTCCGCAACGGCGCCACCGGCGCGGTGGTCGACACCAACCTGTTCAACTACAGCCCGTGCGTCGATGTCTCCCCCTCCGCCATCACCATCCCGGCCAGCCAGACGGTCAAGGGGGGGAACGTCAGCCTGCCGGCGCTGTACACTGCAGCCGGCAACGTCGGCAGCTTCACCTACAAGATCAACGGCACCACGGTCACCAGTCCCTGGAACAGCTACGCGCTGGTCCCCGCCGGAACCTCGGCCAACGTCACCCTGCAGGTGTCCGGCACCGACCCCGACTGCGGCGGCAAGGTGGTCACGGCGTCCCAGACGATTGCCGTGGACAACACCTGCATCGACGGCACCCCCTCGACCATCACCATCCGTACCGGGCAGGTGGCCGGCGGTCCGGCCATCGACCTGACCAGGCTGTTCACCAAGACCGGCAATGTCGGCAGCTTCACCTACAAGATCAACGGCACGCCGGTCACCAGCCCGTGGAGCAGCATGGCTTACGGCGTGGCGACTCCCGAGATGGTGACTCTCGAGGTTCATGGCACCGACCCCGACTGCGGGGGGAGCCTGGTCAATGCCGTCAACCAGATCGAGATCGACAACCGCTGCGTGCGCAACCCGCCGTCGATCTCCTTCGACGACGACGAATATCACGTCGGCAAGGGGCGGGCGATTCCGGTCAAGGTCACCTTCCGCAACGAGGACACCTACGGCTGTGGTTCGTCGACCTTCAGTCTGGCGGTGGCCAGCGACAGCAACCTGACCGATTTCAACCCGTCCTACTTCAATCCGGTCGGCAGCAACAGCAATGTCACCCTGGGCGGCCGCGAGGCGCGCACCATCGAACTGGTCGTTTCCGCCAAAGCCGCGGCCGTTGACTGGCAGGTTAACAACACCAAGGTTGAGATCACCTCTTCCTATGCCAGCCACAACCTGCCGGCCAAGACCTCCGGGATCGCCAAGTCCACGGTCTTCCTGGTCTCACCGATCACCCACAACAGCGTGACCACCCATTCCACCAAATGGAGTGGGAAGTGGGGGACGTCGGAAACCGGCGCCAAGTACGGCAACTTCGACTGCATGATCTGTCACGAGAAGGGTGGGCCGAACATCAAGTGGCTGCGCGGTTCGGTGTCCCTCCCCGAGTGGGGCGGCGGCGGCCCGGTAACGCGGACGGTGGTCATGAAGGATGCCAACGCCGGCAGCAACAACTGGGGGAACGATGACCCGGCCGGTGCCGACATCCAGCCCGACAGCAAGGCAGGCGCCGGCCGCACCGGCTCGAACCGGGTCTGCGAGGTCTGTCACTCCATTACCCTGCATCACCGCTTCGACACCGAGATCGACCCGGATGGTGCCGGACCGCTGACCAAGCAGACGGACGGTTACACGCATTTCAACAATCGCGATTGTACCGACTGCCACCGCCACAGCGGCGGTTTCACCGCCGACTGCACCGGCTGTCACGGCAACCCGCCCCTCGAGGACACCCACGGTGGCCCGAATGGCCTGGCCAAGATTCCCGGAGCGACCGGCTCGACCACTCCCGGCACCCACTACAAGCATACGGTCGTGCTCGGTTTCCCCTGCGAGTACTGCCACAACGGCTGGCGCAACGAAGGGGAGATGCCCAAGACCGTGGCTGGCGGCAAGCAGCAGATCAACCATGTCTTCAACGTCTTCTACGATCTCGGCATGACCGATCCCGAGCGCAATTCCGGGCACTACACCGGCCAGGACGGGGTGAATTACACGCCTTACCAACCGGCGATCGATGCCGGCATCCAGGCCGCCGACGGGACGATTCTCCCCGGCAGGGGGACAATGACCTGCGAGACCATCTACTGTCATGGCGGCTTCATGGGAGGCACCAGCCCGCAGTGGAACAGCAACGTCACCTGCAACGCCTGCCACGGCACGACGGTGGCCAATCCGCCGCCGGGGCGGAGCCATCAGACCCACGTCAGCAAGCAGGGTCTGGCCTGCACCGACTGCCACGGCTCCACTCCGGCCCCCGGCTCCAACGGCCACGTCAACGGTCGGGTCAAATGGGATCTGACCGGACTGAAAACCAAGGGGAAGAACGTCAACGGTGATCCGCTCTACAAATCGGTCCAGGCCGGAAGCTGGACACTAACCGGGACGAGCAATGCCGATGGTTCCGACATGCCGCCGAGCAACATCTACGGCAGCTGCCGCAACATCTCCTGTCACATGGGCAGGGAGACCCCGCCGTGGAACAACAACGGCAATCCGGCGACCTGCACCAGTTGCCACAACGACGGCAGCGATACGGGACTGTTGGCCGATGCCGCGCCGGCGACGGGGAACCATGCCCAGCATGCCCGTCCCGCGGCCGGTACCATCGACGAGAAGATGATCAACGCTTTCGTCAACAAATGCGAGAGTTGCCACGGCGGCGGCGCCAACACCGGTTCGCACGTCGGCCACAGCGACGGCGCGGTGACCTTCGGCGGCGGCATGACCTACAGCCTGCCGAGCGGGTCGGGCGGCACCTGCACCAGCCAGTGCCATGACCTCAAGGGGCTCGATGCGCTCAATAACCCGGTGGCGATCACCTGGGGATCGACCAATGCCCTGTCGTGCGAGGCCTGCCACGAGGCCCCCTACATCGGCCCGACCGTGGTCGACCCCGCCGGGGTCGGCGGCACCGCCAACGGCATGGCCGCCAGCGGCTACGGTTCGCACCTGAAGCAGCAGCTCAGCGAGACCTTCAGTGCCGCCACCAATTGGGGCGCTCAGTGCAAGAAGTGCCATCCCTTCCACGAGGGGAGCGCGGTCATGGTGCCGGAAATTCCGGCAACCGCTACGTTCGGCGGCGATCTCGGCGTCGACTTCCCGATTACCGGCGGCATTCACCTCGGCGGCTCGGCCACGACCAGGACGACCGAGGCGGAGATCTGCTGGGAGTGCCATGCCAATGCGGCCAACACGGTCACCCGGACCGCCAGCATGACGATCGTTTCGGCGGCCAGCAACAGCTCCTTCGTCGATGCCGGCAACGGCCTCGGCAACTTCAAGGTCGGCCGCTACGTCAGGGTCGGCGGCGCCACCGCCCAGGCCAATAACGGCTACTTCAAGATCAAGACCGTCAATGCCGGCTCACTCTTCGTCGACGCGACGCTGACCGCCCAGGCAACGGCGTCGTCGATCACCCTGGTCGACGAAATCTCCGAGTGGGGCGCGAACGCGCCGCTCTCGACCAGCCCGCTCGCCGCCCAGTCCCCCTACGACTACGGCGCGCTTTACACCGACACCACCACCTCAGCCGGCACCCGGACCGCGAACTGGACCACCGGTTTCTGGCGCAGCGGGCGCGGCGGCACCTCCACCGACATGTTCTGGTACAAGCGCGGCCGTATCCAGTCGACCCACTCGGCCAACTTCACCAGCGGCACGTCGGCGGTTGCCGGTTCCAACTATGCCAAGACCGAGACGCGCGATGCGGTCGGCGATATCCGCTGCTCCTACTGCCATGACGTTCACGACCGCAACCATGCCATCGATGTGGGCACCGGCGCGGCCGAAACTTATACCGGCCGCCCCTATCTGCGCGGCTCCTGGAACGCCAACCCCTACGAGGAGGACGGTGCCCCGCAGACCGGAACGACCTACTTCAACACCCAGCGTTTCGGTGCCGTACCACGCGGCAACGGCGCCAGCCAGCGCTCCTTGGGCGGCTTCTGGATCGACATCAACAACGTCAAGCCGGGGACCGCGCCGAAGCCGGCCGGCGCCACGGCCGCCGACGGCACCGCCGCGGCCAACCCGACCAGCGGCTGGACGCTGAACGGTTCGGCCGGCCTGTGCATGACCTGCCACAGTGCCGACAAGAGCGGCAATCCGGTGACCGTCGATACGATGGATTACGATACCAGTGATACCAATTGGATCAGTACCGGCAACGGCCACGCCAATGCGGTAATCGGCGGGACGGGTAGCGGCGCGACGAATATCTTCAACCTGCGCGGCAGCACCACTGGCTGCAGTACTAACCCGGTCATGCATTTCCAGGGCTGCAATGCCCCCAATGATGGCGGCAATACAGGTTTCCGCAATGGCGGCACGTCAAGATACAATTACACGCCATCGCTGAACCCTGCGAGCACGGAAAACAACCAGTCGACCACGCCGCCGCTGAACAACTGGGGTACGATCACCATCGATGCGGCCACCGTGAACAGCCAGTATCACAAGTTCAGTTGCAGCAAGTGCCACAATCCGCATGCCTCGCGCCTGCCGAAGCTGATGATCACCAACTGTCTCGATACCAAACACAACACGTGGGACGACAGCTACCAGCTGAATGCTACGACCGGCATCAACGCCAATCGCAGCCTCTCCAACTGGTCGTCGGCCCAGAACTGCCACCGCCTTGGCGGCATTGCCGACGGCACCGGTCCGGAAGCGGTCGATACCGGCGCGGTCGGGGCCACCCAGGGCACCGGCACCGATTATTCCAACCGCGGCTGGAACGTGGTGACGCCTTGGACGTCGGGTCCGCCCCAGTAGCTTGACAACAAAGTGCAGTGGGGGTTCCGTGCCCCACTGTCGAAACAGGAAAGGGCGGGTGCCATGGCACCCGCCCTTTTTGCGTTTGTTGATTTCCCCTCCAGACCAGTGACTGACGAGCGCTTTGCGCCGGACACATCTCTAGATAATGTGAATCATGAAAAACATTAAGTCACGCTAACTGCCTGTATTGGCTTATATAATTTAAAAAATACTTATGATTAAAATTTCTCGCTCTGGCACCTTTGTTGCTAGGCATGAGGAAGCAGTTAAATCGCTGTATGATGGCCAGCAAGATTAGCCATGTCAAATCTTTGTGATATTTTTCTGAGACAAAAACGAGGTTTTTGTCAGCTTTCTAATGAGAAAAAAACCGTTCAGATCGTTTGGCTGAGGATAAGCCGGCAAACTAAATATTTTTCATTTAAGTCGCCGATAAAGGCAAAACCGGAGTAATCCGGTGACGCAAAGCCACGGGTCCCGACAACATGATCAATGGGGATGGCTGGGCTACCGAAGGATTTAACATGATGAAATCAAAGGATATTTTTGTCGGGGGCAAGTCTGCGGCGCCGACGTCGCGGACTTTGCCCCATTTTCAAGCGATATCACGAAAAGCTACCGCGGGTGTCGCCATTTGGCGGAAGACCGGTCTGGCAGAGAATATTTGGAGGCAGGCAGTGACGATCCAGAAAAGCATCGTCGATCCCTTTATTCCATCGGCAGCGTTCGGGCGCAAACGGCACGCCGGCGGTATAGTCCTGTCCTTGTGTTTCTGCCTGTTGCTCGCCCTGACCGGTTCCTTCCTTGCCGCGGGGGATGTCGCTGCCGCCTGGACGGACAATCCGATGCTGCACAACAGCAACCGTTTTACCGGGACGACCAAGTGGGGCGGGAACTGGGGAACGGATACCGGCAAGTACGGCGGCTTCGACTGCTCGACCTGCCACGTCAAGAATTCCACCAACATCAAGCGGGTCCGGTCGAGCGTCGACACCCCCGATGGCAGCAACTGGGCCGGGCCGGGAACGCCGAACGTCACGGTCAACTTCCAGTCGGTCACCGGCCCGACCAGTTTCGGTGACGATGGTCGCGCGGACAAGACCCAGTCGAACCTGATCTGCGAAGTCTGTCACAGCCAGACCTCGGTGCACCGTTACAACTCGTCGGCGGGTGTCACCGATTTCAACCACAAGAATGCCAACCAGACCGACTGCATTATCTGCCACCAGCACAAGGTCGGCTTCCAGCCACAGGCCTGCGACGCCTGTCACGGCAATCCCCCGACGGTCAACGCCGCCCAGGCCGGTGACGGCCTGGCCTTCAATCCGCAGACCACGGGATCGTCAACGGCAGGGGCCCATGGCAAGCATGCCGGGAGTGGTGCCGGTCAGCTCAATCTGGGCTGCAACAACTGCCACAACAATTACGTCATGCCGCAGGTGAGTACGGCCAAGCCCGGCTTCAGCGATATCTCGATCTCTTTCAGCAACTTCGGCGCGACAACCGGTACCTACAGCGGTCAGTCAGGACTCAGTTACAACAACGTCCTGGGCAGCGGCGGTCTGACCTGCAACACGGTTTACTGCCATGGCTCGACGATCGGTGGAACGGTGAACCCGGCCTGGAACGGTGCCGCTGCAGCTTGCGGCGACTGCCACAAGGGGACGGCAGCGCAAATGGCCAGCGGGTCCCCGCTCGGCAGCCACGGCAAGCATGCCGGCAACGGGGCCAGTCAACTCAACCTGGCGTGCAGCAAGTGCCATGCATCCCCCGGCACCTCCGGGCATGTGACCGGCACGGTCGCCTGGGATCTCGACAGGACGGACGCCTTGTTCGGCGGTACGGCAGCCTATCGCGGCGCAGAAACCGGCGTTACGGCCGGGTTGGCCCCGAGTGCCGCGTATGGACAGTGCAGTTCGGTTTACTGCCACAGCCCGGGCCAGGGCGCTGCGGGGGCGGTACTGGTTGCTGGCGACTATGCTGCACCAACCTGGGGCGGCGCGGCGACCTGCGGCAGCTGCCACAAGGTCACCGAGGCGGCCGGTCTGACCAGCGGCTCGCATGCCGCCCACCTGGGGACGACCGGAGTGAACGGCTGTGCGGACTGCCACACCGGCGCGGCCAACGACGCCAGCAGCTATGTCTCCGCCCAGCACGTCGATCAGACCATCGATGTGGCGGGCGGTTACTCGCAGGGGGCCAGCCACGCGCCCGGCAACGGCTACGGCACCTGCTCGACGGCGAGCTGCCACGACAACGGCACCGGCACCCCGGCGGTGACCCCGACCTGGGGGACGGCGGTGAACGACTGCTCCGAGTGCCATGCGACGATCCCGGCCACTGCCAGTCACGGCAAGCACGTGACCACCACCCTGTATGCCAAGGCGCTGTGCGGCGACTGTCACGATGGCGCGGTGCAGGCGACCAATGCCGGGACAGCCCATCTGGACACCAACCTCGACGTGACCAATGGTTATCCGGCCAACGTGGCGAAGGGCGGGGCGCCTTACGACAGCTGTGCTGCTGCCTACTGCCACAGCCCGGGCCAGGGCGCGGCCGGTGCGGCGCTGATTGCCGGCGACTATGCCAGCGTGACCTGGGGCGGCGCGGCGACCTGCGGCAGCTGCCACAAGGTCACCGAGGCGACCGGTCTGACCAGCGGCTCGCATGCCGCCCACCTGGGGACGACCATGGGGAACGTGACGGTCGCCGGCTGCGCGGACTGTCACAGCGGCGCGGCCAACGATGCCTCCGCCTACAACAGCACCCAGCATGTCGACCGGACCATCGATGTGACCGGCGGCTACTCGCAGGGGGCCAGCCACGCCCCGGCGAACGGTTACGGCACCTGTTCGACGGCGAGCTGCCACGATAATGGTACCGGTGTTGCCGGCACGACCCCGACCTGGGGGACGGCGGTGAACGACTGCTCCGAGTGCCATGCGACGATCCCGGCCACTGGCAGCCACGCCAAGCACGTGACCACCACCCTGTACGCCAAGGCGCTGTGCGGCGACTGCCACGACGGCGCGGTGCAGGCGACCACGGCTCCGGCCGATCACCTCGATGGCAACGTCGACGTCTACGACGTGGCGGCCAGCGACCTCGGCTACCCGGCCAACAAGACCAAGGGGAGCGCCTATACCAACTGCACCACGGCCTATTGCCACAGCCCGGGCCAGGGTGTGACGGGGGCGGCGCTGATCGCCGGCGACTATGCCAGCGTGGCCTGGGGCGGCACCGCGGCATGCGGCAGCTGCCACAAGGTGACCGAAGCCGGCGGCCTGACCAGCGGCTCGCATGCCGCCCACCTGGGGACGACCGGGGTAAACGGCTGCGCCGACTGCCACAGCGGCGCGGCCAACGATGCCTCGACCTACAACGGCACCAACCACGTCAATCGCCTGATTGACGTCACCGGTACCTACACGGCCGGCGGTGCTCCAGGGAACGGCTACGGCACCTGCTCGACGGCGAGCTGCCACGACAACGGCACCGGTGTCGCCGGCACGACCCCGACCTGGGGGACGGCGGTGAACGACTGCTCCGAGTGCCATGCGACGATCCCGGCCACTGGCAGCCACGCCAAGCACGTGACCACCACCCTGTACGCCAAGGCGCTGTGCGGCGACTGCCACGACGGCGCGGTGCAGGCGACCACGGCTCCGGCCGATCACCTCGATGGCAACGTCGACGTCTACGACGTGGCGGCCAGCGACCTCGGCTACCCGGCCAACAAGACCAAGGGGAGCGCCTATACCAACTGCACCACGGCCTACTGTCACTCGACCGGTCAGTCGACCAGCAACGGGGCAAGCGCGGTACCGACCTATGCCACGGTGGCCTGGGGCGGCGCGGCGGCGTGCGGCAGCTGCCACAAGGTGACCGAGGCCGGCGGCCTGACCAGCGGCTCCCATGCCGCGCACTTGGGCACCATCATGGGGAACGTGACGGTCAGCGGTTGCGCCGACTGCCATACCGGCGCAGCCAACGACGCTTCAGCCTACAACAGCATCCAGCACATCGACCGGACGATCGACGTCGCGGCCAGCTACACGGCCGGCGGCGCTCCGGGGAACGGCTACGGCACCTGCTCAACGAGCTGTCACGACAACGGCACCGGTGTTGCCGGCATGACTCCGACCTGGGGAACGGCGGTGAACGACTGCTCCGAGTGCCATGCCCGTCAGCCGGCGACCGGCAGTCACACCAAACACCTGACCGGTCAGACGATCAGTCCGGCCATCGCCTGCGCCGCGTGTCATGCCGGTGCCGTCGAGGCGACCACGGCTCCGCCCCAGCATCTCGACGGCAATCTCGATGTCTACAAGACGGCGGCCGGCGATCTCGGCTACCCGGTCGATACGGCCAAGGGCGGAGCCCCGTACAACAGCTGCTCGACGTCCTACTGCCACTCCAACGGCAAGGGAACTTTCAAGACGGTGACCTGGGGGGTGACCTCGACCGGGTGCAACTTCTGCCACGACAATCCGCCGGCCAGCGGGCATCCGAACGATATCGACTGCTCCAAGTGCCACAACCATGTGGCCGCCGCGGACAACGCCTTTACCGATATCACCAAGCACATCAACGGCACGGTCGAAGCCCAGGTCGACAGCTGCACGACCTGCCACGGCGCCGGGGCCTACAAGGATCCGGAAGCGGCTGATCCGGATCACAAGTCGCATACCAGCGTGGCGACCTTCCTCGCCGGCAAGACGATCAGCGGCGGCGGTCTCGGCGGCGCCGGCTGGTACAGCGTCAGCTACGACGCCAGCAGCAAGCCGCTCATGGGCTGCGGCCAGTGCCATCCGGCCAACCTGCATCGCGACGGGACGGTCCAGACCGACCTTGATCCGGCCGGCGAAACCATCACCGCGCCGAACGCCAAGCTCAACAACCTGGCGGGCGCGATGTTCAACGGCACCAAGTGCTCCGCTGTCTACTGCCATAGCGACGGTATCACCGATGGCAGCTACACCGACTCGCCCAACTGGGATGCCACGGCCTTCAACGCCAACCTGACCTGCGCCAGCTGCCACGGCAACAGCCCGACCAGCGGCACGCACAACTGGCACGAAGTCGGCATTCACTACAAGACGCTGTATGACGACGACGGTACCGGCCTGATGCCGGCCGGCGCGGCTCCGGCCACCGATGCCGGGGCGGCCCACGGCAACAGCACCACCTCCGACACCATCGGCTGCCAGACCTGTCACAACAATACGGTGTCCGTCGAGTACAACGCCGGCAACACGGTGTGCGGTACCTGCCACACCGATACCAATGCGCCAGCGACCGGCAACGAGATGGCGATGATCAAGGCCAGTTCCACGGCGCATCTCGACGGCGCCAAGACGGTGTTCTTCGCCAGCCTGAGTGGCTTCAAGTCGAAGTCGCAGTTGCGCAACGACATCACCACGGAGACGGCGCTGAACAACAGCTGGACGCGCACCAACAGCTACAAGGCGGCAACCGGCACCAGCTACGATGCCGGCAAGAATGCCGCACCGGGCTGGGATGCGGGGGCGAAGACCTGCTCGACTGTCGATTGCCACAACGGCATCACCACGCCGAACTGGAGTGCCGGTTCGAGCGCCAACTGTCTGGCCTGCCACACCACCCTGCCGCAATAGGGCAGGGTGGGTTGAAGGCCGGCCGCGGCGCGATAGGATTGATGAATATGCCTCTGCCGGGAATCTTCCCCCGGCAGGGGTAAGATAATTTCGAACCAATTAACGTTTTCCCGGTGATGTAAGGGAGAGAATGACGATGAAGAGTTCAAGAAGGATGCGGCTGCAATTGACGGGATGGCTCCTGGCGGGAGGGTTGGCCCTGCTTGCGGCCCTGCCGGAACCGGCTTCGGCCCAACCGACCAAGACGACCACCTGCGTGGCCAACGGCTGTCATATCCAGCTGATCAACACTGCTGGCGTCGGCATGGTCTGGGGAGCGAAGGTTGCTTCGCCGGCAGCGACGCTGCCGGCGAGTCCGGCCACGGTTACAGTCGATGCAGGCAGCTCCTTCGAGGTTGACTTCATCGCCAACAAGATTACCAATGCGCCTGCGCCCAATACCGGCATGTCATTCATGGTTGCCGTGCCGACCGGATGGACACTCAGCGCCCAAGGGACGACCACCGGGGCGGCACCGACCGGATGGAAGACCGTGTGGGACCAGACCGGCGGTTCGAGCTGGCGGACCGGAACGCTGCTGGATATGTCCGCTACGTTCGCCAACTCCCCGTCAGGGTATTCGATAGATTGGACGGGCAACGCCAACTGGGCGGTCACAACCGGGGCGGCATATGACAATGCCGCGGCAACCACTCCCGGCGACAAGGATGGCACGGCCGACCAGATGGGGACCGACGTGGTGGTCAATGTCCCGGCCGGGACGGCAGCCGGCAGCTACCAGATCCAGTTGATCGGCATCGGCCACAACCTGACCCAGAACAAGAAGGGCTACTACGGCCAGCTGATTACGGTCACGGTCAACGCCGCCGCCGGCGACACCACCAAGCCGACGGTCACGGTGTTCGCCGCCACCACGCCGCGCAACAGCAATGTTGGCATCCCGGTCACGTCCTTTACGGCGACTGACAATACCGCGGTAACCGGTTACCTCATCACCGAAAGTTCGACGGCCCCGCTGGCCGGCGCCGCCGGTTGGACGGCTTCGGCGCCGACCACCTACACCGCGGCTGCCGGAGACGGCACCAAGACCCTCTACCCGTGGGCCAAGGATGCCGCCGGCAATGTTTCCCTGGCCTATGCCACCCCCGCCAGCGTCCTGGTCGACAGTACGGCGCCGACCACCACCCACAATGCCCCGGCGGCCTGGCAGAACGCCAACGTCACCGTGACCCTGACGCCGACCGATGGGACCGGGACCGGCGTGGCCGGCACCCAGTACTGCGTGGATCTGACCAACACCTGCACGCCGGGCACTGCCGGGGCCAGCGTCGCCGTCAGCCAGGCGGCCGGCACCGCCGGCACCCAGTACGTGCGCTTCTTCAGTACCGACAACATCGGCAACGTCGAAACCGTCAAGAGTGCGGCGGTGATGATCGACAAGTCGAGCCCGACCGACGGCACCCTGACCGTCACCCCGGGGAATGCCCAGAACGCCCTCACCTGGACGGCCGCTTCGGATACCGGCAGCGACCTCAGCCTGACCGGCGCCTACAACGTGCGCTTCCTGACCGGCGCCACGCCGCCGACCTGCGCCACCGGTACTTCGCTCTACACCGGCACCGCGCTGTCGTACAATCACACCCCCCTGACCAACGGCACCCAGTACAGCTACCGGGTCTGCGCCTACGACGCGGTCGGCAACATCTCCGCCGGCGCCACCGGCAGCGGCACGCCGGTCGCCGGCAACACCGCGCCCAATGCCCCGGCATCCCTGGCGCAGTACAAGAGCGACGGCACCACGGTGGTCGCGAAAGGTGTGTTCACCAACTCGGCCAGCCCGGTAATGAAGGGGACGATCACTGACCCGGACGGCAACACCGTGCAGTTGGAAGTAGAGATCCAGCCGATCGCCAGCCCCTTCACCAACACCCCGAACTGCACCAGCGGTGCCCTGGTGGCCAGCGGCTCGACCGCCTCGGCCACCTGCAGCGCGCTCACCGACGGCCGCTACAAGTGGCAGGCCCGCGGCAAGGACAGCGTCGGCGCCACCAGCGCCTGGACGCAGTATTAAGGGGGTGGGGCGATGAATTTCCCGAGGATGAATGTCATGACTCGAATTATGTTGCGGAAATGTCAGTCAAGGGCCATGTTCCTTGTTCTCGGCGTGGCTTTGTCGATAGTTGTTCTGCCGCCGATTGAAGCGCAGGCGAGATGGGGAAGCATCACCGCTGGCAACCCGTACTGTACATCGTGCCATTCCACTGCTGATCCAGACGGTGTGATTTACGTGGCAATCAATGGCACCGAGATGGCGACGCCATCCGTTAGCTTGACGACAGCCGGCGGGACGTTCGAGATAGACTGGTATTTCACCAACATTGCCGATACTGCCAAATCTGTTGCACCGATGATCCTTTTGCCCGCATCCACTTGGTCCGTTGCGCCGGGCACCAACAATACCCAAACCGGCACCAATTTCGCAACAAACTGGAAAGAGTCCTGGGAACAAGCGGACGGTGTTTCTTCGTGGACCAACACACGCGCAGGGCAACTCTACTATTCACTGAGATATGAGGGCACAGGTTTCGATAAGGACCCCGGAGCGGCCACCGTCGACACCTCTCTAGATAATGGCAGCGAGCCCGACGGTGCCAGCAACCTGATGGGTACCGATGCGATGATCACGGTTCCTGCAGGTCTTACCGTTGGCTCCTATACTGTCACTGTTTACGCCGTCGGCCATAGCGGTTCCTCCAGGGCTAATATCAGCAAATCGATCACCGTCAATATCACGGCTGGTTCGGACTCCACCGCCCCGGTGGTCGGCACGGTAACCCCGGCCAACACCGCTACCGCCACCTATGTCGACGGCACCTTCGACCTTAGCGCGGCCATTACCGAGGCCAATACGCTCGCCTCCTGTCAGTACACCACCGACGGCAGCACCTGGCTGGCGGGGACGGTGGGCGGCGCGGCGCCGAACTGGACCTGCACCAAGACCGGGATCACCGCCGCCGACGGCACCGCGCTGACCCTGAACATCCGCGGCACCGATGGCAGTTCCAACACCGGCACCGGCACGGCCGTGGCCCGCACGGTCGATGCGGTGGCGCCGACCACCACCGACAACGTCCCGGTCGGTTGGCAGACTGCCAACGTGACCGTCACTCTGACCCCGGCCGATGCGCGCAGCGGCGTGGCCAGCACGGTTTACTGTGTCGATACGGCCAACAGCTGCGTGCCGGGTACGGCCTACGCAGCGCCCTTCATCGTCAGCACCGAGGGCACCAACTACGTACGCTACCGCTCGACGGACAACGTCGGCAACGTGCAGACGGTTGTCAGCAAGACCCTGCAGCTCGACAAGACCGCGCCGGTCAACGGCACCCTCTCCGGCACGCCGGGCAGCACCCAGATCGCCCTGTCCTGGAGCGGCTTCAGCGATACGGCTAGCGGGCTCAACGCCACGGATGCCTACAAGCTGGTCTACAACGTCGGCGCGACGATCCCGAGCAGTGGCTGCATCGACGGCACCGAAATCGCCGCGGTGACGACGGGAACAAGCTATCCCCACACCGGCCTGACCAACGGCCAGCAGTATTCCTACCGGCTCTGCGCGATCGACGCCGCCGGTCTGACGTCGACCGGCGCCACCTACCAGGGGACGCCGACGGCAACGACTCCTCCGAATACGACGATCACCGCCCCGACGGCGAGCGCCGTGCTGACCACCACGCCCTACAGCATCAGCGGGACGGCAACGGCCGGGACCAATCCGTTGGGAAGCGTGCTGGTCTCTACCAACAACGGCAGCACCTGGAACACCGCGACGGGAACCGTCAGCTGGTCGTACAGCTGGACGCTGCCGAGCGAGGACTACATCGCCCACACCATCCTGGCGAAGGCCCGTGACAACCAGGGGACGCCGCTGGAAGATCCGACCCCGGCGAGCGTCGGCATCTGGGTTGACAACGTCGCCCCGACCGGGTTGGCCAACAGCGCCCCGGCCAACAGCGCCACGGGAATCGCCACCAACACCGCACTGACGGCCAACACCGCCGCGGTGGCCGATGGCAACCCGGGGGCGAAGCAATATTATTTCCAGATCGCCACGGATGCCGGTTTCACCGCCAGCTTGCAACAGAGCGCCTGGCAGGCCGCCAGCAGTTGGACCCCCGGCACGGCCCTGGCGAACAACACCACCTACTACTGGCACGTGAAGGTACGGGACGCGGCCAACAACGAATCGGCCTATACCACAACCTGGAGCTTCACCACGGTTGCCGCCGGCAACAGCGCGCCGGCAACCCCGACCGCCCTTGCCCAGTACCAGAGCGACGGGGTGACGACCATCGCCTCGGGCGGCGCGGCCACAACCAACAGCGTGATCCTCAAGGGCACGCTCAGCGACCCCGACAGCAACAAGGTCATCATCGAAGTCGACATTAATACGGACGGCACCGCCGACTGCGTCAGCGGTCTGGTGGCCAGCGGCTCGACCGCCACCGCCACCTGCACCGCTCTGGCCGACGGCAGCTACAACTGGCAGGCGCGCTCCAGAGACAGCGCCGGCGCCACCAGCGCCTGGACCGCCTTCACCGGCGGCCCGCCGGACTTCACCGTCAGCACCGGCCTGGATATCGGCATCGACACCACGGCGCCAACCGAGAGCGGTCTGGCCCTGGCCCCTGGCGACACCGTCATCGGCCTGAGTTGGAACCCGGCCTCGGACGGCACCGGCAGCGGCCTCGATCCGGCCAACACCTACAAGGTCGTGCGCTCCACCGTCGCCACGCCGGCCGACTGTTCGGCGGCGGGGATCTACACCGGCAACCTCAACGCCTATAACGACAGCGGCCTGACCAACGGCACCACCTACTACTACCGGGTGTGCGCCTACGACCGGGTGGGGAACGTCTCCGCCGGCCAGACCGCCTCGGCCGCTCCGGGTTCGGCCTGCACCTACGCCGCGCCAACGGTCAGTATCCTCACCGGCAGCAAGTCCATCGGCAACGACGGCGGCTTCGCCGAGTACACGGTCAGCGTCACCAACAACGACGTCGGCGCCTGCGCGGCCACGGCCTTCGACCTGACCGTGAGCGACAGCAACGCCACCGCCTTCTACCCGACGGCGATCACCGTCGATCCGCTGACGGTCGGCGCCGGGGCGACGGTGCAGACCAGCATCCGTGTCGCGGCCAGGCCGAACCAGAGCAACGGCACCACCAACACCAGCTACTTCTACACGGCCGCCGACGGCAACCATGTCCAGAGCGCCAACTCGAACAGTGTCGTCACCACCATCAGCGTCAGCGGCGGCGGCTGCGTCGCCGGCGGCAGCTACCTGAGCGCCAACGGCGATCAGATGATCACGAGCAGGTGACGGCCATGACGTTCACGAACTGTACGATGACCATGCGGGTACTGAAGCAGACGACGGCGAGGGATGACCAGATGAGGGTGCAAACGACAGCGATGAAGAGATTGCGGCAGTTGAGCGCCGGTGCCGTTCTGATGCTGGCCGCGCTGGTTCTGGCCCCCCAGGCGGCCCACGCCTGGCCGACCAAATACGGCTCCTGCTCGGCGAGCGGCTGCCATGTCAACACCGAGCCGACGGCGACGATCTCCTCGGCAATCAACGGCGTCGTCGGGACCACCGCCGCCGTGACGGCCGGGCAGACTTTCGAGATCGACTGGCGCTTCACCAATATTGCCGGGTCACCGGCAACCGCCGTCGGCGTGCAGATTTCCCTGCCGACCGGCTGGACGTTGGCGGCCGGCACTGCCAATGCCCCGGCGATCACCGGCTGGAACACCAACTGGAACATCGCCGACGGCGTGACCGCCGGCTGGGCGACGGCCAACAAGTACACGACCGCCGGCGAGTTTCCCAACAGTCCCGATGGTTATACGATCAACTACGATACCAGTGCCTGGGACTCCGGCACACGCAATGCGGCTTTTGACAACGCCAGTGCCAGCGACAGGGACGGCGTCGCCAACAACATGGGGACGGACGCCCGCGTGACAGTGCCGGCGGGTGCCGCCAACGGCACCTATTACATCACGGTCATGGGGGTCGGACACAACGTCGGCGGCACCAAGGCCACGGTCAGCCAGATCCTTACCATCACCGTTTCCGGGGGCGGCGACGCCACGCCACCAACCGCCGGTGCCGTCAGCGTCTCGCCCCAGTCCGGGACGTTCGTGCCGGCAGCGTTTACCGTCACCGCAGCTTTTACTGATGCCGAAAGCGCCGTGTCGAGCTGCGCGTACACCGTCAACGGCCTCAGCTGGGTCGCCGGCACGGTCTCCGGCACCGGTCCCTACACCTGCACCGCCAACGTCACAGGCCAGACCAATGGCTCCGCCCTGACCATCAACATGCGGGCGACTTCGGGTGGCGGCACCACGACGGCGACGTCGATCGCCCGTACCGTCGATGCCGCCGCGCCGACCACGACCAGCAACGCCCCGGCCGGCTGGCAGACGAGCGACGTGATCGTGACCCTGACCCCGGCCGACGGCACCGGCAGCGGTGTGGCCGGCACCCAGTACTGTGTCGACACCACCAACAGCTGCACCCCGGCGACCAGCGGCACGACAGTCAATGTCACGCAAGGAGCCGGCACGGCCGGCACCCAGTACGTGCGCTTCCGCAGCACCGACAACGTCGGCAATATCGGGGCGGCGCAGAGCGCCACGGTGCAGATCGACAAGGCCGTGCCGGTCGACGGCACCCTGACCGTGGTGCCGAGCAACGGCCAGAACGCCCTCACCTGGACGCTTGCCACCGACAGCGGCAGCGGCCTGCGCACCGCCAATACCTACGATGTGCGCTTTTTGACCGGCGCTACGCCGCCAACCTGCGCGACCGGCACCTCGCTCTATACCGGCACGGCGCTGACCTACACCCATTCGCCGCTGACCAACGGCACCCAGTACAGCTACCGGGTCTGCGCCTACGACAACGTCAACAATGTCTCCGCCGGCGTCACCGGCAGCGGCACCCCCGCCGCGGTCTGCACCCCGGCCAACCCGACGCTGACCATCCTCGAGGCCAACAAGCAGATCACCAGTGCCGGCGGATCGGTGGTTTACACCCTGCAGGTGACCAACAACGATTCGCTCGACTGCAGCAGCTCGACCTTCAGCCTGGCGAAGACCGACAGCAATGCCACCTCGTTCCAAGCCTCGGTCCTCGGCACCGCCTCGCTGGTGGTGGCCCCGGGGGCGAGCAACACCACCACCCTGACGGTGACGGCCACCGGCAGCCCGACCAACGGCGCGGTCAACAATACCAGCGTCACCTCGGCGGCCGGCGGCGGCCACGGCGCGGTGACCTCCCCGGCGGTCGCCACCCTGATCAACCTGACGCGTACGCCGACCATGCGCTACAACGTCGGCGAGAAGGTCCACGTCGAATTCCGCACCAGCACCCGCTTCAACGGGGGCGGCTTGCTGACCATCGCCACCGCCAACCTCACCGCGGTGGTCAACGGCGTTGCCATGCTGGAGATCCAGCAGGGGACCCAGTGGGTCTACACCTACGACTGGGACACCACCGGCCAGAGCGCCGATACCTACATGGTGCAGATCACCGACGGCGGTGACGGCAACCCGTCGCCGACCGCCTCGCTGGTGCTGGCCAATGCGGCGATCCAGATGAACTTCTTCGCCGACGCCGCCTACACCACGCCGACCGACGTCTTCGCCAACGGCGCCACGGTCTACGCCGAGGTCAAGGTGCCGGTGGCCGAGACCGGCATCGCCACCGCGGAGATCGACAGCAACTACGGTACCCAGGCCGTCACCAGCAACACCATCACCCAGACCGGCACGACCTTCCGCTTCAACTTCCCGGCGAACTTCGTCGGCGCCGGGATGGCCAACGGCGACTGGGGCTATGTCTACTTCCAGGGGAGCGTCAACAACACCCTCAGCCTGCACCGGCCGATCCAGCGCAACGACGCCGGCTGCGGCACCTGCACGCGCAGCATCCCGACGGTCTCGATCGTCACCCCGAACCAGACGATCATCACCGACGGCGGCTCGGCGGCCTACACGCTGAACGTCACCAACAACGACACGGTGGCCTGCGGCCTGACCGCCTTCGATTTGGTGGCAGTCGACAGCAACGCCACCAACTACAACGCCTCGACCTTTGCGAGCGACCCCTTAAGCGTCAGCCCGGGGATCACCGGCTCGACCACGCTGAACGTCAACGTCAAGGCCGGCCAGAGCAACGGCGTCACCAACAGCAGCTACTTCTACACCGCGACCGACGCCAATCACGCGCAGAGCGCCAACTCGGGCGCGGTGACCACCACCCTCAGCGTCGCCGACGTGACCGCGCCGGTGGTGACGGCCTTCACCGTCCCGGCCACCTCGACCAGTTGGACAATCCCGGTCACCACCTTCACGGCGACCGATGCCATCGGCGTGACTGGCTACAAGATCACCGAGTCGGCCACCGCGCCGCTGGCGGGAGATGCCGGCTGGACGGCCAGCGCCCCGGCGAACTTTGTTGTCGCCAGCGACGGGCCCAAGACCCTGTACGCCTGGGCCAGGGACGCGGCCGGCAACGTTTCGACCAGTCTCTCCGCGGCGGTGCAGGTCGACGCCACCAAGCCGGTGGTGACCTCGTTCACTACCCCGGCCGCCTCGACCAGCCTGACGATCCCGATCACCCAGTTCCTGGCCACGGATGCGCTCGGCGTGACCGGCTATCTGGTCACCGAGAGCGCCACGCCGCCTGCGGCCGGTGCGGCCGGCTGGACCGCCAGCGCCCCGGCCGGCTACACCACGGTCGGCAATGGCACCAAGACCCTCTACCCCTGGGCCAAGGACGCCCTCGGCAACGTTTCCAACGTCTACGGATCACCGATGACGGTGCTGGTCGATACCGTGGCCCCCTCGGTGTCGTCGACGGTGCCGGCCAACAGCGCCACCGGCGTGGCCCTCAACAGCAGCGTCACCATCAACTTCAGCGAGCCGGTCGACTGCGGCACGGTGAATGCGACCAACATTGCCTCGAACAGCCCGACCTGGACCTTTGATGGCACCTCCTGTATCGCCACCGGCGGCAGCCAGGCGGTCTTCACCACCGGTGGCCAGGCGTACCTGACGGCCTACACGGTCAGCGTCAGCGCCGCCGTCAAGGATCCGGCCGGCAACTCGTTGAGCCCGGCACCCTACAACTTCTCGTTTACCACCCAGGCGGAGGCCTGCGTTTACAATGCCCCGTCGGTGGCGATCCTCACCCCGAACAAGAACGCCGTCGTCGACGGGGACGCCGTGTCCTACACGATCTCCATCACCAACAACGACGTCGGCGGCTGCGGCAATACCACCTTCAACCTGACGGCCGTGGACAGCAACGCCGTCTCCTTCGATCCCTCGGTGTTCAATGCCGGCACCATTGCCCTGGCGCCGGGAGCGAACGGCACCCGTACCCTTACCGTGAAGGCCAAGCTGGGGGCGCTCAACGGCGCCAGCAACGACACCTACTTCTACACCGCCAGCGACGCCAACCATGCGCAGAGCGCCAACTCCGGCGTAGCGACCACGGTCATCGTCGTCCCCTGCGACGTGCCGCCCGACGTTGCCATCACCACCGCCAACAAGAGCATCACCACCGACGGCGGCAACGCCACCTACACGGTGCAGGTGACCAACAACAACGCCCTGGCCTGCGGCGCCACCGCCTTCGACCTGGTAGCGGTCGACGACAACGCCCTGTCCTTCGCCGTGCCGTCGGTCTTCATCGCCGACCCCCTCACCGTCAACCCGGGCGGGGCCAGCAACGCCACGGCGCTGACCGTGACCTCCCTGGCGGGGGCGGCCAACTTCAGCGTCAACAACAGCTACTTCTACACGGCGGTCAACGGCACCATCCCGAAGAGCGCCAATTCCAACGCCGTGGCCACGACGCTTAACCGGCCGTGCGTACGCAACGCGCCGGGCTTCTCCGCCGGCGTCAACAAGACCATCCCGCTCGACGGCACGGCGGTCTACAGCCTGACCATCGTCAACAACGACGTCGATTGCGCGGCCACGACCTTCAACCTGGCGATCAGCAGTGAAACCGGGAACACCACCGCGTTCACCCTGCCGTCGACCCTGTCGGCAGCAACCGCCAATGTCGCTTCCGGCGCCACCAGCAGCACCGTGACGCTGACGGTCAAGGGCAGCGGCAGCGGCGTCGACGGCAATGCCCTGACCAGCACGGTGCAGGTCAGCAGCGCCAGCCACGCGGCCAGGACCACGGCGCCGGTCACCACGCTCAAGTCGTTCAGTCCGCTGATCCACAACTCGTACTCGACCGGTTCCAGCAAGCACACCGCTCAGGGCGGCTGGGGCGTTGCCGGCGGTAAGTACGGCGAGTTCACCTGCGGGACCTGCCATGCCCAGGTGACCACCAACGTCAAGCGCATCGTCGCCACGCTGCCCAGCGCCCCCGATACCAGCAAGGGGAACTTCCCGGGAGCCGGCGGAGCGGTGGTTTTCCAGGATGTGCGTGACGTGACTTCGCAGTTCGGTGATGACTCGGCAACTCATGCCACCTCCAACCGCATCTGCGAAATCTGCCATACCTACGACGCCACCAAGGCCAACGGCGTCAACAAGCACGCCTACAACATGGCGGTGACGGCAACCCATTACAACAAGCAGGACTGCGTGACCTGCCACAAGCACAATGCCGGCTTCAAACCGGCCGGCGGCGCCTGCGACAGCTGCCACGGCTACCCGCCGACGCCCACCGACGGCAAAAGCTACCAGTCCGCCGAAGGGAAGGGCGCGCACCTCAAGCACGTCAATCACCTGGCGGCCAAGGCGGGGGTCACCCTCGATCCGAACGCCGACAGCTTCGGCGACGTCAACACCACCAAGGTCTGCGGCGTCTGCCACGACATGGCGGCAGCCAGCCATGAAATGGGCGGCGGCACGCGCAATATCAACTTCTACGGCGCGTCGACCTTCCAGTTGGGCAGCAGCGCGCCGGTCTACAATGGGACCCAGGGGCAGCCGTCGAGCGTCGATCCGAAGACCTGCTCGAATCTCAACTGCCACTTCCAGGCCTCTCCGTGGTGGGAATAGGGGGCGGCCATGAAAAGTGACGGCATGATGAAGATGAACCGGAATGATCTGACGAGGACGTCAATGATGAGTCAAGTCGCGCTGAAGTCTGTCCGCAAGCATTGGCACCGGCTGGCGCCGGCAGTGCTGCTGCTCCTGTTCCTGGCCGCCCCGGCGCTGGCCGATGTGGTTACCCTGCGCCCGAGCGGTGTCACCTCGGCCGGCACCTGGACGGGGGTCACGGCAGCCAACCTCAGCGACCAGGCGGACGGCACCATGGCCACCATCACCAACTCCCTGAGTACCTTCCAGGTGCCGCTGGCCAACAACGCGGCCTACGCCGGGGCGACGATCAACAGCGTGACGATCTACGTCCGTGCGCTGGTGTCGGGTGGCGGCGGTGGCGGTGAGAAACTGGATTTCGGGCCGGACAACGCGCTTACCGGAACACCGGTCACAGTGTCGCGCGTGGCGATGACCAACTATTCGTACACCCCGGCCACGGTGTTCACGCCCGCCACGGTCGACAGCCTTGAGGTCGATGTCGCCAGCACCACCCTCGGTGCCGGCGAAACGATCCAGGTGGCCGAGGTCTGGGCCGTGGTCGACTACACCCCGCCGGCCGGCAACAACACCATCAATTCCTGCGATGGCTGTCATCTGCAGCCGCCGCTGGAAGCGGCCAGCCGGACCAGCGCCACCGGCGCCGTGGTCGGCTCGCACAGCGCCCACTCGGTCTATGCCTGCACCACCTGCCACCCGAACAATGCGGTGCTCAACCATCGCGGCGGCGCCGGGGTCAACGGCACCGAGGGGCGCATCGACCTGCTCGCCAATATCCAGGGGGGCACCTACAGCAAGGGTTCGGCCGGCTTCCTGCAGGCCAACGACCTGACCGGCACGGCCCTCGGCACCTGTTCCAACGTCTCCTGTCACGGCGGCGTTGGCAGCACCACACCGAAGTGGGGGAGCGCCACCGGCCTGGCCTGCAACGGCTGCCACGGTGCGCCGCCGGCCACCAACGCTCATCCGGAGCACTATGCCGCCAAGGGGTGGGGAGCCACCGACACCGCCGGCGTCTATTGCGTCGAATGCCATCCCAACAATACGATCACCCACACGCCTGTCAACGACGGCGTCGTGGTGGTTGACCCGGTCATGAGTCCGAGCGGCGTCTCGCCGGCGATCACCTGCGGCACCGCGCCGGATCTCGGCTGCCACAACGGCAAGGTCACGCCGGCCTGGAATACTGCCACGCCGATCGCCTGCACCAGCTGCCACACCGTCGGCGGCGCCAACGTCGCCGACCCGCAGACCGGTCTGCACAACATCACCGCGGCCGGGGTGCGGAAGCACGACGCCACCCTCACCGGCGGCTGCCAGGGCTGCCACGTCACCAAGCCGGCGACCCATACCGACGGCACCTTCGTTGCCGATGGCGCGGCCAATACCGATCGTTTCCTCACCCGCACCAACATGACCTGGACCGACGGTGCGGCCAACGGCGGCACCTGCTCCGGCACCGGTCTGTCGGTGGCGTCCGGCTGCCACAGCGACGGCGGTGTCTGGGGTCGACTCTGGTCGACAGCCGCGAACTCGACGGTGACCACTGTCGGCGATGTCCGCTGCAACGTCTGCCACGGCCAGTTCGGCAACTGGCGGACCGGCACCAGCCACGGCTCCACCTTCGGTACCACCACCTCGACCCGCGGCCAGTCGCACAACAGCCGCGGCGGCACCACCAACGGCTGCGAGGACTGCCATTCCTATCCGAGCGTGACCCTCAAACACAACACCGCGACGCACCTGATCACCATGAACGACGGCGGCGCGACCAACGTCACCGAGACCGGCGGCCTGGCCTACTGTGCCGCCTGCCACAGCAATGACGGCGCCTACACCGTCAACGGTACGCACACCTTCAAGCAGTCGGTCTTCACCAAGGAGGCGGTCTCCGGAACCTACGACCCGGTCGGCTCCTGTACCGGCTGCCACGGCGGCGGTACCATCGGCACCAGCAAGGCCAACTACTGGCCGGACGGCTCCAACACCAACGCCGAGAACAGCCCGGCGCAGAACAAGCACCTGAAGCACATGGAAGACCTGGCGGCCAAGCGCTACGGCGAGACGATCGCCCTGCTGCTCACCGACAACGCCAACGGCACCTCCGACGTCAAGCAGAAGGCGCTCTGCGACTACTGTCACCGGGCATCGGCCCAGGACGCCACGCACCGCAACGGCACCGTCGAAGTCTTCCCCACAGGCTACAACAAGACGCTGTGGAACGTGGCTGACGGCGGCACCCTGGCCTCCTACACCAAGGCGAGCGACCTCTGCTCCAACGTCGACTGCCACAACAGCAAGGCGACCAACGTCATCGACGCCAACCACGGCTGGTACGGGACCGGCACCACCACCTGCCTGCTCTGCCACACCGTCGGCGGCACCGGCTCCAACCCGACCAGCGGCCTGCACAACACCACCGCCGGCAGCATGGAAACCGGTAAGCGTCACGACGACACCCTCAAGCCGGCCTCCGGCTGCGCCGCTTGCCACGGCATGCCGGCCTTCACCACCACCTCGTCCCATCTCAACGGCACCTTCATCGCTGATAGCACCGCCAACACCGACCGGGGGCTGACCGGTCTCTACACCGACGGCGCGGCCAACGCCGGCACCTGCAGCGGCGGCCTCGCCGGTGCCATCGGCTGCCACGACGGTGGCGGCGATGCCGGCACCTGGGCGCGCAAGTGGAGCAACACCGCCGACGATGGCGGCACCGCCGGCTGCGCCAACTGCCACGGCGGGGTGGCCGGCACCGCCTGGACCTTCGGCGGCGACAACGCCATCGGCGACGGCAGCACTTCGCACCTGCGCAACTGGGACGGCGATGCCTCGGCCGAGGTGATGGCCAATCACTCCAGCACCAACGCCTGCAATACCTGCCACATCTATCCCGACAGTCCGTACAACGACGTCTGGGGGACCGGCAACCACGGCAACGACAAGATCGACATGAACAGCACCGTCAGCTATACCGAGACGAGCTGGAACTGCACCGGCGCCTGCCATTCCGGAACGAACAACACCGGCCACAACCTTGAGGACTCGGGGTGGACGGTTAACCCGGTCGCCGGCCCTGGCCTCTCCTGTACCGGCTGCCACAACGGCACCGGCAGTGGTGCCAGCAAGGTGAGCGCCACCAGCTCGCACACCGATCCCGACGGGGCAGGGACGACCTACAACGCCACTTCCGGCAACTGCGAAGTCTGTCACTTCGCCAGCCACGCCACCCGCACCACCAATACCGTCAGCACCGGCTGGGACGCCCGCAGCATGGGGACCGATTACACCGCCGACGCCAAGATCTACTTCAAGAAGCTGGCTGGCACCGAGACCTCCGAGGCCGAGGTCTGCTGGAACTGTCACTGGGGGAACAACATGGCGACTATCTCGCCGCTGGTGAAGGAGTTCGGCAACACCCAGGGAGCCTACCAGACGGGCACCCTGAGCCAGCGCAACTGGATCGGCGCTACCTGGACGAGCGCCAACTTCGCCTACAAGAATGGCGCCATCGCCTCGATCCATCAGGCCCAGTCGGTCATGACCGCCGACCCGGCCCTCGATACCGCCATCGCCGCCACCGACGTGTCGACCATCGGCTGCACCTCCTGTCATGATGTGCACAAGCTCGGCAATAACGGCTACACGCCGACGGCCGCCCCCTACCTGCGCGGCACCTGGGTCTCCAACCCCTTCAAGGAGGACGGCGCACCGCTCAGCACGCAGACCATGTCCTCCAATCGCGGCGCGGTGCCGCGCGGCATTGCCACCCAGGCGGCCAACGGCCTCGGCGGCTGGCAGATCGAGCAGAACAACGCCACCTTCACCGAGACCACTTACGCCACCCACTCCGGGTTGTGCGGCAAGTGCCATACCCAGACCAAGCTGGAGGGGCTCACCTGGACCGGCCACAAGGGCGCTGTTTCCGGCTTTACCGGCAATTCCACCAACAACTTCTTCAAAACCGGCCAGCGTGACGGCACCAGCAGCTACCAGCGCGGCCACATGAGCTATCAGGGGACGACCACCGGCCGCAGTGGCACCTGGATCGGCGGTCTGCGCAACAACCGCCAGTGGGTCGATGGCATCGTGCCGCGCGACATCGACTCCCTGCAGACCAGCGGGACGACGATCACCTATCCCTTCGGCGCGGTGAAGACCATCACCATGGACGACACCACATACCAGAACAACTTCCACAACTTCCCGTGCTCGAAGTGCCACAGCCCGCACGCCTCGCGTCTGCCGCGGCTGATGATCACCAACTGTCTCGACGTGCGTCACAATACCTGGGACGACAACAAGGGGATCCCTAAGAACTGGACGGCGGGGACCTTTACCTCCGGACAGTTGGCCTACTCGCCGACCGCGCAGAACTGTCACCGTTACGTGGGCGGCACCGACGCCAACCGCGAATTGAACGCCGAGGCGGGGTGGAATACGGTTACGCCGTGGTAGTAAAAACAGTGCTGAGCGATGAGTGCTGAGTACTGAGGCTAAAGACCACAAAAACAAGGGGCGCTTCCGGTTGGGAGCGCCCCTTGTTTTTTCTCGATTCTCCGCTCTCGATACTACTTTTCTTCCATCACCAGGCGGAAGCCGCAGTCGATTTGTTTGCGTGACGGATTGGCCCAGTTGCGGGTGCTGGCCTTGATGTCCTTCGGAAAATCCCGGAACGATCCGCCGCGCTGGACGCGATCGGCAGAGGTGCCGTCAACCCAGGCGCTGCCGTCGGCTGGTGCCCCCTGGTAGCTGTCATGGCGCCGGTCCGCCACCCACTCGCTGACATTGCCGTGCATATCGTACAGGCCGAAACGGTTGGCGGTAAATGACCCGACCGGGGCGGTCTGCGGGTTGTCCCATCGGCTGCCGCAGCCGTTGCAGTTGGCATTGCCCCTCCCCACCTCGTTCCCCCACCAGTAGGCGGTATTGCTCCCGGCGCGGGCGGCGTACTCCCACTCGGCCTCGGTCGGCAGACGGAAGCGTCTGCCGCTTTTGCCGCTCAGCCATGCCGCATATGCCGTCGCATCCTCCCAGGAGACGTTGATCACCGGCCGATTGTCGCGTCCCCAGCCGGCATCGTCCGGCAACGGCCTGTTGGTCTCGCTGGCGAACTTGTCGTACTGCGCAAGCGTCACCTCGTAAGTCCCCATGAAAAACTCCTTCACGTTGACCTGGTGCAGCGGCCGCTCGAACTCATAACCGGTATGGGTGGTGTCGCCCATGTCGAAAACCCCGCCCTTGATCCGCACGAATTCGATGCCGCTGGTCAGTTCGGTGAAGTCGGCGGCGAAGGTGGGTGTGACAAGTGAAACCAGGAGTCCGAAAAGAAGCAGAAAGCGCACGATCGAAAACCTCCCTCGGCATTTTTGCAAAGCATAGCAGAAAACCGGAAACCTCGCTTCGGTAGGCCGTTTGCTAAAGATTAGAACTATCACGTTTTTGCCAATGAGCAAAATACAGTTAATCATGCTTTATCTTGGCGCCACTTTTGCTTTTAAGATTATTGCAAGAAAGTCCGCTGCAGGTGGACGGCAGGCAAGTTTATTTTACTTAATTCGTTGTAATTTTATACGGTTATTTATGAATTAATCATAATTTTTTTGCTAGTGAAAAAGGCAAAGCCGGAGTAATCCGGTGACGCAAAGCCGCGGGTCCAAAACACCGGATAGCCGAGCCGCCGAATAGCTTAACATGTTGAAATTTCGTCGTTTTCAACGGGGGCAATTCCGCGGCAGCAATGTCAAGGGTTGCCCCTTTTTTGGGGCAGGCGATATCGCGGAGGAACTGGTCATATGACCGGATTGCGGGTCGTCAGAGGTCGTTCGGAAGTCAATAGAAGGTGTTTGAGCGAAATTTTTTCCTGATTTGGAAATTATAATCATTTAACCAAATGAACCGGAAGGTGGCTGAAATGCGAAAGCACGGTATGAGTGGGCTGGGTTGGCTGGCGAAGAGTCGAGTCCTTTTCGTTGTCACACTGCTGGTCGGCTTTTTTACCCTAGCGACAGGGGCGCAGGCGGCGACAGTGACGCTGTATCCCGCGAGCAACACAGTGGTAGGGACAGTGACCAGCCCGACGAACGGCTATGCCAATGACAATGCTGCCGCCTCGGTCGCGACCAGTGCCAGTTCGAGTCTGGCGCTTGGCGGGTTCAACAATACCAATCTCGGGACGATCAGCGATGTGACTGTCTGGGTCAAATACAAGACCTCGGCAGCGCCTTCCAACGATACCTATGCCTTTGCCGCCGCGATTGACGGAACCAACTTCACGAACTCGATCGTCGCGGCCAATACGACCAACCAGGCCGCGTATACAACGGCCAACCTCTCGCTCGGGGCGCTGACTTGGGCCAACATCGGGACTCTGGCCGTACGCGGGGCAACCACCAAGGTCGGTGCGTCTGACGGTTACACCCTTGACTTTGATGTGGCCTACATCGTCGTGACCTACGCCGCTCCGGTCTGCACCCCCGCCGCCCCGACGGTGACGATCGAGGCACCCAAGACGATCACTACCGACAACGGCAACGTGACCTACACCGTGACCGTGACCAACAACGACTCCGCCGCGTGCGGCAGCACGACCTTCAACCTGGCCCGTGGCGATTCCAACGCCGCCTTCAGTTCCTCGCTGTCCCCGACAGCACTGACACTGGCGCCTGCTGCCTCCAACACGACGACCCTGACCGTCACCGAGGCGACCGCCGCGTCCGGCAATACCACGACGACCACTGTCACCGCCTCGGAAGCCAGCCACAGCAACGGCACCAACACGGTGGTCACCACCTACTCTCCGGCGGGCCCGAATAACCCTCTCCTGCACAACTCGATCAGCACCGGATCCTCCAAGTGGCCGATTGCCGAGAGCGGCAAGACGGTCGATGGCTGGGGGATCACCGGCGCCAAGTACGGAGAAATTGTCTGCACGACCTGCCATGCCAGGAATACCGGCAACATCAAGCGGGTCAAAACGACCCTGACGGCGCCGGACGCTGCCGACCAATTCCCGGTGCAGGCAGCGAGCGGCACGGTCAACTTCCAGTCAGGCACCGGTGCCAACAGCTTCGGGGACGACGGCCGCGCCGTGCTGACCCAGTCGAACCTGATTTGCGAAGTCTGTCACAGCAAGACGTCTGCTCATCGCTACGACTCCTCGACCGGTGTGACCGATTTCAATCACAAGAACGCCAATCAGACCGACTGCATCAGCTGCCATCCGCACAAGGTCGGCTTCAAGCCGTCCGGCTGCGACAGCTGCCATGGCGAGCCGCCGATCGTCGGCACCCCCGGTACCGGCGCTCCGACCACCGGTCTGACCTTCAATCCGGTGACGACCGGTTCGACCACCGCCGGCGCGCACCAAAAACACGCCATCACCCTCGGCTACGTCTGCAACAACTGCCATAACGGCTACGTGATGCCGAACAATGGCGACATCGACGTCCACTTCTCCAACTTCGGCTCGACCACCGGCACCTATACCGGCCAGACCACCGCGAAGTACAACGGGTCCACGGGGACCGGCGGCCTGACCTGCGCCACGGTTTACTGCCATGGCTCGACGATTGGCGGCAACAGTGCCGCCTGGAACGGCACCATTGCCTGCGGCGCCTGTCACAAGTTCGATGCGGCAACCATGGCCACCAGCACGTTTGGCGCCCATGACAAGCATGCCGGCAACGGCAGCGGCCAGCTCGGCCTGGCTTGCACCAAGTGTCATCCGGCCTATGCCGCGAACCACGTGAACGGCACGGTTGCCTGGGCCCTCGACACCGCCGATACCAAGATCGGCGCCACGGCCGTTTACCGTACCTTGCCCAGTGGCGCGACGGCTGCGCGGGCGCCGAGTGCCACCTACGGCAACTGCACCAACATCTACTGCCACAGCGATGGCAAGGGTGGTTACAAGTCCCCGGCCTGGAGCGGCTCGCTGAGCGGCTGCCTGAGCTGCCATGACGGGGCCAGTGCCGCCACAACGCTTTCCGGTGCCCACAAGGCCCACGTTGACAGCGGCGTGACTGCCGCCACCATCGGCAAGACTCTCGGCTGCGAGCAGTGCCATGCCGACACGGTAAGCAACAACACCACCGTCAACAACGCCGCGAATCACATCAACGTGGTCAAGGACGTCAAGGTGGCGATCGATGCGACCGGCTGCACCAATATCAAGTGCCACAGCAACGGCAACTTCGATGGCACCCCGGTTTACAACAACCCGGCCTGGGGCACGACGCTCGGCTGCGTAAACTGCCATGGCAACGGCACGATCAGTTACCCGTCCTATGCCGATGGCAATGCCGGCACGGGTGCATCCAACAGCCACAACAAGCATGTCGGCACCAGTGGCCTGACCTGCGAAGAGTGTCATGCCATCACTTCGAAGACTGGAACCACGCTGGACGGTTCGGATCCGACGCAGCATGTCGACCAGGGGGTGGACATCAGCTTCAAGCAGGGCGGCTCGATCAACGGGGATGAAACCTGCTCGTCAACCTACTGCCACGGCACCGGCCCGTCGGTGGCCTGGGGCGGGACGACGACCTGCGCGAGTTGCCATGGGGCGAACAACAATGGCGACCTGTCGGTCAGTGCCACCGTCGGCCATGCCATCCACTACGCCAGTGCCACGGCGGCGACCAGTCTGAGCCAGGCCGACGACTTCACCAGCGCTTATGTATACGGCTGCGCGAACTGCCATCCGACGGCGACCCATGCCAGGGGACCGGCCAGCGCGGCGCGGGTTGCGGAGATGACCGGCGCGAAGATCTCCGTCTATGCCGAAGGAACGGCGGGCACCGACGCCAAGGGCTTCAAGTTCACCAACGGTACCTGCACCACCGTCTGCCACACGCGCGACGGCGCCAGCGGCGCCCCGATCGTGACGGCCGTATGGAACGGTGCGAAAACCTCGCCGAACTGCGGCGTCTGCCACAACAAGGCCGGCGATGCGTCCCCGCTCTGGACCACGCCGCACACCGCACACATCAACACCTACAGCACCAACACCAACCTGACCTGCAACAGCTGCCACAACACCACGGCCGCCTCGAACACGGCGATCAACAATACTGCCGCGGCGCGCGCCCAGCACCCCAACGCCAGCAAAAACGTCGATTTCAACACCTTCTCGGGCGGCAGTTGGTCGGGGACGCAGTGTTCGAACACCTACTGCCACAGTCCCGGCACCGCGGCAGCGGGAACGCATGCGAACATCTCCTGGTCGGGGACGATGCTGGTCGACTGCACCAGCTGCCACGGCGGCAACAGCACCTCGGCCACCAAGATCGTCACCAACGCGCATGACGCCCACACCAACGACACCGCCAACCAGGTCGGCTTCAACGTCGGTTGCGTGGTCTGTCACAGCGCCACGGTAACCGGCGACCGGGCCCTGCAGGCCAGCAAGGCGCTGCACGTCAACAAGAACGTCAACGTGCGCTTCGACAACGGCACGCTGGTGAAAGACACCGACCTGCCGCTGTACAACGCGGCCGATGCGCGCTCGACGGCGGCGAGCGGTTCGTCGAAAGCGGCCGGTTCGGCGGTGGCGAGCTGCGCGGCGGTGTACTGCCACAGCATCGGCAACCTGGATGCAACCGGCGCGGTGATCACGGCCGGCGGCGTCAACTACCGGACGGTGGCGTGGAATGCCACCATCGCCGGCTGCGACGACTGCCACGGCGACCTGGCCGGCAAGTCCTACCCGGTCTACACCAGCGGCGCCGCTGGGTCGACCACGGCCAACAGCCACGTCAAGCACGTGGAAGGGAGTACGCTCAGCTGCGACTACTGCCACAACACCACGACGACGGACGCGACGCTCCCGCCGACCACCGTCCTGAACGCCGGCCAGCATCTGGACCGCACCGAGGACGTGTCGTTCAAGAGCAACGGCGGCAAGACCGGAACGTACAACGCCGACAAGACCTGTTCGGCGACCTACTGTCACGGCACGGCGGCGTCGGTGGCCTGGGGCGGGACGACCAACTGCGCAAGCTGCCACGGAGCGTCGAACAACGGCGACCTGTCGGTGGCCCTGACCGCCGGGCACGTCAAGCACTACCAGAGTGCCACGGCGCCGACGACCATGACCGATGCCGACGCGCACACGACCACGGCCTATGTCTATGCCTGCCAGAGCTGCCACCCGACGGCGACGCACTCGACCGGGCCGGCCAGCGCGCTGCGTGACGCGCAGGTAACGGGCACCAAGATGACCGGCTACACCGAAGGCGGGGCTTCCAGCACGGACGCCAAAGGCTTCAAGTACACCGCGACCGGCACCTGCAACACGCTCTGCCATACCAAGGACGGCGTGACTGCCGGCTCCGGCATCGTCGCCTCGCCGGCGTGGAACGGCACCAACGCTTTGGGTTGCGGCTACTGCCACAGCAAGGCCGGCGATGCCAGCCCGACCTGGACCACGCCGCATACCGTGCATATCAATACCTACAGCACCAACACCAACCTGACCTGCGAAGTCTGCCACACCGTGGTTGCCGCCTCGAACAGCGCGTTGCAGGCGACGGTGGCGGCACGCCAGAACCATCCGGACCAGACCAAGGATGTCGGCTTCGGCACCTTCTCCGGCGGTGCCTGGTCGGGGACGCAGTGCTCGAACACCTATTGCCACAGCCCTGGCACCGCGGCGGCGGGAACCCACGCCAACATCTCCTGGTCGGGGACGATGCTGGTCGACTGCACCAGCTGCCACGGCGGCAACAGCACCTCGGCCACCAAGATCGTCACCAACGCGCATGACGCCCACACCAACGACACCGCCAACCAGGTCGGCTTCAACGTCGGTTGCGTGGTCTGTCACAGCGCCACGGTAACCGGCGACCGGGCCCTGCAGGCCAGCAAGGCGCTGCACGTCAACAAGAACGTCAACGTGCGCTTCGACAACGGCACGCTGGTGAAAGACACCGACCTGCCGCTGTACAACGCGGCCGATGCGCGCTCGACGGCGGCGAGCGGTTCGTCGAAAGCGGCCGGTTCGGCGGTGGCGAGCTGCGCGGCGGTGTACTGCCACAGCATCGGCAACCTGGATGCAACCGGCGCGGTGATCACGGCCGGCGGCGTCAACTACCGGACGGTGGCGTGGAATGCCACCATCGCCGGCTGCGACGACTGCCACGGCGACCTGGCCGGCAAGTCCTACCCGGTCTACACCAGCGGCGCCGCTGGGTCGACCACGGCCAACAGCCACGTCAAGCACGTGGAAGGGAGTACGCTCAGCTGCGACTACTGCCACAACACCACGACGACGGACGCGACGCTCCCGCCGACCACCGTCCTGAACGCCGGCCAGCATCTGGACCGCACCGAGGACGTGTCGTTCAAGAGCAACGGCGGCAAGACCGGAACGTACAACGCCGACAAGACCTGTTCGGCGACCTACTGTCACGGCACGGCGGCGTCGGTGGCCTGGGGCGGGACGACCAACTGCGCAAGCTGCCACGGAGCGTCGAACAACGGCGACCTGTCGGTGGCCCTGACCGCCGGGCACGTCAAGCACTACCAGAGTGCCACGGCGCCGACGACCATGACCGATGCCGACGCGCACACGACCACGGCCTATGTCTATGCCTGCCAGAGCTGCCACCCGACGGCGACGCACTCGACCGGGCCGGCCAGCGCGCTGCGTGACGCGCAGGTAACGGGCACCAAGATGACCGGCTACACCGAAGGCGGGGCTTCCAGCACGGATGCCAAAGGCTTCAAGTACACCGCGACCGGCACCTGCAATACCCTCTGCCACACCAAGGACGGCGTGACCGCCGGCTCGGCCATCGTGGCGGCGGTCTGGAACGGCGCGAAAACCACGCCGAACTGCGGCGTTTGCCACAGCAAGGCCGGTGATGCCAGCCCGACCTGGAGCACGCTGCACACCAAGCACATCAACACTTACAGTGCCAATACCAACTTCAGCTGCAACAACTGCCACAACACCGTGGCGGCCTCGAATACGGCGATCAACGGCACCGTGGCGGCACGCCAGAATCATCCGGACCAGACCAAGGACGTCGATTTCAACGCTTGGACCGGTGGTACCTGGTCCGGCACGCAGTGCTCCAACACCTACTGTCATGGCAACGGTGTGACGGCGATCCATGCCGCCATCTCCTGGAGCGGTACGGTGGGCTGCACCGGCTGCCATGGCGGCGGCGGGGCGACCACCACCACCCTGAGCACCGCGCACCTGGTGCACGTCGGCAACGGCGTCACCGACGTCAACAAGCAGTTCAACTACACCTGCGATGTGTGCCACACCACGACGGCGGCCAGCAATGCGGCCCTCAACGCCACGACCGGCACGGCCCAGCACGTCGACAAGATCAAACAAGTGGCGGTTCTCGTCAGCAAGGGTGGCACCGCCACCAACAGCGGCGACTACGGGGCGGTCACGGCCGGTTCCTGCGCCACCACCAACTGTCACGGCACCGCCTCGGTGGCTTGGGCGACCGGCGCCACCAACGGCGACTGCTCGGCCTGCCACGGCATGTCCGACCCGACCAAGGCCGGTCGCGACACCGCGCAGCAGACCGGCAACACCGACGCCCAGGTCGGCGCCCATGTGGCCCACCTGACTTCGGTCAAGAACTGGACCTCCGACATCGCCTGCGGCGAGTGCCACAAGACCACGGTCGACAACATGGCGGCCCAGGCCACCTACGTGAACAAGGTCAACGCCGTCGGCCACTTCGACAGCACCTCTCCGGCCGAGCTGGTTTTCGGTACGCTGGCCAACACCAACAGCTCCGCGACCAACTACTCCGGCGCCCCGGGTGGCACCTGCGCCACCAGCTACTGCCATGACGGCAGCAAGATCGGTCACGGCTGGTCGGGCACCCTCAACGTCCCCGACTGGAACACCCCGTTCTTCACCGGCACTGCCAGCCACGACTGCGCCTTCTGCCACGGCTATCCGCCCAGCCCGGCCAACGGCCATCCGAACGATGCCGACTGCTCCGCCTGCCATACCAACACCGTGGCCGCCGACAACGGCTTCACCGACGTGACCAAGCACATCAATGGCATCGTCGAGACCGAAGGCGGCGACAACTGCCTCGATTGCCACGGTACGGGCAAATACAAGGACGGCGAAGCTTCCGATCCCGATCACAAGTCGCACACCAGCATGGCGACGGTGCTGACCGGCAAGAAGCTCTCCCTGAGCGATTATGGCAATGCAACCTACTGGTACAGTGTCAGCTACGACGCGACCGGCAAGCTGCTCATGGGCTGCGGCCAGTGCCACCCGGCCGATGTGGCCCTGCATCGCAACAATGCGCCCAACACCAAGCTGACCTCGACGGGCGAGGCCGGCATCCCGGCCGTCAACGCCAAGCGCAACAACAGCGCCACGGCAGCCTTTACCTCAATCACCGGCAAGTGCTCGGGCGTCTACTGCCATAGTGACGGCATCAATGACGGCGTCTATCCCGACACCGCGGTTTGGGATTTGACCAACCCGAACGGTGGCATGTCCTGCGCCAGCTGTCATGGCAACAGCCCGACCACCAATGCGCACAACCTGCACGCTGTCGGTATCCATTACGACACCTTGTATGATGATGACCGCAACGGCCTGATGCCGTCGTCGGCGGTTCCGGCCACCGATGCCGGGGCGGCACATGGCAACAGTGCCACTTCCGACACCCTCGGCTGCCAGACCTGTCACAACTCCACGATGACGGTCGAGTACAACGCCGGCAACACGCTGTGCGCCACTTGCCACAGTGATAGCAACACCCCGGTCACCGGTAACGAACTGGCGGTCATCAAGGTCAGTTCGTCCGCGCACCTCGACGGTGCACCGACGGTCACCTTCGCCAGCCTCTCCGGCTTCAAGTCGAAGGCCCAGATTCGTGACGACATCACCACCGTCGCGTCGCTCAACACCTCGTGGTCGCGCGTCTCCGGCGACTACAAAAAGGCGACCGGTCTCGGTTACGACAGCGGCAAGAACGTCGTACCGGGTTGGAACTCGGGCGCCAAGACCTGTTCCACCGTCGACTGCCATAACGGCATCCTGACCCCGGCCTGGGGTACGGTGTCGGCTTCGGGCAACTGTTCGGCCTGTCACGCCAGCGTGCCGCAGTAAGGCACGCTGGCCGTACGGCGCGCCGGCAACGGAAAGATGACGATGACTAGTTTGCCCGGAAAGTAAGATCATGATAATGAACAGTTTGAAATCAGGCGCTTTGGAAGGTGTCAACATGAACAGACAGAATGCATCCGCCATGAATGGTCTGCTGCGCACGGCACTGGTGACGATCATTACCGTCACGCTCGGCATGATTGGCCTGGCCGGGAGCGCCCGGGCGGGGCAGCAGGTTTACTCGACCGTAGCGACCGGCAACTGGACGGCCCCCTCGGGGGCGGCGGCTGTTACCTCGGTTTCGGTTGAAGTCTGGGGCGCCGGCGGTGGCGGTGGCGGTGACGCGACCAACGATAACTACGGTGGCTGCGGTGGCGGTGGCGGTGCCTATTCGAAAGGGACGGCCACCGTGACCTCGGGAGGCTCCTACCCCTACCAGGTCGGTGCCGGCGGGGCAGGTAATGCCGGCGCTGCCGGTAGTGCCGGGACCGCCAGCTTCTTCAACAATGCCACGACCATCATGGCTCCTGGCGGCGGCGGTGGTGGTCTCAGTGACGGCGCCGGTGGCGGTACGCGTGGCGCCGGCGGCGCGGCGGGTTCCGGCTTCGGGACCACCAAGTTCACGGGCGGAAACGGTGCTTGCGCCAATAACGACGTGGCCAAAACCGGCGGTGGCAGCGGCGGCTCGGCCGGCACTGCGGCGAATGGTAACTTCACCACCACGACCCAGGCCGGCAATGCCGGTGCGGCGGCCGTCACTGGTGGCGGTCCGGGTGTCGCCGGCGGCGCGGCCAATAGCGCCGGCACCACCCCCGCCAGTGGTCCCGGCGGCGGCGGCAGTGGTTCGGGGAACCGTTCGTCCGGCGGCAACAAATCCGGCGGCGCCGGATTTGCCGGCAAGGTGGTCATTAACTGGAATCCGAATGTCACCATCAACCAGGCTGGTGCCCAGGCGGACCCGACCAACGGCGCGACGATCAATTTCACCGTGGTGTTCAGCGAGTCGACGACGACCTTTGCCACTGGCGACGTGACGATTACGGGGACGGCCGGTGGCACGAAGACAGCGACCGTGACCGGCAGCGGCACGACCTACAACGTGGCGGTGACCGGAATGACGACATCCGGCACCGTCATCGCCGCCATCGGCGCGGGCGTGGCCACGGATGTTTTCGGCAACCCCAACAACGCCTCGACCAGCACCGACAACACGGTCACCTTCACCACGCTGGTCAATCCGACGGTGACGATCAACCAGAGCACCACCGCGCCTGTTCAGGCTGACCCGACCAACGGCACGATCACCTACAAGGTGGTCTTCTCGGAGAGTGTTACCGGTTTTGTTGCCGGTGATATCACCCTTGCCGGAACGGCCCCGGCCAGTGTCACCAGTGTCACCGGGAGCGGCACTTCCTACACCGTGGTCGTCACGGCGACCGATAGCGGTACAGTCATTGCCACCATCGGTGCCGGGGTGGCGACCGGTTCGACGAGCGGTCTTCCCAACGTTGCCTCGACCAGCACCGACAACACCGTGACATTCGACAATCTCCCGCCGAGCGTGGCCATCGAACAGGCCGCGGCGCAGGCGGACCCGACCGCCACCTCGCCGATTACGTTCACGGCGACCTTCAGTGAAAACGTCACCGGTTTCGCGACCACCGATGTCACCCTCGGCGGCACGGCGACCGGCATGAGCGTGACCAGCGTGACCGGTGGTCCGACCGTCTATACCGTCACCGTAGCCGTCACCGGCAACGGCACGGTGATCGCGTCGATCCCCGCCGGCGCCGCCACGGATGCGGCCGGCAACACCAGCAGCATCGCGTCCAGCGTCGACAACACGGTCGATTTCACCGGCGGCGGCTGCACCGACGCGACCCCATCGACGCTCACCATCCCCGCCGGCCAGACGGTCAGCGGTCTGATCGTCAACCTTGCCGGCCTGTACACCAAGACCGGCAACGTCGCCAACTTCACCTACCAGATCAATGCCGTCGATGCCGAAACCCCTTGGGACAGCAGCAATTTCGGCCTTACCACGCCAACGGTGGTCTCCTTCAAGGTCACCGGCACCGACCCGGATTGCGGCGGGGTCGTGAAGACCCAGACCGGGAACATCACCGTCGACAACACCGCAATCGACTTCATGGTGCACAACTCGGTGACCACCGGCTCGACCAAGTGGCCGATCGCCCAGAGCGGCAAGACGGTCAATGGCTGGGGGATTACCAGCGCCCAGTACGGGAAATTCGAGTGCGCCACCTGTCATGTACGCTCAACCACCAACGTCAAGCGGGTCAAGACCACGTTGACTGCGCCGACCGATACCTTCCCAATCGGCGCCGGCGCGGTGCAGTTATTGACCGTCGAGGCGGGTACGTCGCAACTCGGCAATGACGCGGGCGGCCACGCGACCTCCAACCGCATCTGCGAGGCCTGCCACAGCAAGAACAAGTTCCACAACTACAACACGGCAAACAATTTGACCAACGGTGGCAACAACAACCACGCCAACCAGTCCAACTGCATGGGTTGCCACCCGCATAAGAAGGGTTTCAACTCCCCTGGTTGCAACAGTTGCCACGGCAACCCGCCGACCTCCAGCAGCAACATGGTGTTTGCCCCCTCGGCGACCGGCGCTCTCGCCAACCCGGCGACCGCCCCCGGCGCCCATGCCAAGCACGTCACCACCAAGCTGATGAAATGCGAGACCTGTCACACGGGCAACACCATGCCGGAGGTGAGCTACACCATCCAGATGGGGGTCGCCGCCAACAGCACCAACGTGCCGGGCTTCGTCAACACGGTCAACGGCGGGACCCTGAGCTTCCCGCAGGATGCCCTGCTGACGAATACCTACACCTTTGTCGCCAGTGACGGAGTCACGGTTCTCAACAAGGTGGCTAACGACAATCTGAATTGTACGGTTTACTGCCATGGCAACTGGGCCGGTAACGGCGGCCTGATCAACTCACCGTCCTGGGTCGGTACCAGCCAGGCCGGCTGTGGCGCCTGTCACAGCACCAGCACCACGGCCCCGCCCCAGACCGGCAGCCACAACACCCATGTGCTGAGCACCGGCAACGTCAAGCTGACCTGCAACAAGTGTCATCCGGCCTACAGCGATACCGCCCATCTCGACGGCAACGTCGCCTGGGCGCTGGCTACGGGCGATACCCGCATCGGCACCAATGCCAAGTACACGGCCTTCGGCAAAACCGCCGCCGCCAGCGGCACGACCGGCAACAAGGCTCCGAGTGCCACCTACGGTACCTGTTCGAGTATCTACTGTCATGGCACCAACACCCCGACCTGGGGCGGCCCGAACATCAACTGCGACGGCTGTCATACCGCCAGCAGCCTGCTGGAGGGGAATCATGCCAAGCACTATGCCAGCGCCACGGTGGCGACCGGCAACCTGACCACCAACACCAGCACGACGACGGCCTACATCTTCCAGTGTGGGACCTGCCACAATCCGGCGGCCACCACCCACTCCGGCGGTGTGGTCAGCACCCGGCAGGCGGCCGAGGTCGGCCTTGCCGGCGGCGGCACCTACACGGCCGCGGGGACTGCCGCGGCGACCTCGCCCGACGGCAGCTTCGCCTACACCAACGGCACCTGCGGCTTCAACGCCTGTCACAACAACGGCAAAGCAACGGCCGGGGCGCCGAACGTGGTTGCAACCTGGACCGGGACGCTGCCGACCAACTGCACCGGCTGCCATAACAATAACGCGGCCTCGGGCAGTCCGATGGCAAGTAACGGCCACCCCTCGCACGTCAGCGCCGCCGCGGTCATGTCGATCAAGCCGTGCCAGATGTGTCACGACGGTACGGTCGATGCCAACGATCAGGCGATCGCCGACAAGACCTTCCACGTTAACGGCACGCGCGATATCCGCATTCTCGGCACCTGGGACAGCGATGCCACGCCGAACAACAACTGGAACGGCACCAATTGCACCAATGTCTACTGCCACAGCACCGGCCAGGCGACCCCGACGTATCAATCCATCAGTTGGACGACCACCGTCGGCTGCACCGGTTGCCACGGCGGCCCGGGCACGACGACGACGCTGACCGCCTCGCATCTGGCGCACATCGGCACCGATCCATCCGATACCAACAAGCAGTTCGGTTATACCTGCGACGACTGCCATGTGCTGACCGCCAGCAATAACAGTGCAATCTCGGCCGGCGGGCTGACCTATCATATCAACAAGACCCGCGATGTCTCCGTGGCCGCGGCCAACGGCGGCACCGGCACCATCGATACCTTCGAATACAACACCAACAGCCTGACCAACCCGGACCAGCCGCTCTATACCTGCTCCACGACCAACTGCCATGGCGGTGTTTCGGCGGTGTGGACGACCGGCGCCACCAATGGCAACTGTTCAGTCTGCCACGGCATGTCCGATCCGACCAAAACCGGTCGCGACACCAGTGGCGATACCGCCGATACCGACGCCCAGGTCGGTGCCCATGCGGCCCACCTCAATTCGCTCAACAACTATTCGGCGGATATCACCTGCGACCAGTGCCACAATGCCACGGTTTCGGCCATGGCCGGCCAGTCGACCTATGTCAACAAGGTCAACGTGGTCGGGCACATCGATTCGAGCCTGCCGGCTGAAAACAATTGGGGCGCCCTGGCGACAGCCAACAGCACCCCGGCCAGCTACTCCACCGGCGTCTGCAGCAACTACTGCCACGGCGCCCCCATGGCCAACGGCGTCGACACCATGCCCAGCTGGAACCAGAGTGCCTATCTGACCGGTTCCATCACAGCGACCGGCGACTGCAACCGCTGCCATGGTGCCCCACCGCTGATCACCGGCCATACCGGCAGCGAGACGCTGGCCCAGTGCGGCAACTGCCATACCGATACGATGAATACGGGGGCGGCAACCTTCAAGGACGTGACCAAGCATATCAACGGCGTCACCGAAGTCTTTGCCACCTGCACCACCTGCCACGGCAGCCTGCCGCCGAACACCGGCTCCCATCCGAAGCACGGTATCCATCTGGTTCAGGATATCGGCATGGCCGCCGGCAACCCGGATGGCGTCCTGGCCGACTGGAACGGCACCAATTACCCGGCCTGCGACGTCTGTCACGACATGTCCAACCAGGCCAACCACCTTGACCCGTCGAGCAACATCCTCGGCGCCGCGGCGCCGGCCAACGTGTGGTTCCTCAATGGCACCCCGCCAACCTACGATACCGGGACACAAACCTGCTCGAACGTGGCCTGTCACCTGAAACCCACGCCGGACTGGGCGCCGTAGGAGGAGATGATGAAACTCGCGGCCGACAGAATGGCAAAGATGGTACGAACGATGATCAACCAGCGTCTTGACGATACGTGCGGCAAGGGGATGAGGGCAGCCATGGATATTCGACGTGCAAAAGCGCAGCAGACCGTGAAGAGAACATCTTGCCGCTGGCGGTTTGGCGTGGCCGGCCTGTTGGCGGTGGTGCTCCTCACTTTTTCTTCGACCGTCTGGGCCGCGGCGATGGTGACCGACGGTGGCTTCCCCAGCCCGAACGCCACTTGGTCGCTCGGTTCGGCGACCAACGGCGTCGCCAGCGTCTCGACCGCGCAGAATCACGCGACGCTGGCGGGAACCGGTTCGTTCCTCGAAACGGTGACCGGACGAGCCAAGGCCTCGACCGGAACCGCAACCCAGTCGGTTACCGTTTCGGCCGGTGGTGTCATTGCCGCCAAGACTGACGTTGTCGTCTGGGCGATGGAACAGTGGACCCTCGCCGCCAGTACGGCCAGGACCATTACCATTGATCTGCGCTACAGCGATGCGACCACGGTCAATATCTTTACTGGCACAGTCGGCGCCAACAGCGCCTGGACGAACGTCACCAATACGACCGCGACCGTTTTCCCGTTGACCCTGCCCAAGAACGTCAACCAGATCACCGTCTCGCTGTCGAGCACTACCGGCGCCACCAACGGCGCGACCTCAAGCCTCTATGCCGATGATATCGCCATCACCTTCACCCCGGCGGTGGTGGACAGCCTGACCGTCACCAGCAACACCACGGTGGCGACCACGGCGCAGCCCAGCCAGACCAACGTCCAGATGCAGCGCCTGCAAATCAACTCCGACGCCACCGGTAACGGTAGCTGCGTCATCACTTCGGCGACGGTTGACGACGTCAACATCGCGGCCACCGGCACGATTGCCAACCTTAAGGTGCACATCGATGCGAACACCAACTTCAGCGACGGGGTTCTCGGTACGACGACGGTCGCCAACTGGAACGGCCAATCAACAGTTGTCGATCTGACGGCGATCGCCGCCGCCAGTCGTACCGTGACCTCGGGCACCCCGAAGTATCTGTGGGTCACCTACGACATCACATCGGGTGCCCTTGATGGAACCACCTGCATTTCGCGCATCACGGCGCTCGGTGTGCTCGCGCCGGACATGGCGCCGCTCGGCGGCCCGTGGGATTCCAACTCGGTCCTGATCACCACCGGTCTCGGCTGCGGCGGCTGCCACCCGCTGCCGGTTCTTGACGGGGTCGCCCGTACCGGTGCTACCGGCGCGGTCCAGGGGAACCATGCCACCCATGGCACCACTTTCGCCTATCAGTGCAACACCTGCCACATTGAAGGCAGCCAGACCCCGGGGGGTACCTACACCTCCCGCCACCGTCGCGGCACCATCGAGATGAACGTCAGTGGCATCGGCGCCAAAGCCACCGCCCGCTACGACAAGAACGCCGATCATGTCGCCGACACGGCCTGGAACCAGACTTCGACGCCGACCCTCGGCAAGTGCGAGAACACCGACTGTCACGGCGGCACAAACGCGGCTACCCTCTACGGCGGCCCGGCCGGCGCCGGCCCGACCTGGGGCTCTACACACACCAGCACCTGCACCTTCTGCCACAACCGGGCCAAGACCGACTCCGGCGTCGCCGCTGATGCCTACCCGACCGCGGCCTCGCCGTTCCGCAGCGCCAACGCCGCCGGCGCGCACCTGACCCACCTGACGCTCACCAGCAACCTGATGAACGGCGGGGCAGTTGCCTGCGCCGACTGCCATACCGTTCCCGGCACAGTCAATGCCGCCGGGCATATCCTGACCAACATCGCCGCTCCGGCCGACCTAACCTTCGGTGCCCGGGCCCAGCTCAACACCACCACGACAGCCTACGATTCCGGTACCTTAAGCTGTTCGGTCTACTGTCACGGCTTCAAGACGCCGGGTGGCGATGCCGGTGCGCTTGATTCCACCCCGGCCTGGACCGCCAACTGGACCACCTATGTTCCGGGTACGGCCGGCACCTGCAGCAACTATTGCCATGGTTTGCCGCCGTCCGACACCACCCACAACACGCAGACCTTCCCGGCGACCTGCAAGAACTGCCATGGCTCAACCGTAACCACGACCACCGACCCGCCGGCCATTGTCGCCAGCTTCCATATCAACGGCACGGTCGAGGCCACCGGTTGCGCCACTGATTCCTGCCACGGCAGCACGGCGACCGGCCAGATCTGGCCGAACACTTCCGGCGCCGACAACGGCACCACTACGCCCGACATCGTCGGCGCCCACCAGCTGCACATGCAGTGGCTGGCCAGCAAGGTCTACGCGCAGACCGTCGACCAGTTGCTGGCCGATGCCGCCAGCAGCACCAAGCAGCAGGCCCTGTGCCAGTACTGCCACGCCATTGGCGACAGCGATCACATGGGCGCCACCGCCGCCGATGTCTTCAAGACGACGACGCTGACCGCCGCGGCACCGAAGGTGTTCTGGGGCGGTGCGGACGAAACCGGCACCCTGGGCACCTTCGAGACCACCGGCAATACCTGCTCCAACGTCGACTGCCACGTCCAGTACGGCACGGCGGCCGCCGGCAGCGAGCCTGTAGCCACCCCGGACTGGTATGTCACTCCGACCCATACGGTGCTTACCTCGGCTCTGCCGACGACAATGAACTGTTCGGCCTGCCACAACAACCCGACCAGCGACACCAAGCACACGGTGCATACCAATGCCGCAACCACCTTCGGCAAGACCATCAACTGTGCCAGCTGTCATAATGCCTCTGTCGCCTGGGGGAGTCCGACCGGCACCCTGCCGGCGGCCAACCATCTCAACGGCACTTTCAATGTCGACGGCAACCTGACGCCGGCACCGGTCTACGGCGGCACCTTCCGCACCAGCTACGGCAGTTGCGGGACCAACTTCTGCCACCGTTCCGATGCTTCGCCAAGCACCGCTCCGGCGCAGACCACCTATGCCTGGAATACCACCGGCATGGCCAACTGCGCGATCTGCCATCTGGAGGCGATGGCCACCAACAAACATAGCCAGCATCTGGCTTCCAACTCGCTGCCGAACGCCACCAACGTCAACGAGTGCTTCAACTGTCACAACTCGACGGCAACCAGCGGCGGTGTGGCGACCGGCGCCAACCACATCAACGGCGCCGATGACCTGAACTTCGCCACCGCAATGAATTACGAAGCGGCCGCGGCTGCCCGCAACGGCGCGCTCGTCGGTGCCAGCACCACCTGCAACAATGTCATCTGCCATAACGGCGTGACCACGCCGCAGTGGAGTGCGACGGTCACCTGCGGCAGCTGCCACAACACCGGCGGCACCGGCCCGCTGCCGAGCGCGGCCAGCGTCGGCCGCAGTCATGCTGCCCATGCCAACAACGATGCCACCTACACCGACTGCGATAATTGCCACGGCAATGCCACCTACAACGTCTCAGGGAGCCGTGGGGCATCGGTCTACACGGCCACGGGTGGCGGCGGCGGACTGCACCAGAATCTGACGGTGAATTTCTATATGAATAGCGGTGCGGGCACCTACACCGACACCGCCAGCACTGCCGGCGGGGTCAACTATAATGCCGCCGGTGCCACCCATCTTGACGACGGCACCTGTGCCGCCACGGTCTGCCACGGCGGGGCGACCCCGACCTGGGGCGGCACCTTGACCAACGGCTGCTTCGACTGCCACGGCGGCGGCCTGGCCGCGACCGAGACCGGCACCACCAAGCCGGCCATCGACACGATCCCCAACCCGGTGACCTTCACCGGTCAGTACAATACGTATGGTCATGGCCGCACGACGGCTTATACCTGGAGTAGCAATGCGGCTGCCAACCTGTCTTCCTACACCGGTACGGCGACCCCAGGCTGCTACACCTGCCACAGCAGCGCTGCACAGCATTCCCCGGCGGCCTCGGCCACCGATCCGTTCCGGCTCGGCGCCTATGCCACCAACACCAACGGACTCTGCCTGCAGGCCGGTTGCCACGATACGCCGACTATCCAAGCGCATACCAAGGCAATAACCGGCAGCACTAAAACATGGCCTAATAACTATGACTACAAGTGCGTCGACTGCCACGACCCACACGGCGACACCAACTACTATATGGTCCGCAGCCACATCTCGGCGCCGCTCACCTCGACGGATGCCACGATTGGCTCCGACAGTTACGGTACGCCGCAGGATACGGCGAATATCACGGCGGTGACCTTCACCGCGCTTACTGGCAACGCCACCAACAGCTACGGCGTCAGTACGGCGACCAACGGCATCTGCGAGATCTGCCACAACCAGACCAAGGCCGGTTACTACCGGCGGGGGATCAACGAAACCAATACGCACAACACCGGTACCCGCTGTACCACCTGCCACAAGCACAGCGACGGCTTCAAGGGTGGTGGCTGCAGTGGCTGTCATGGCCCTGGCGGCTCAGGGCCGGTGGTGGTCTGGCCGACAGGCAACGCTACGGGTAAGACGACCGTCTATGGCTCGCATTTGAAAGCCCTGACGGGAGACACAATTACCACTTCGACCAATTGGGATTCCCAGTGCGGCAAGTGCCATCCGTTCCATAAGACCGGAACCGGCGTTATCACCATTGCCAATAATACGACCGTTGGCATCAACTACGTGCTCTCGAGTGGTGAACATGGCGCCCTCTTCATTGGCGGCACATCAACTTCGGGGGCCACCGAACCGGAAATGTGCTGGAACTGCCATGACCAGAACAACAACGGGTCTTTGGCCGATGCCGGTGATATTTCCGAATGGGGGACCAATAACGGCGGCACTTACAACTACGGTAGCTACAACAAGAAGAGCTGGTTCGACGCCGCCGGCACTTGGAGCAGCGCCCTCTTCACCTATAAGAACGGTATCCTGAGCGCCAAACCGTCGACAAGACATGCCCGCTGGTCGTCCCACGATACCGGTTCCACCGTGGGGACCACCAAGGAGACTGTGGATTTCGTGGTTTGCTCTTACTGCCACGATGTCCACGACCTGAATAAGACGACTGGCGATACGGCCTCCGGCAAACCCTACCTGCGCGGCACCTGGCGGCCCAGTGGTTACAAGGAAGACGGGGCGCCGAAGGCAGGTGTGACCTTTGCCCAGACGGATAACGTCTATGGTGCGGTGCCGCGTGGTGGCCTTACAACAACCGGCAATGGCGGTTACCAGATCGATCAGAACAACGCCAGCCCGAACGCCACCTACGCCTACGCCACCAACGACGGCCTGTGCAACCTGTGTCATGCTCAGGCCAGTATCCAGACCGCCTGGATCGGTCATAACAACTCGGTGAAGGGCTTTACCAACGACACCACGGCCGCGCGCAACATCTTCGGCGCCTCCAAGCGCGGTCTGCCGACGGGGAGCGGCAACGCCCGCGTCACCCGGCCGTACATGGCTTACCAGGGGGTCACGGACTATCAGGATACCGGCAAGAGTTGGATGGGTGGCTTCCGCTCGCAAGACTTGGCAACGGCGCCTGACATTTCGATGAATGCCCCGCGCGTGGGCGGAAGCGGTACGCGTTATGGGTATACAGCTGCCGAATTCAAATGGGGTACGGCGGGTACCGGTTTGACCAATCTCGATATCACCGGGACCTCGGTCAACGCCGACTACCACAGCTTCAGTTGTTCAAAGTGTCATACCCCGCATGCCTCACGCTTGCCGCGGCTGATGATCACCAACTGCCTCGATACCCGGCTCAATACCTGGGACGACCAGTTCGCCAGCGATACCAACTGGACCACCTGGGCGGCTTTGGATTCGACGGGAAGCAAGCAACTTGCCTACACGACCAGTGCCCAGAACTGCCACCGTCGCATCGATGCCAATGGCAACGGCGCTACGACGGATGCGGGGGATGAACCTGGGTGGAACACGGCGACGCCGTGGTAGTCCGTACCCGGTAGACGAAAAAAGCCCCTGTTCGGAATGCTCCGGACAGGGGCTTTTTGTCGATAATATCCAGTCTGCAACTTGTCTTCGCGGCAAGGGTGTGTAACAACTATCAATAATGATGTCAACCCCTTACAAAAACACGTTATTGGTCGCACTTTGTGGCTCCGGGTTTTCCGCACTGGTCCTCGAGGTGCTGTGGACCAGGTATCTCTCCCTGACGTTCGGCTCGACGATCTGGGCGGTGGGGATTGTCGTGGCGACCTTTATGGGCGGGTTGGCCCTGGGTGGCGCGCTCTTCGGGCGGATTGCCGACCGGATACGCAATCCCCTGCGCCTCTATGCTCTCCTGGAATTGGGGATCGCCCTTTCCGCCATGCTCTTCCGACCGGCCCTGCACGGGGTCGAATCTGGTTATGTCGCCCTGCATGGGCAATTTTCAATTGCCTCGGCCCTCTCCACGATTTTGCTGTTAGGTTTCTCTTCGCTGCTCCTGTTGCCGCCGACCTTGTGCATGGGGGGAACCTTGCCGGTTGTCGGCAGTCTGCTGAAACGAGGAGACTTCCCTAGAGAGATCAGCTTGTTGTATGCAGTCAATGTTGTCGGCGCGGCGGTCGGCGCATTTCTGGCCGGGTATGTCCTGATACCGTACTGGGGGCTTTCCTGTACGGAGATTTTTGCCTATGTTATCAATATGGGGCTTGCGGTCGTATTCTTTTGGTGGAGTCGACGCCCGCTTGATTTTCATGAACCGGTCGTACCGGAACGCACGTCGACGCCAGAGAACACCTCCACACCGATCCTTGCCGGGACTTTTCTCGCCGGAAGTTGTGCCCTCTCCCTGCAACTGTTGTGGAACCGGGTGATGGTCTTATTTCTGGGAAATTCCACCTATGCCTTTGCGAGCATTCTCTCTGTCTACTTGATCAGCATGGCAATTGGCAGCGCGGCTTTTGTGCCGTTGCAGAAGAAATTTCGTAATCTCCCGACCCTTTTCGCCGGTCTTGCGATCCTGTCCGGCCTTTACGTCCTCGGAACACTTCCCTTCTACGATCAGATTCCCTATGCACTTCTGACCATCAACCAGATGTCAGGCCAGAATTGGTGGTTTTATGTGTTTGCGGCGCTGCCGATCGTCTTTCTGGTCATCGGGCCTCCGGCCCTGCTCTCTGGGGCCATGTTTCCGGCGGCAATGGCGATTCATTCTCCTGATACGCAAGGCATGGGCGAACGGGTCGGAAAGGTTGTTCTTTACAATACTCTCGGAGCAGTAGTGGGGAGCCTGGTCGGTGCGTTTTGGATTGTTCCTGCCGTTGGATTACAGAATGGTTTCAAGCTGACGGCAGCCTTTTTGCTGCTACTTGGGAGTGCGATAACCATCGGTCTCTATCGAACGATGGTAGCTTCTGCCCAGTGCTGGCTGGGGGGAGCGGTTGTTGTGGCGATAGTGATGATCGGCTTGCCATTTCGTTGGGATGCCAAATTGATGAACAGCGGAGTCTACTATTACTATGTTTCAGAGGGAGATCCGAAAACTGCTTTTCAAGGGCGGTTGGCCCGTCAGCAGTTGCTCGAAAGTATTGAAGGCTTGGATGCAACGGTCGCAGTCATGGAGGATATGAACAACGGAGTCCGGTACTTTACCGTCAATGGCAAGGTCGATGGAGGAACCAGGGATATGGCGACCCAGATTCTGCTCGGGCAGTTGCCAATCCTGATTCATCCCAATCCGCAGGATGTCTTGGTGATAGGCCTTGGCACCGGCGTGACTCTCGGCGCAGTTGCCCAGTATCCGGCGCGAAGGATCGATTGCGTGGAGATTTCCCCGGCAGTGATGAAGGCAGCGGATTACTTCCAAGAGGTCAATCTGAATTCCAGATCCGATTCGCGGGTCACGACCTATTTGCAGGATGCCCGGAATTTTTTGCTGTTGCACCCAGGCAAATACGATGTGGTTATCTCTGAACCGTCAAATCCCTGGCAGGCCGGTAACGCCAATCTTTTCACCCTGGAGTTCTTCCAGATTGTCCGGGAACGCCTAAATCCGGGAGGACTTTTCTGTCAGTGGATACCGCTTTACGATCTGTCTCAGGAAAATCTGAAGGTCTTGCTGAGAACTTTCGCTGAAGTTTTCCCCGGTGTCCACCTGTTTATTAATGGACCCGACCTGTTTATGCTCGGTTCTGTTGACGAAGTCGGGATTCACTATCAGGGGGTCAAATATCGACTTGCCCGGTATTTTCAAGGCCGGCTCAGTGTCACCGAAACCCCTGCAGATTTGCTGTCCAAGCATTATCTCTTTTCCGGAAAGACCGTTAAAGCCTTTGCCCGTGACGCAGACCTGAACACAGATCTTTTTCCAATCCTTGAATACTCAAGTCGCTACAATCTTGCCGACCAGCTTCTCAGAATGAGACGGGCAGATCAAAATCGGGCAGATTTGTACGGTGTGGTTCAACGGGAAAGACAGACTCTGCCCCTCACGGGACTCGGTAACTCACCCGAAGAAAAAGAGCAGGCCGTTCAGGAAATCCTGGAAAGCTTTAATCGTGAGAAGCGGGAGGCAACGTCCTTGCAGTAAAAATAAACGCGGATCGTGGTGTTGTTTGGTCGCTCCGAAGCAAACCTTATTTTTCAAGAACGACCCGAAACCCGATTTCACGTCGTCCATCATTCGCCCAGCAACGACGGATGATGGTCATCTCAGCCGGTGGCAGGTACCAGGAACCGCCACGGGTCATGTGAAAATTTTCCTTCGCATCCTCCCACGCCGACCCATCGGCCGGTGCCCCAAGGTAATTATCGTGCCGGGCATCCAGACACCATTCGTAGACGTTGCCGATCATGTCGTAAAGACTGTAACTATTTGGCGTAAAGGAACCGACCGTTGCAGTCATGCGGCCATCCCACGGACTGCCGCAACCGTTGCAGTTGGCCCGATTCACCCCAATCTCGTCCCCCCACGGGAACTGCGTCTTTGCTCCGTCGCGTGCCGCATACTCCCATTCAGCCTCGCTTGGTAAGCGAAACGTCTTGCCGCTCTTTTCCGACAGCCACTTGGTGAAATCGACGGCGTCCTGCCAGGACACGTTGATTACAGGCCGGTCGGCCATCCCCCAACCGCTATCGGAGGGAATCAGTCGTCCGGTACTCGAACAGAACTTGGCATACTGCTCGAAGGTTACCTCGAACCGACCGAGCAAAAACGGTTTGATCGTTACCTCGTGTGCCGGGCTTGCCGTTTTGTCTTGATTGTCACCCATCGTGAAGGTTCCACCCGGAATCGCCATGAACTCCATGCCGGTCACCGGATCGGTGTAGTCGGCCGGTGGACGATCGACGGCAAAAGCGGGGAGGGTCAGGCCGGCAAGCAGGCAGAGCAAGATCTTGGTGATATTGAAGAGAGTTTTGCGCATGGGGGCACCTCCCGAGAAGTGCCTTAAGTATACATCAATATTGCAGGTTTTCCGCGAGGCGCCCCGTTGAGTGCCTCTGCGCGTGATTAAAAGGATTAAAGAGGGACATCGCTAGAAGTATCCCCTTGCTCCTACTTGCTCTTCTCCGCCTCCGCCAGAAATCCTTCCAGATACTTCGGCATCTCCGGGTAGTAAACTGACGACCAGGGGAGTTTCTGCAGTTCCCTGATCAGTTTTCCGGCGGTCTGCTTGTCCCCGTTCTCCATCGCCAGTTGCGCTATCTGCAGCTTGATGAACGGATTCTCCGGGAAGGTGGCGGCGGCCATCTGCATCATGCGCAGCGCCTGGTCGGGAGCCTTGTTTTCGAAGGCCCGCTGAGCCAGCTGCAGGTACTCCAGACCGTACATCCGGTCGAACGCCACGCTGTGCGCCAGGTTGGCCAGCGCCGGCTGTAATTCCTTGAACAATCCGGCCGTATGGTAGCGGTTGTACTGCACCCAGGCAGCTTTCGGCGATTCCTGGGCCTGCTGTTCGACCAGTTTGCGGATCTCGTCCTTCTGGAAAAAATTCTCCAGGTAGAGGATGTCCTTCTGGGCGGCCCAGCGCTTGGGCAGGGGTTGTCCCAGCCGCTCGGGCTTCTCCGTCAGGGCGCTGATGAACTCGCCGAGAAAGCGCACGTCCAGCGGGATGTTGCCGTCGGCGTGGTTGTAGGAGAAGGTCACGGCCAGCACCGGGAGTTTGCGTTCCTTGAGTTGCTGCAGGACGCTTCCCGCCAGCGGGATGACCGGGGTGGCGATCTCGTTCTTGTAGAGCTTCTGCAGGTAGCTCAGGTCGATGTGCACGATCAGCGGGCCGTCCAGCTTCGGCAGGTTGGACAGCGCCCCGGCGCGGAACGGCAAGCCGCGCAGCTTGCCGTTGAAGACCTTGCCGTCCAGCTGCAGGGTGGCCGCTTCGTCGGCGTCAGCCAGGCGGTTGGCGGTCAGTTGCTCGCGCAGCTTGTCCAGATTGAGTTCCTGGGCGGAGTCGGGAAACGGGAATGCCCAGATCAGCTCCCGCAGCCAACCCTGGCGCAGGGCGAGATCGCCGCTCATCACCGGGAGGAAGAGCGGCGCCGGCTGCAGAGGATTGCCGGCCTGGCGCACGGCCGCGTCCGTCGCGTTGGCCAGCGTCTCGGCAATCCTCGGCTGCAGTTCAGGCGGCGGCGGCAGCAGGGCCGGGTCGTTGGAGAGGAGCAGCAGCGCGGGCTTTTGCGCGGCGAAGCGCCGCCAGACCGGCAGGGCATCGGCCAGCGTCTCGCCGCGAGCCAGAACAATCCCCTGTTCCATGAAAATCACCGGGCCGGAAACGCCCGCGGCAGGCTCCGCTGGCGGTGTCGGGGCCTGAGCCGGGATTGATGCGGCGGGACTTTCCGCGGGTGGAACCGGGGCGGGCCGGGTTTCGCTGCCGGCGGCAGCCGGCGGCTGCGGTTTCACCGCTGTAACCGGCGGTGCTTCCTCGCGCTGGCAGGCGGCGGTGAAGAGGGTGGCAATCAGCAGGAGGGCAAGGCAATGGCAATGTCTGGTGGTCATATCTGTTCCCGATCAATTCGTAGAGCCGCATTGCAATGCGTCTCTACGTCAATGCGTTCTCTACGTTTCAGCCCACCAGGATCTCGAACTGCTCGACGTGGAAGCCGGGGCGGGCGTGGATGGCGATCTGCTTCTGGTGACGCTTTTCCAGCTCTTCGATGCCGCTCCGTTCCTCGTCGTACAGCAGCGCGGCAATATTCGGGTGGACATTGAGCGTCATCCGGTAGCCGGGAGAGTTGCGCATCTCGCGCTGCAGTTCGCGGAAGATCTCGTAGACCATGGTGGTCTTGCTCTTGACGGAGCCTTTCCCCTCGCAATAGGGGCACGGCTCACAGAGAATGCGGCCGATGCTCTCGCGCACCCGCTTGCGGGTCATCTCCACCAGGCCGAGTTCGGAGATCTTGAGGATGTTGGTCTTGGCTTTGTCGTTCTTGAGGGCCTCTTCCAGGGCACCGTGGACCTTCTCCCGATGCGGCTCCTTCTCCATGTCGATGAAGTCGATGATGATCAGCCCGCCGATGTTGCGCAGCCGGAGCTGAAAGGCGATCTCCTTGATGGCCTCGAGGTTGGTCTTGAGGATGGTGTCCTCGAGGTTGTGCTTGCCGACGAAGCGTCCGGTGTTGACATCGATGGCAGTCAGGGCCTCGGCCTGGTCGATGATGATGTGCCCGCCGCTTTTCAGCCAGACCTTGCGCCCCAGCGCCCGGGCAATCTCGACCTCCAGCCCGAAGGTATCGAAGATCGGTTCGTCTTCCTGGTAGTGATCGACGCGGAACTGCTGCCCCGGCATGAAGGTGTCAAGAAAGCTGAGAATCTTGCGGTACTCCTCGGCGCTGTCAACCACGATCCGCGAGACGTCCTCGGTGAGGATGTCGCGCAGCACCTTGCTGGTGACGTCGAGGTCGGAGTGGATCAGGCACGGTGCGCCGCGGTCGACGCGATGCTGGTCGATCTGTTCCCACATGGCCACCAGGTAGTCCATGTCGGCCTTCAGTTCGTCGGCACTCTTCCCCTCGGCGGCGGTGCGGATGATGAAACCGGTCCCCTCCAGGCGCATGATATCCACCAGGTGGCGCAGACGCAGGCGCTCCTCCTCGTTTTCGATGCGCCGTGAGATGCCGACATGGTCGACGGTCGGCATGTACACCAGATTGCGGCCCGGCAGGGAGATGTGCGCGGTGATGCGCGCCCCCTTGGTGCCGATCGGGTCCTTGGCGACCTGGACCACGATTTCCTGCCCTTCCTGGAGCAGTTCCTCGATCGGCGGCAACGGCGGACGCTCGTCGCCGTTTTCCTCCCCCGGTTGACGTGGGGGTTGCCCGGCCTCGATGAACTGCTCGACCGCCTCCATCTCGTCAAGCACATCGGCGACGTACAGGAAGGCGGCCTTGTCGAGGCCGATGTCGACGAAGGCGGCCTGCATCCCCGGCAGGACCCTGATCACCCGGCCGCGGTAGATGTTGCCGACGATGCTCCGCTCGCGGCTGCGCTCGATGTAGAGCTCGGCGATGTGCCCGCTCTCCAGTAGCGCCACACGCGTCTCGTGCGACGTGGTGTTGATCACCAGTTCCTTGGTCATGTTGCAGCTCCTTCAAAAACTGTAATTCGAAATGGGGGAACGCCAGCGCATCCGCTGCTCAGGGTGCTCCGCGTTAAATTTTAATATAGACTACCCGCCCGCGCCGCTTTCGCAATCGGTCGCCGGCTCGTGCAGGGTCACCGCGGTCTTGCACACCCCCAGGGCGCGCACGTCCTCGATGACCAGGCCAAGGAGGTGTGACGCGACCGGCAGCGGGCTGCCGCTCTTGAGGGTCAGCCAGAGTGCGTCGGGTTCCACCTTCAGCGTGGCAACCCAGGGACGCAGATCGATCGTGATCGGCCGGCCCTTTTTCATCCGTTCGACGACGATCGATGCCTCCGCCAGGAACGCCTCCACGCGTGCCGGTAGATCGGCAGGGGCGGTCGTAGCGAGCGGCACGCGGTAAACGGCGGTCGCCAGGCTGGCCGCGGCCGACGGTGTCCGCCGGGAAATCGGCTGCGCCGCCAGGACGGCCATCCCGGCCGGCAGTTCGCGGTTCAGCGCGGCCATTGCCGCAGCGGCCTCGCACGGGGCGGCAAGGTCGAGATCGAGCAGTTCGGCTTCGCTGGCCACCCCCAGCGGCAGCGCGTCGCCGAAGCCGATGCGCGGTGCCGGATGGAAGCCGCCTGACCAACGCACCGGAATACCGGCGCGCTTGACCGCTCGCTGGACGGCGGTCATGAACTCCAGGTGGCTGAGCGCGGCCGCGCGCTCCCCCTTGCGCACGGTCAGGCGCAGCTTGGGCAGGTCGGCAGGAAGTTCGTCGCCGGTCGGCCGCGACGGTTCCACGGCGGCCGGCAGGCGGGTGCGGTCGGCGAGACGGGTGCGGATCTTTTCGAAGTCGCACACGCCACAGGCGCTGCACTGGCCGAAACGGCAGTCGGCCGTGGCCTTGCCGAGCAGGGCGTGCTGCCGTTCGCGCAGCAGGAAAGCTTTGGAAACGCCGGCATCGAGATGGTCCCAGGGGAGGACTTCACCGCTCTGCCGGGCCCGCAGGTAGAAAGCCGGATCGATGCCGGTCTCCTGGAGTGCCTGCTGCCAGAGATCCCAGCGGAAATGGTCGCGCCAGCCGTCGAAACGGCAGCCAAGGTCGACCGCGCGCTCCAGCAGGGCACCGAGACGCCGGTCGCCGCGGGCGAATACCCCCTCCAGCACGGACAGTTCCGCCTCGTGCCACTTCAGACGCAGGCGGCGCTTCTTCAGCCCCTCGCGCAAATAATCCTGGCGCTCGCGGATCGCTTCGCGGCCCAGTTGTGCCTCCCATTGGAAAGGGGTGTGCGCCTTGGGGACGAAGTTGGAGACCGAGACGTTGACGTCCGCGCCCCCCTGAGTGCCGCGGCCGGTCGCCTTGACCCGCGCGGCCAGGTCGACCAGGGCGGCGAGATCCTCCCCGGTTTCGGTGGGGAGCCCCATCATGAAGTAGAGCTTGATGATGCGCCAGCCGAGGGTGAAGGCGGTTTTCGACGCTGTCAGCAGATCCTCTTCGGTGATCCCCTTGTTGATCACCTGGCGCAGGCGCTCGCTGCCGGCTTCGGGGGCGAGGGTGAAGCCGGTCTTGCGGACCTTTTTGATCTCCTCCATCAGGGCCGGGGTCAGCGAGCCGACGCGCAGGCTCGGCAGGGAAACCGCCACCTTCTGGTCGGCGTAGCACCCCATCAGGTTCTGCAGCAGCGGCTCGATGGCGGTGTAGTCACCGGTGGAAAGGGAGAGCAGCGAGACCTCGTCGTAGCCGGAGCGGCGCAGGGCGTTGTCGATCTGCCGGCGCAGGGTGTCGGGCTGCCGCTCGCGCGCCGGGCGGTAGAGATAGCCGGCCTGGCAGAAGCGACAGCCGCGCGTGCAGCCGCGGGCCACCTCGACCGCAACCCGGTCGTGAATGGTTTGCAGCAGCGGCACGATCGGCTCATCCGGGAACGGTGCCGCGTCGAGATCGGCGACCATGCGCCGGCGCACCGTCGGCGGGGCAGGGGGGCGATGGGTAATTGCCGCGATCCGTCCGTCGGCACGGTAGGTGGCATCGTAAAACGCCGGTACGTAGATGCCGGGAATGCGCGCCAGTTTTGCCAGGAGCTCAGCCCGGTCGAGGTTGGCGGTTTTGGCGTCCCGTACGGCCGCACACAGCTCCAGCACCACCTCTTCACCATCGCCGAGCACCGCGCAGTCGATGAAATCGGCCAGCGGTTCGGGATTCATGGCGCACGGTCCGCCGACCACCACCAGCGGGTGGCGGCCGTCGCGATTGGCGGCCCGGCGCGGAATGCCGGCCAGGTCGAGCATCGTCAGCACGTTGGTGTAGCTCAGCTCGTACTGCAGGGAGAAGCCGACCAGATCGAAGGCCGCCAGGGACCGCCCGTTCTCCAGGCTGGCCAATGGCTCGCCGTTGGCGCGCAGCTGAGCCTCGCGATCGGGCCAGGGGGTATAGGCGCGCTCGGCGGCAATCCACGGCGTGTCGTTCAGAACCCGGTAGAGGATCGCCGAACCGAGATGGCTCATGCCGACCTCGTAGACGTCGGGGAAGGCGAGGGCGAAGGTCACGTCGACCGCGGACCAGTCCTTGACCACGCTGCCGCGCTCGCCGCCCAGATAGCGGGCCGGATGGGTGACGTGCAGCAGGTCGGCGAGGCGCGGCTGAGTGCCGGGCGATATTGGCTGATTAATTTGGCGCATAACATTTTAAATTAGCATGGATGGCGAGGAGCGGCAAAATAATTCCGAAAAAAACGGCCCGGCGGTTTCCCGCCGGGCCGGATGGCATGAGGCAATACGTGTTGCGTTCTAGAACTTGTAGCCGACCCCCAGATAACCGTTCCAGGACTCGCCATCGAGATCGCCGTAGACGTAGGGATCCTTGTCCTTGAAGATCTCGTAGGCAGCCTGGGCGGCCACGTAGAACTGCGGCGTGACCTGGTAGGTCCCGCCCAGCGACAGCTCGGTCTGCTGGTAGTGCAGGTCGGAGTAGTCGGTCATGCTCGACAGGGCGGTCGGGTCATACATCTCCAGAAGGACCGGATCGGTGACCCCGGCCGGATAGTTGATGTACAGGCTGCTCCACTCGGCCTTGGCATCGCTGAAGCTGACGGCGGCGCGCAGGTCAAGTTTCTCGGTGGCGGCGTAGTCAGCCGCCAGGCTGATGGTGTGAACATCGGTGTCGTACTGGGTGGTGTCACAGGTCGCCCCCAACTGGGACGATACGATGACGCCCGCTCAGCCATCGTACCAGCCCTGGCAGAACTTGGCCTCCGTCGCCTGGGCAAAGTAGTTGTAGGCGAAGGTGAAGCTCAAGTCACCGGTCGGCGCATACCACAGGGAGAGCGACGGGCTGTGGGTCGTCTGCTCCCAGGTCGACCGGTCGAGGTCGTTTTCTTCCAGCTTGATCCGATAGCTGACGGTCGCCGAGAGGTTCGGCCGTGGCGACCAGGTCACCGAGGCCTTCCCTTCGTGGATGTCTTCCGGCAGATTGCTCAGGTCGGTCTGGCGCAGATCATAGTACTGCGTGCCGTACAGGCTGCCGGAACCGATCGTTGGTGTCGGGTCCTGATTACCGGCGTAAGGCAGACCGGTGGTCGGGTTGATGAAGCCGGCCGCGGCGGTGTGCTGGAGCGGGTCGTCGATGTTCTCGTAACGATAGCTGACGCGGGTGCTCAGCGACTTGCTGTATTTGGCCCGGTAGGTCGCCTCGATGCTGTGACGGGTAGTCTTCTCGTAGTCCTCTGCATCGCGGTCGACCTCTTGATACTCGTAGCCGAGCTTGACTGACGATTTCGGCGTCAGGCGGTAGAGGGCGTCGGCGCCGAGGGTCAGGATGTCGCGGGCCGCCAGTGCTTCGTAGCCGGCCGCAAAGGCGTTGGTCGGCAGATTGCCCCCGAGATTCCCCTGAGCGAGGGTGCCGATGGTGTAATAGGTCAGCGCGACATCGTCGGCGTCGATCTCTTCAAGCTTGCCGTGCAGTGTCAGCTTGAGCTGCGGCAGGAGCTTGGTGGCGAGCTTGAAGGCATAGCCGTCGTACTCGGTTTCGAGATTATCGTCGTTCAGGACGAAAATCCCCGGCTCGCTGCTCTTGTCGCTGTCGACCTTGGCATGGACCCAACTCCCGACCATGCTGGTGTCGCGGCTGAAATCGTAGCGGGCCTTGAGCGTATGGCTCTGCTTGTCCGAGTCGGGTGTCGTATCGTAGGCCAGCATCCCGTCGGTATATTCATAGGAGAGCCGGTTGTCGAAGGGGCGTGCGGTCAGCACCCCGCCGGGAGCATTGTATGCGCCGGCCGGGGACAGTGCCGGATCGTACCAGCGCAGCGGTGTGTCGGCCTGCTCGCGGAACTCCCGGTCCAGAAAGGTGTAGTCGACGGTCAATTGGCCGAAGCGGCCGGTGACCCCGGCAGACAGGTCCTTGGTCTCCTCGTTGACGTCACGCCCCTGCCCGGTGATGTGGCAGGCGGTACATTTGCTCATGCCGATCGACTGTTCGATCCCCTCGCGCTTCTGCAGGCGGTAGCCGGCATGGAAGGTCAGGTTCGGCAGCTGCGGCAGGGTGATGTCGGCCTGGTTTTTCCATTCGCTGTAACGGATGTTGAAGTCCGCCCCCGGTGTCAGGTCCTCGCCGTAGACGCTGGCGCGGCCGATCTGCTGGTCGGTGGCCGGATTGCCCGGAGCGGGGCCGCCCACGGTGACCTGGCCGGTGGCCGGGTTGTAGGTGCTCGGGACGATAAACCCTGGGACAACGTTCGGGCCGAGGGTCACGGTGCTGCCCGGGGCGCCCTGGGCCGGCGGGATCGCCGCGTCGAGGTAGTTGAGCTGGTCGTGGCCCAGCCAGTGCTGATATTTCTGGTAATCGCTCCTGAGCCGGAAGATCCGGTTGGCGTCGATGCCGAGATCGTATTTCTGGTCGCGGCTGCCGAAGACATCCGCTTCGACATCGACGGCCAGGCCGCCGGAGTGGCTTTTCAGGTCCACTTTGCCGTAGGCCCCGCCGCCGTCGTCGGGACGGATCGTCGAGTATTCGTTGACGCGCAGCGGGCTATCCTTGATCGCCACCCCCGCGGCCCCGGCCTCGATGGAGCCGGTGACCTCGGCCGCCCAGACGGCGGCCGGCAGGGCGGTGGCGATCAGGAGACCCGCCAGCAGTCGTTGCATAGATCGCATCTTGTCTCCTCCTTCCTGATTAGATATCTAGCGGGTCAGACCCTTGCCGCCGTCAGGGAACCCCTGGCCGTTGTTGCCGATGGTCGGGGTTGTCTGCGATGGCAGATCTGAGCCGTGCACCACGCTGTGGCAGACGGTGCACTTGGTGCCAAAAGCCATTTTCCAGCCATCCGCACCGTGGCTGTTGGTAAAGGGGATGCCGTCGCCGGAGGCGGCGATGGTGGTGCCGTTGGCCGGGATCGTCCCCTGCAGCTGGTTGCCGTCAAACGCCAGGTTCGAACTGGCGGTCGTGCTGCCGATGCGCGTGGTGTGGAAGTGGCTCTCATGGCACTGCAGGCAGAGGAACGGCTCGTTCTGCAGCAGCAGGTTGTCGGCCACACTGCCATGCGGGTCGTGGCAGATCGAGCAGTCCTCCTCGACCGGAGCGTGTTCGAAGACGAACGGCCCCTGGTAGCGAGCGTGGCATTCGAGGCAGAGGTCGCGGGCGAGTTCTTCGGTCTGCAGTTCGCCGTGCGGATTGTGGCAGTCGGAACAGACCATCTTCCCTTCCTTGATCGGGTGGTGCGAGGGGAAGCTGGCCTTGGCCATCTGCTCCTGGTGGCAGCCGTAGCAGAGCTCCGGCTCCTGCTTTTTCAGGGCGAATTTCTCGCCGCCGTGGATGGCGTGGCAATCGCCGCAACCCACATCGGCTAGAGCATGCTCGCCGTGGGTCCACTCCATCAGTTTGCCGCTGCTGTGGCACTTGGCGCAGACTGCGGCGGATTCTTCGGGGAGAAGCTCCCCGAACTTGAGGATCTGGTCGTTCTTCCCGGCGGCGACGTGCTTGCTCCCCGGGCCGTGGCAGGCTTCGCAGCCGCCGGTGCCGCCCATCAGTTCGAACTCGGCGAGGCGGCCGTGGACGCTTTTGGCCATCTGTTTGCCAGCGTCCTCGTGGCACTCCAGGCAGGCGGTTTGCCCCACCGGAGTCGCGCCCTCGATTTGTGGCAGACTCAGAATCTTCTCCCGGATGACACCCGTGGCGCAGGCACCGACGAGCAACAGCAGGGGAATGATCCTGACCAGCCTCGAGGCGCTGATTCTGGACTTCCGTTCCATGGATTCTCCTTTCACGATTTGCTCCCTAAATAAGACGAAATGCTAAAATGATGCGGGTAGCTCCAGCCTCCTTTCGTTGCCGCCGTTAATGGATTAAAAAAGGCACGGGAATGCCTTGCCGGCAATTCGATGGGTTGTATGCTAGGCATCTCCGGTGCTAGGGTAAAACGAAACATTTTCATGCGCGGCATAACGATGGCTTATGCACTAGATTCCAGTGAGGTTCTGTAGGGATTGTGGAAACCCGATATCTGAAGACCCTGGTGGTCGCAGTCGAAGAAGGGAGCTTTTCGCGGGCGGCGGAGGTGCTGCATATCACGCAGTCGGCCGTGTCGCAGCGGATCAAGTTTCTTGAGGAACAGTATGATCACCAATTGCTCGATCGTTCCGGCCCGACCCTCGAACTGACGCCGGCCGGCCAGTTGGTCCTGGCCAAGGCCCGTGACATCCTGCGCAAGGAGCGGGAACTGCTCGACAGTCTGAAAGGGCTCGGCGGCGCCAAGCGCCTGGCGATTTGCTGTACCCCCACCTTCGGCATGGCCTATCTGTCACAGGTGCTCAGCGATTTCATCCGGGCCCATGCCGATGTGGCCGATCTCAAGTTCATCTTCCAGCAGCCGTTGGAAGCCCTGCGCAGCCTGCGTAACGAGGAATTCGACCTGGCGGTGCTCGAACACTGCCCAGACCAGGAATTCGCCGGCCTCGACCGGTTCGTTCTGCCTGATGACGAACTGCTGTTGGTGGCGCCCGCCGGTGCCGTGCCCGACGCTGCCCGGGGGATCGTCGAGCTTTCCGCATTGACCGGGTACCGGTTGTTCGCCCGTCGCGATGGCTGCAGTTCCAAAGAGATGCTGCGGAGCAACCTTGCCCGTAGTGGTCGTGATTTTGCCGATTTTGAAGGGGTGATGATTTCCGATGACCTGCGGTTTACCATCGAGTCCGTGATTGCTGGTGAAGGGGTTGCCTTCGTGTCACGAACTCTGGTGAGCGAACATTTGCAGGCAGGGCGGCTGGCTGGCTGGCGCATCGAGGGGTTCGACCATCGCCGTGGCCGGAGTGTGGCCCTGCTCCCGGGGCGGTTCGAGGATCCATTGATTGCCGACTTGTTGGCGTGTCTTTGCCGGGTCGTCTCGCCGGATGCCACCCCGGAATTGATTCGTTGGCAGGGTAAGTCCTAGCCCGGGAGGATGCGCATGGACAGGCTGTTCCGCGGCATCATGGAGTTCCGCCGCGATGAGTTCGAGCGGCACCGGGAGTTGTTCCGCGAACTGGGGCGACAGCAGAAGCCGCACACCCTTTTTATCGGCTGTTCCGATTCGAGGGTCGTGCCCAATCTGATCACCGGCAGTGCGCCGGGCGAGCTGTTCATCGTCCGCAACGTCGCCAACATCGTCCCCCCCTATCGCAGCACCGAGGAGTACGTGGCCACGACCAGCGCCGTCGAGTATGCGGTGCTCTCCCTCGGGGTCGATACCATCGTGGTCTGCGGCCACTCCAATTGCGGCGGCTGTTCCGCCTTGAACAAGCCGGATGAAGAGCTGGCCCACCTGCCTCATGTGCGCAAGTGGCTGGAAGTATCCCGTGAGGTCAAGGGACGGGTCGATCGCCTGATGACCGGCGACACGCCCGAGGAGCGTGAGTGGCTGACCGAGCAGGTCAACGTCCTGGTGCAGATGAAAAACCTGCTGACCTACCCGTATGTCCGGGAACGTTACGAACGGGGTGAGCTGAAGATCCTGGGGTGGCACTACCTCATCGAAACCGGTGAAATCTACAATTTCAACGATGAAACCCAGCTGTTCGAACTGATTGCCGATACCGCGGCGCCTTAGGGCGCCGTTGTCTTGCCGGCGCCAATGCGCTGTTGGGCGGCCAGCCTCCATCCCATATTTGAAAACGATAATCATTTTTATGTTGACAGCCGCGGCGCTGTCGCTTATTTAAATGAAACCGAATTTCAAAATCGTTAAAAGGTCTGCACGATGAATCACGCAAAAGGAGTTGTTCCCATGATGCCGCTTGCTCTCCTGAGTCCGGGTGAATACGCCGAAATTGTTCACGTCAATGTCAATGTCGAGGAAAAGAAAGCCTGTTGCGGTCAGTGCGACGGCGAGCGCCACAAGGGCGAGAACCGCATCGAGGAGATGGGCTTCCGGGCCGGCAAAGTGGTGGAGATGCTGAGCCGCGGTGCCGGTCCGCTGCTGCTGCGGATCGACGAGTCGCGCATCGCCATCAGCCGCGGCATGGCCATGAAGATCATGGTCAGGAGGGCACAATGAACCTTGCGAAACTCAAGCCCGGCGAAAGCGGCAAAATTACCGCCATCGGCGCCATCGGTCCGCTCAAACGCCGGCTGATGGACATGGGGGTGCTGGTCGGGGAAACGGTGAAGGTGGCCAAGGTCGCCCCTCTGGGTGACCCGATCGAGGTGACTGTGAAGAGCTATCAACTCTCCCTGCGCAAGCAGGAAGCCGAGGGAATCGCCGTGGAGGTGCTGCCATGAGCAATCTGGCCCATGATCTGAACCGGCCGGAACAGGTGCAGCCGGTGGCCAAACGGACGATTACCGTGGCGGTGGCCGGCAACCCCAACGCCGGCAAATCGACGCTGATCAACGCCATCGCCGGCAGTCGCCTGCACGTCGGCAACTGGCCGGGGGTGACGGTCGAGAAGAAGGAGGCCCAGTTCGACTTCAACGGCCGCACCATCCGCCTGATCGACCTGCCGGGCACCTACTCCCTCTCCCCCTACACCCAGGAGGAGATCATCGCCCGCGACTACCTGCTGCACGCCAAACCCGATCTGGTGGTCAACGTCGTCGATGCGACCAATCTGGAGCGCAATCTCTACCTGACGGTGCAGATTCTGGAGCTGGGGATCCCGACGGTCATGGCCCTGAACATCTTCGACGAGGCCGAGGCCAAAGGGTACCGGATCGATGCGGCCGGCATCGGGAAGATGCTCGGCATCACCGTCATCCCCACCGCCGCCGTCAAAAATCGTGGGTTGCAGGAGCTGCTGGCTGCCGTGCTGGCGACTGCCGATACCCTGGACAGCCACCGGCCGCGCCAGCTTGCCTACGGCGAAGACATCGACAATGCCATCACCTGGATTGGCCGGTCCCTCGACGAGCGCCACCCGCGGCTGGCCAGCCGCTATCCGCTGCGCTGGCTGGCCTGCAAGCTGATGGAAGGCGATGCGGAGGTCGCCAGGGAGGTTAACGTCAACGTCGATGAGGTGGTCGGCGATGCGCTTCATCACCTGCGCCGGGCCCACGGCGAGGATATCGAGGCGCTGATGGCCGATGCCCGCTACGGCCTGGCCAACGGCCTGACCCGCGAAGTGCTGCGACGCCCGGAAATCCGCAAGGAGGAGTTGACCGAGAAGATCGACCGCATTGTCCTCAACCGCTTCCTCGGCATCCCGATTTTTTTAGCCGCCATGTGGCTGATGTTCAAGCTGACCTTCGACCTCTCCGCCCCCTTCGGCGACTGGCTCGACGGTATGATCGCCGGCCCCTTCCGCCGCTGGGTCGAGGCCGGCCTCGGAGCGCTCAGCGCTCCGGACTGGACGGTGTCGCTGGCGCTGGACGGGGTGATCGCCGGGGTCGGCTTCGTGCTGGTCTTCGTCCCGGTGATCTTCGCCATGATGTTTTTCATCACCTTCCTGGAGGGGAGCGGCTACATGGCGCGGGCCGCCTTCGTCATGGACCGGGCGATGCATGCCATCGGCCTGCACGGCAAGTCGTTCATCCCGATGCTGCTCGGCTTCGGCTGTAACGTTCCCGGCATCTACGCCACCCGCACCCTGGAAAATCCGCGCGACAAGGCGCTGACCGCCCTGCTCATCCCGCTGATGTCGTGCGGGGCGCGCCTGCCGGTCTACGTGCTCTTCGCCGGGGGCTTCTTCGGCGCTGCCGCCGGCACGGTGATCTGGTCGCTGTATGTGCTGGGGATCGCCCTGGCCATCGTCATGGGGATGATCTTCAAGCGCACCCTGTTCCGCGGCGCGACGCCGATGTTCATCATGGAACTCCCCCCCTACCGGATGCCGTCGTTGCGCAGCCTGTGCCTGCACACCTGGGAGAAGGGGAAGCACTTCCTGATCAAGGCCGGCACCTACATCCTGGCGGTCTCGGTGTTCGTCTGGTTCCTCCTCAACCTCCCCTGGGGGGTCGAGAGCAAGCGCGACTCCTATCTGGGCCAGGCCGGCGCCGTCATCGCCCCGGTCTTCGAACCGATGGGCTTCGGCACCTGGGAAGCGGCCTCCTCGCTGATCACCGGTATCATCGCCAAGGAGATCGTGGTCGGGACCATGGGCGAGATCTATGCGCCGGAAGCCTTGGCGGAAGCTGACGCCACCGCGGCAGCCGAAGCGGTCCCGACGCTGGGCGAGGATCTCAAGGAAATGGTCGTCTCCTTCGGCGGGGCGCTCAAGGACGCCGGGGCCAACCTCGTCGGTACCTTCGGCGTCTCCAGTCTGGCGGCCGAGGACGAAGAGGGCGACTCGCCGCTGAAGAGTGCGGTGCGCGGGGCCTTCACCCCGCTGTCCGCCTACGCCATGATGGCCTTTGTCCTGCTGTACATGCCGTGCGTGGTGGTGGCCATCGCCATGCGCCAGGAATTCGGCTCATGGAAGTGGTTCGGCGTGGCCTTTGCCTACCAGTCGGTGCTCGCCTGGGGGGTGGCCCTGATCATCTACCAGGGCGGCCGCCTGCTCGGCCTGGGAGGATGACATGGGGCTCGCCGACCTGTTCTGGATGGGGCTGATCCTCGGCGCCGCCGTCTACCTCTTCTACCGCTCGGTGATCAAGAAGAAGGGGCACTGCCCCGGCTGCGACGACGGCAGCTGCCAATAACGGCAGATAGTTTTGCTTAATTGTTGATATTGGATTTCAAAATCGTAAACATGGAGTCTTCGCCCATATGTTCTGCAACCTGAAAGCCGTGCCCTTGGCCTTTCTGGCGCTCATTGCCGCCACCCCTGTCCTGGCCGATTACCCGGCCCCCAAAACGGGAGGTCAGGCAGACGACCTTCCGATCCTGGTTGCCCATGCCGATACCCGGGCCGGCATCGAAAACCTGCAGGAACGCCGTGAGGCCGTAACGGAAGAATCTGTCTCGCCACTCACCTGGAAAGTCGGCAAAGCCAGCTTTACCCTGCATGGCCTTATCGAGGCCGAAGCCGCGTTGCTCCATCCCGAAGGGGGGGATGACGATGACGATCTGCGCTTGAGCACATTGCAGGTCGGCCTGGAGACAGAGCTGACCCCCTGGCTGGGCGGGCACGTCATCGGCCTGTGGGAGGATGAGGCTGCCGAGCCAATGGTTGTCGACGAGGCGGTGTTTTCCCTGACCTCCCCCTGGCCGGTACTCGATCTGGCCCCGACCCTGCATCTTGGTCGCCAGTATTTGCCCTTCGGCAAGTTCGAGAGCGCCATGATCAGTGATCCGCTCACCCTGGAACTCGGTGAGACGCATACCTCCGCTGTCGTCCTGGCCCTGCCGGGCCAACGCTGGAGCGCCACGATCGGTGCCTTCAAGGGGTCAACCGACAACGGCAGCGAGGGTTTCGACAGCTGGGTGGCGGCTATGGAAGTGACGCCGTGCGAGGAGGTGACCCTGGGGGCCTCGTGGATCAGCGATCTGGCCGAAAGCGGTGCGGAACTGGTGGCTGATGAAACGTTCTATCGTGATGAGGTGCCGGGGTGGAGCGCTTTCGTGGCGATACGGCATGGCAGGCTGGGGATGACGGCCGAATATCTGGCCGCGGTGGAGCGCTTCGCGGCGGATCAGGTCGAGGCCGGCGGCGACCTGACCGGTGCCCGCCCGCAAGCATGGAATCTGGAACTTTCCTGGCAGGCGACAGAAAAGGTGCTGTTGGCCGGCCGTTATGAAAAAGCCGACGATTACCAGGCCGACGTCCGCCGCTACGGCGCCACCGTCTCCTGCGGCCTGTGCGACTACGCGCTGCTGGCGGTCGAATATCTCAATACCCGGGTCGAGGGGGAGGACCCGGCGCACGCCTTAACGGCTCAACTGGCGGTGGAGTTCTGACCGGGTGATCTGCCCGGATTGCGATGCCGGCAAGCTACTCCGGGTTGCCGCCCCAGACCGGATCCCAGCCAAACTGCCGGCGCAGCCGTTCTCCCGGGGTCTGTTCGAGAAACTCCGCTTCGCTGAAGCAGAAGCGATAGTTTTCGCAATACGCCAGCAGAACGCGATAGGCAGCGTTCAGCTGGCGTATTGCGTCCGGGTCTGCATCGCTGTTCCGATCGGGATGGTGCGATTTGGCCAGCGCCCGATGCCGGGTCTTGATCTGCTTGAGAGTAGCCCGTTCGCCCAGGCCGAATAACGTCAAGGCGTTCTGTAGCTCACGATACGTCATAGTCTCTCCCGATCGATCCGGTGCAGTGAGCGGATGCTTCAGTTAATCAGTAAAGCCGCCCGGATTTCAAGTCCTGCCCGGGCTTTTTCAGAACGGCCATTACTATATATTGTAAAAATTACCTTGAATATTGTCGGGAAGGGGATATGCTTGTGCGCAACAAGGCGTTCATTTCTTAACGGGAGGTGCTTGCCATGGAAGATCACGGGCGCAAGGGTGCGGTTCCCGACACCGACGAACTGGCAGACCAGGCAACCCACCAGCGACTTCTGCGGGGATTCCGGCGCGAGGAAGAAGAGTATAATCGCAGCCACCTGCTCTACGGCGACGATCACATCGAAAGGGCCCCGGAAAACATTCCCGGCAGGAAGTAAACACCCCTCAGGCTTGCACGCTTGCTCTCCCTGTGTTAAAAAATTGCACGCCGTATAGCGTGTAATCCCCAGCAATCATTCCCCACGGGAGCGCCTGCCATGGACCTCAAGATTCTCCCTCTGCCCAACCCCAAGCCCCGTCCCGCCGATGAAAGCCAGCTCGGTTTCGGCAAGCAGTTCACCGACCGGATGTTCATCATGGAGTACGCCACCGGCAAGGGGTGGCACTCGGCGCGCATTCAGCCCTACGGGCCGCTGTCGCTCGACCCGGCCTGTGCCGTGCTGCACTACGCCCAGGAGATCTTCGAGGGGCTCAAGGCGTTCCGGCGGGACGACGGCAGCATCGCCCTGTTCCGCGCCGGCGACAACGTGCGCCGCTTCAACCGCAGCGCCGCGCGCATGTGCATGCCCGAAGTCGACGAAGGGTTCTTCCTCGACGCCATCCGCCAGCTGGTGCGCCTGGAAGCCGACTGGGTGCCGCGCAGTCCCGGCACGGCCCTCTACATCCGCCCGACCATGATCGCCGCCGATCCCTACCTCGGCGTGCATCCGTCGGACACCTATCTTTGTTACGTGATCCTCTCGCCGGTCGGCGCCTACTACAAGGGCGGCTTCAGCCCGGTCAGGATCTGGATCTCCGACGAGTATGTGCGCGCGTCGCTGGGCGGCACCGGCGAGGCCAAGACCGGAGGGAACTATGCCGCCAGTCTGAAGGCGTCCATGGAGGCGGAATCGCGCGGCTTCGACCAGGTGCTGTGGCTCGACGCCGAGCATCGCAATTACGTGGAAGAAGTCGGCAGCATGAACATGTGTTTCGTCATCGACGGCAAGGTGGTGACCTCGCCGCTGCGCGGGACGATCCTCGACGGCGTCACCCGCCGTTCGATCCTGGCCCTGGTCAACGATCTTGGCGTCGAGGTCGAGGAACGGGCGCTCTCCGTTGATGAAATTTTTGAAGCCATCGCCAGCGGTCGGATGACCGAGGCCTTCGGTACCGGCACCGCCGCCGTGGTCTCCCCGGTGGGACAATTCACCTACCGTGATCGCACCGCCACCCTCGGCGACGGTCGTCAGGCCGGGGCGTTCACCATGAAACTCTACGAAACCCTGACCGGCATCCAGTACGGGCGGATTTCCGACCGGCACGGGTGGGTGGAAGCGCTGTAGCCACGTTCCGACGCTAGTCCTCGGCCCTCGAAATCAGCAGTGGTTTCGGGGGCCGATTTTTTAGGCAGGCATGATCGTTTTTTGAGCGGCCCTCGATTTCTGGGAGCCCTTGAGTTCTGCTGCCGTCCGCGAGAAAAGTCAGAATAGTCCTGGCTGATCGATGCGTTCTGAGTTTACTGACTACACAGACAAAGTATATATCTTCGCCTACCCCATTCTCTTGGGTAGTCCAACAAAACTTGCCAAGTCTCTTGTTGTCAAGTCGGTTGTTCGTAAAAAAATATTTGATTGTCATATGTTACAGCTGTTGCACGAACTCGTTTCGGTGATTAATAGAATCTCTGGCACGGTCGTTGCTGATTAACTCTTTCGCGCAGTGTCGGGACTTCCCCCGCCATCGCCTCACGAGTCTGCACGAAGGAGATCAACATGTGCCGGATTGGCGCCATCAAGAGCCGCAATTTTGTGCACCCCAGCCAGGCCCTGCTGCTCATGCAGTCGCAGCAGAAAGGGCACGACAACTCCGGTTTCGCCATGGTCATGCACGACCTCGGCGGGATCTTTGCCCATCACAAGCATCTGCCGACCCTGTCGATGGCCTGCACCGACGAAGGGTTGAAGCTGGCCGAGGACATGCTGCATGCCGCCGGTTTCCAGCGCGTGCTGCAGTGGGTTCCCGAAACCAATCCGCAGCCGGGGCTGGATATCAACGCCATGCCCAACTACGTCTTCGAGACCTTCGATTACCCGAAGTACTTCAAGAGCGCCACGCAGCAGGAGAAGGAGAATCTGCTCCTCGACATGCGTCTGAAGCTGCGCGCCGCTCTGGAGAAGGACGAACAGGGGTTTGTCTATTCCTTCTGGCCGGACGTGGCGACGCTGAAGGAGATCGGCGATCCGCGCGATATCGGCACCTACTTCAACCTGCATGAGCCGGACGGCAAGTTCACCGCCAGAGTGATCACCGCCCAGTGCCGGCAGAACACCAACTACGACATCGTCCGCTACGCCGCCCACCCCTTCTTCCTGCAGGGCTACACGGCGCTGGCCAACGGCGAGAACACCTTCTACCTGAAGAACGTCGAGTTCCAGCGCAAGCTGCACCCGGGCTACATCGGTTTCGAGTCCGACTCGCAGTGCTTCCTCTATACCCTGCACTACGTCCATCGCGAACTCGGCTGGCCGCTGTCGTATTACAAACACGTCATTACCCCGCTCCCCTTCGAGGAGCTGGAGCAGCGTGACGATCGCGAAACGCTCCTGGCAATCCGCCAGTCGCTCGCGCACCTGGAGATCAACGGGCCGAACACCATCATCGGCGTCCTTCCCGATTCGACCCTCTTTACCTGTTGCGACGCCAAGAAGCTGCGCCCGATCGTGATCGGCCGCACCGAGGATACGGTGGTCTTCTCCTCGGAGGTCTGCGGGATCAACGAGGTGCTCCCCGATCGCGACTGGGAGTGCGACATCTACCCGAACGAACGCGAGATCGTGACCGTCGGCAACGAACTGGAGGTGCAGCGGTGGAAACAATGAACGTCCAGAGCGTTACCCCCAATGACATGCCGTGGAAGATCCGCTACGACGCCAGCCGCTGCACGCTGTGCGGCTCGTGCGTGGCGGCCTGTTCGTTCCGGGCCATCGAGTGCAAGGTCGAACGGCGGCGCATGGTCTTCTCGGAGACCGAGCTCCCCGAGCCGAAGCAGCGCTTCTCGGCCGTGCCGGTGATCCGCCAGGTCAAGAGCATTAAGCACTACTGCCGCGGCTGCGGCATCTGCGAGAAAGTCTGTCCCAACGAGGCGATCCGCCCTGAACGCAACATCGACACCCGTCACCCGGTGCTGATCCGCTGCCTGCACGGCGAGGCGATCAAGCGCGGCGGGCGCAAGAACCTCGAGGCGGTGATGCGCACCCTCGACAAGATCCGCGTGGCGCGCATTTCGCAGATGACCGACCCCTCATTGGATGCCCAGCGCCACAGCTTCGATCTGCTGGCTCCCTTCGGGCGCATCCTGCCGCCAAAGAAGCTGCCAATGGGTGTGACTCCGGAAGGGCTGCTGGAAGTGAATCGTCAGACGCCGCCGGTGCGCTGGGTCTACCCGGTGATCATCGGCGACATGTCGATCGGCGCGCTCTCCTGGCGGATGTGGGAGGCCGTGGCCATGGCCACGGCCTACCTCAACGAGGAGTGCGGCCTGCCGGTGCGGATGTGCTCGGGGGAGGGCGGGGTGCCGGTGCGCCTGCTCAAGAGCAAGTACCTCAAGTACATGATTCTGCAGATCGCCTCCGGGCACTTCGGCTGGAACCGCATCGCCAAGGCGATGCCGCACATGATCGAGGACCCGGCCGGAATTCTGATCAAGATCGGCCAGGGGGCCAAGCCGGGCGACGGCGGCCTGCTGATGGCGGCCAAGGTTGCCGAGCACATCCAGGCGATCCGTGGCGTTCCCAAGGCCGACCTGCTCAGCCCGCCGAACCACCAGGGTCTGTACTCCATCGAGGAGAGCGTGCAGAAGATGTTCCTCTCCTTCAACGCCGCCTTCAAATTCCGCGTGCCGGTGGCGATCAAGGTCGCGGCGAGTGCGACCTCGGTGTCGGTCTTCAACAACCTGGTGCGCGATCCGTACAACATCGTCGGCGGCTTCTTCCTCGACGGCATCGACGGCGGCACCGGCGCCGCCCACGAGGTCTCCCTCGACCACACCGGCCACCCGATCGTCTCCAAGCTGCGCGACTGCTACCTGGCGGCCGTGGCCCAGGGGCGCCAGGGGCAGATCCCGCTGTGGGCGGCCGGGGGGCTGGGCAAGACCGGCGATCTGGCGGCCGATGCCTTCAAGATGATCTGCCTCGGCGCCAACGGCGTCTTTACCGGCAAGCTGATCCTGCAGATGGCCGGCTGCGTCGGCAACGAGATGGGGCGTTGCAATGCCTGCAACACCGGCATGTGCCCGGTCGGGATCACCACCCAGGAGCCGGCGCTGGTGCACCGGCTGGATGTCGAGCGGGTGGCGCAGAACATCGTCAACTACTTCCTGGCCATGGACCAGGAGCTGAAGAAGCTGATGGCGCCGATCGGCAACTCGTCGCTCCCCGTCGGTCGCGCCGACGCTCTCGCCGCCATCGACCGCGGCGTGGCGGAGAAGCTGCAAATTCAGTATGTCTGTTAAAGAAACGAGGCAAAAGGTGAAAGGTAAAAGGTAAAAAGCATCAAGAGATGACCTTGGTCTTTAACCTTTGACCTTTAACCTTTAACCGGGAGATTCACATGACTGCAAAAATCATCGGTTTCGATCAAAATAACCAGCGCATCTCCACCCAGCAGCTGCTGCAGCAGATCTATGCGGAGCTGGAGAACGGCCAGACCGAGTTCGAGATCCTCTCCTCGGGGCATCACGACATCGGCGGCCCACTGTGGACCCAGGACGGCTCGCCCCTCAAGTTCCGGGTGAAGAACCCCGGTCAGCGCGTCGGCTCCTTTGCCCTTGACGGCACCGAGATCGTGGTCGAGGGCTCGGCCCCGGCCGATGCCGGCTGGCTCTGTGCCGGCGGCGAGGTCACCATCCTCGGCGACGGCGGCGATACCACCGCCCACTGCGCGGCCAGCGGCCGGGTCTACGTCGGCGGCCGGGTCGGCACCCGTTCCGGCTCGCTGATGAAGCATGACCCGGCCTTCGAGCCCCCGCAGTTCTGGGTGCTCAAGAGCACCGGTTCCTTCTCCTTCGAGTTCATGGGCGGCGGCATCGCCGTGGTCTGCGGCTGGGGATGCAGTGACCTCGACTCGATCCTCGGCGATCGCGCCTGCGCAGGCATGGTCGGCGGCACCGTCTATGTGCGCGGGCCGGTCAGTGGCCTCTCCGACGAGGTCTGGCTGCTTGATCTCGATGCGGCCGACCAGACCTTCCTTGACGAGAATTTGCCGGTCTTTCTCGGCAAGATCGGCCGCCCGCAGTTGCTTGGCGAACTTGGCGAATTCGGGCAGTGGCGCAAGATCGTGGCCAAGAGCTACGAGGAGCGCAAGATCCATGCACATCTCACCATGCGCGAGTTTCGCCTCGGCAAGTGGGTCGGCGATGGCGGCATCTTCGGCGATCTGGTCAAGGATGACTACGCGCAGGTGGCCGGACTGGTCAACGTCGGTGCCGACCGTCTGAAGATCCCGCTCTGGCAGGACAGGCGCTACGGCGCGCCGTGCCAGGTCTCGTGCCCGAGCCACATCCCCACCCAGGACCGCATCAAGCTGCTGCGCCAGGGGAAGGTAGAAGCGGCGCTGGAACTGGTGCTGCGCTACTCACCGTTCCCGGGGAGCGTCTGCGGCGAGGTCTGCCCGAACCTGTGCATGGACTCCTGCACCCGGCGGTTCCTCGACCACCCGGTGAGGATGAAGGAACTCGGCCGGCTCTCGGTCAGTACCCCGTCGCCGCAGCCGGCGGCGGCGACCGGCAAGCAAGTGGCGGTGATCGGTGGCGGCCCCGGCGGGCTTTCCGCCGCCTGGCAGCTGCGCCTGCATGGGCATGCGGTTACGGTCTTCGAAGCCGATGAGGAAGTCGGCGGCAAGTTGCGCCAGGTCATCCCCACTGAACGCCTGCCGGAAGATGCCCTCGGCAGCGAAATTGCCCGCATCAAGGCGCTGGGGATCGAGATTCGCACCGGTACGCCGGTCGATGCGCCGCTGTTCGAAAAGATCCGCGGCGAGTTCGACGCGGTGGCCATCGCCAGCGGTGCCCACAACCCGGTGGTCATCCCCTTCCCGGGGCATGAGCGGCTGGTCAAGGGGCTCGACTTCCTCAAGGCGATCAACCGCGGCGAGCGCCCGGTGGTCGGCGAACGCGTGGTGGTCCTCGGCGCCGGCAACGCCGGCATGGACGTGTGCCTGGGTGCCTATGCCATGGGGGCGAAGCAGGTCACGGCGATCGACATCCAGCGCCCGGCCGCCTACCCGAACGAGATCGCCCACGTCGAGAAGCTCGGCGGCCGGATCATCTGGCCATTTTTCACCGCCAAGATTGACGAAAAAGGGGTGCACGGCAAGACCGGCGAGCTGCTCGAGGCCGACACGGTGATCATCGCCATCGGCGAGCGTCCCGACCTCTCCTTCGTGCCGCGTGCCTGGCTGACCGATCGCGGCATGATGGCCGTCGACGGCTGTCTGCAGTCGCCCCACGCGCCGGGAGTTTTCGCCATCGGCGATACCGTCCAGCCGGGGCTTTTGACCCACGCCATCGGCCAGGGGGCCGACGTCGCCCTGCAAATCGACGCCTTCCTCGCCGGCCAGACGCTGGCACCGATCAAGCACCCGGAAGTCATCCCGGTCTCCTGCCTGTCGAAGGAACTGTACCGGCCGCAGAACCGCGGGCGCTTCTGCGCCACCGACGCCCTGGCCGAGACCGGCCGCTGCCTCTCCTGCGGCACCTGCCGGGACTGCTCCATGTGCCTGGAGGCCTGCCCGGAGGGAGCGATCCGCCGCCTGGAAAATGCCGACGGCAGCTTCGAATACGTCTCCGACGACCACGTCTGCATCGGCTGCGGGGTCTGCGCCGGGATCTGCCCGTGCGGGATCTGGGCGATGGATGTGTTGAGCTAGTCGTTCTGTCTGGTAACACAAAAAGGCGGGCCAGGTGGCCCGCCTTTTTGCGTCAATGAAGGGTTGTCAGCTCAGTCGATTAGCCCGATCAGCGTCTTGACGCACTTTTCGATCCCCTCGGCGGCCTCGGCGATCCCGCCGGCCAGCATGTAGGCCGGGGTCGAGACGATCTTGTTGGCCCTGTCGACCACGAACTCGCGGGCCGGGCACTGGATATGCTGGGTGCCCATGCTGGTCAACGCCGCGGCGGTGCCGGCGTCGGTGCCGATGGTGAGCTGATGGGGGAGCCTGTCGCTCCCCAGCACCTGGGAGAGGATCGCCGGGGCGATGCAGACCGCGGCAACCGGTTTCCTGGCCGCCACCATCTCGCGAATGATGCGGGCCACCTCGGGGTTGACGCTGCAGTCCGGGCCCTTGACCGCGAAGTCGCAGAGGTTCTTGGCCGCGCCGAAGCCGCCCGGCAGGATCACCGCGTCGAGTTCCGCGGCCTTGACCGTGGCCAGATCCCTGATCTTGCCGCGGGCGATGCGCGCCGCTTCGACCAGGACGTTGCGCGTTTCGTTGGCGGCAACCTCGCCGGTCAGGTGGTTGACCACGTGCATCTGCGCGATGTTCGGCGCCATGCACACTGCTTCGGCGCCGTTGCGGTCGATCGCCAGCAGGGTGATGACCGCTTCGTGAATCTCGCTGCCGTCGTAAACGCCGCAGCCGGAGAGGACCACGCCAATCTTCTTCGCCATCGTCATTCCTCCTTGGTGAAGTATCGCCTCTTGCGGGAAATCCGTGCAGACAAGATTAAGGGAACTGGCGGGGATGTCAAGGTCATCGATGTGGTCCCGATGCTCCCCGCTGTGCTATGCTCTCGTCATGTTCAACTTCACGTCCCCACCGACGGCGCTGGATCTGACGCCGGTCCAGGCGGTCATGTTCGATCTCGATGGCACGCTGATCGATGTCGACATGCAGATTTTCGTGCCGCTCTACCTGCGTCGGCTGGCCGGCCGCCTGGAGCCTTACGTCGATCCGCGGCGCGCGGTGCGCACGCTGCGTGCCGCGGTGATGGCCATGCTGGGGGATACCACCGGCGAATCTTCCCTGGAGGAGTTGCTGCGCGCCATGCTGGCCGAGGAGCTGCAGTTGGCCTGGCCCGACTATCAGAAAGGGCTGGCGGCTTTCTGTCGTGAGGATCTTCCGGAGCTGCAGTCGATGGTCAAGCCTCATCCGTTGGCCAGAGACCTGGTCGAAGCCTGCGTGGAACGCGGCTGGCGGGTGATTCTGGCAACCAATCCGATCTTTCCGCGCACCGTGATCGACGCCCGTCTTGCCTGGGGCGGTCTGGACGGTCTGCCGTTCCGGCCGGTGACCAGTTACGAGACCAGCCGGCACTGCAAGCCGCACCCCGGGTTTTTCCGCGATCTGCTGGCTGAGCTCGAGCTGCCGCCACGGGCCTGCCTGATGGTCGGCAACGATACGCTGCACGATCTGGCCGCCGGCCGGGTGGGGATGCCGACCTGTCTACTGACCACCTGGCGCATCGACCGTGAACCGGTTCTGCCGGCCATCTGGGAAGGATCGCACCAGGCGCTGCTCGAACAGCTGCGGCCTGGTCCCGCATGATTGACAGAACCACGTCGTTTCGCTACTCTGCGACGATATGGGTAAAGCGATGAAAGCAATCAGGCCTCAAAGGTTTTTTCAGGTTCTTTGCGGTGTTGCCCTGGTTTTTGGCCTGTTGCTCGCCGGGTGCGATGAGCGGCCGCAGGCAACCATTGAAAAATCGATCCGGACTGCAGAGGTCAAGCCGCCGGTCGAGCAGCCGCCGGCCGAATTGCTGTCGACCCAGCGGGCTTTCACCGAAGTCGCGGCCAAGGTCGCTCCGGCGGTCGTCAATATCCGCGCCGAGCGGGTTCGGGCCATGTCGCGCCTCGGGCCGCTGTTTGACGATTTTTTTGGCGACCTGTTCCGGGCTCCGCGGGTGCCGCAGAGCGAACAGAGCCTCGGCTCCGGCTTCATCATCAGCGCCGAAGGGATCATCCTGACCAACGCCCATGTGGTCGAGGGCGCCGAAAAGATCAAGGTCCGGCTCCCCGATCAACGGGTCTTCCCCGGTGAAGTCCTGGGCCTGGACCCGAAGACCGACGTGGCGGTGCTCAAGATCAAGAGCGACCAGTCGCTGCCGGTGACCGTGCTGGGTAATTCCGACCGGATCAAGGTCGGACAGTGGGCTCTGGCGATCGGCAACCCCTTCGGGCTCGACGGGACCCTGACGGTCGGGGTGGTGTCGGCGACCGAGCGGGCCAATGTCGGCATTGAGGATTACGAGGATTTCATTCAGACCGATGCCTCGATCAACCCCGGCAATTCCGGGGGGCCGCTGCTGAATGTCTACGGCGAGGTGATCGGGATGAACACGGCGATCGTCGCCGCCGGCCAGGGGATCGGTTTTGCCATCCCGATCAATCTGGCGCGGCAGGTTGCCGAACAGCTGATTGCGCACGGCGCGGTGACGCGCGGCTGGCTCGGGGTCACCATGCAGCCGGTCGACCCGGCCCTGGCCGAGTCCTTCGGTCTCGACAAGGTCACCGGTGCCCTGATCACCAAGGTTCTGCCGGACACCCCGGCCGAGCGTGCCGGGCTGCAGCGGGGCGATGTACTGTTGTCCTTTGCCGGCAAACCGGTGCGCGGAGTGCGCGAACTGCAGCTGCAGGTCGCCAATGCGCCGATCGGCAAGACGGTGCCGGTCGAGATCGTGCGCAACGGTCGGCGGCTGACCCTGAGCGTAGCCATCACGGCCCGCGATGAACGGCCCGAATCCGGCGGAGAAGCGCGGCGCTCCAGGGGTAAAGGGTAGATAGCTGACACACACATCTTCCGGCGGAGTCGCTCCGTCCGGTTTCCGTGGGAGGTACTATGGCCAAACTGGTCGACAATCCCAACCTGGCGTTCCGGCTGGCGCGCGCCATTGTTTCCGACATTGCCCTCTATAACCAGGAGAAGGTGCGGGACGGCATCAAGAACGATAATCTGTTCGACCTCCTCAAGGATGAGCTGACCGAGGGCCGCGAGCATTTCAACGGGAGGGTCTCGCCCGATCTGCCGGACCGCGATCATCTTTACGATCGCGCGATCGTCGACGTGATGATCCGGCAGGCCGGCAAGATCGAAAGCTCCATCTGGTAACATGGGCGGCTCTCGCGAGCTGCGGGCGATGCAGGAATCCGCCGGTGAGCGGCTCGATCGCTTTCTGGCCGAACAGCTTCCGGAACTGAGCCGCTCCCAGCTCAAGCGCCTGATCGATGACGGCCAGGTCCGCATTGCCGGGGCGGCGGTCAAGGCCGGGTTGAAGTTGCGCGGCGGCGAGGTGATCGGCATTCTCCTCCCCGAACCGGAGCCGGTTGATGCCCTGCCCGAGGCGATCCCTCTGGCGATCCTCTACGAAGATCCACACCTGATCGTGATCGACAAACCGGCGCACATGGTCGTTCACCCCGCGCCTGGTCACCGGGGCGGCACCCTGGTGAACGCCCTGCTGCACCACTGCCGGGACCTTTCCGGGATCGGCGGGGTGTTGCGTCCCGGGATCGTCCATCGCCTCGACAAGGATACCTCGGGGGTGATGGTCGCCACCAAGGACGACCGGACCCACCAGCAGCTGGCGCGGCAGTTCAAGGCGCACACTATTCAACGGCGCTACCGGGCCCTGGTGCACGGCCTGGTGCAGAACCAGCAGGGGACGATCGACCGCCCGATCGGCCGGCATCCGGCACAGCGTCTGAAGATGAGCAGCAGCACCCGATGCGGCCGGCGGGCGGTGACCCACTGGCAGGTGCTGCGCCGTTATGACCGCGATCGCCTGACCCTGCTCGACCTGGCGCTGGAGACCGGTCGCACCCACCAGATCCGGGTGCATCTCGCCGAGATGAACCTGCCGGTGGTCGGCGATCCCCTGTATGGCAGCGCCGGGCTCGCCAGGGGGCTGGCCGACGCGCAGCTGCGCAAGCGGGTTGAACAGCTCGACCGCCAGTTTCTGCATGCCTGGCGGCTCGGTTTTATCCATCCGCAGAGCGGCGAAGCGCTGGAGTTTCGCGCACCGCTGCCGCCGGAACTGCAAGGTGTGCTCGATTATCTGGAGAAGAAGTACACTCCCCTGGATGCGGACGGGGCCGATCCTTCGGCTATCCCTCCGCCGTGAGTTGGCATGAAGACCGTACGTCAAGGAAAAATCGGCTATCTGCAGCCGGCGTGGGCCGGAGACGGCATCGCCGCCGGGTTCACCACCCGCAACGGCGGCACCAGCCGTCCGCCCTTCAACTCCCTCAACCTTGGGTTTCATACCGGCGACCAACAGGCTGCGGTCGAAGCCAACCGGGCCACTCTGGCCCGGGCCTTCGATCTGCCGCCGCACCTCGTGTTGACCGTGCAGCAGGTCCATGGCAGCGAAATTCTGGTCATCGACCAGCCGAACCCAGATTTCAGCCACTACCAACGGGTCGAATGCGATGCAGTCATCCTCAATCAACCGGGGGTCATGGCCGGCATCCTGGTGGCCGACTGCTACCCGGTTGTGCTTTACGATCCCGATGGCCCCGCCGCCGGGGTGGTGCATGCCGGCTGGCGCGGCGCGGCAGCCGGGCTGATCGGCCGCACGGTGCAGGCGATGCGGGAGATGTTCGGCAGCCGGCCGGAACGGCTCTGCGCCGCGATCGGACCGGGGATCGGCGGCCATGGCTACGAGGTCGACCGGCCGGTGCGGGAGGCCTTCCGGGCCGGTGCCGGCGGTTGGGAACAGATTGCGAAGGAGACCAGCCTCGGCCACTGGCTGCTCGACCTGCGCCTCAGCTGCCAACTGCAGCTTGAGGCGGCCGGAATACCGGCCGCACGGATCGATGTCGTTGCCGAGTGCACCTGTTGCCATCGCGAAACGTTCTATTCATATCGTCGCGATAACGGACGCACCGGTCGCCAGGTGGGATTTGTGCTGTTGCCGGGCAAGTAGTTCCTTGGGGGAAAGGGGAGAAGGGACCATGGAACAGAAGCATTTGCTGGTTGTTGAAGACGATCCGGCGGTCTGCGAACTGCTGGTCGGCTGTCTCAGCCGCCCGAGTTGCCGGGTATCGACGGTTGATAACGGCGAGGACGGGTTGCGCCTGATCGAAGAGGATCCGCCGCAGTTGGTCATTCTCGACCTGACGCTGCCGGGGATGAACGGGCTGGATGTCTGTCGGGCAATGCGCCGCGACCCCTGGATGGAGAAGATTCCGGTCCTGATGCTGACCGGACGGGATGATGACGACGATGTCGTGGCCGGGCTGGAAGTCGGTGCCAATGACTACATGACCAAGCCGTTCGCCGTCAAGGTGCTCTCCGCCCGGGTCAACGCGCTGCTGCGTCGGGGCAGCGATGCACCTGACGCCGCTTCTGCGCCTGTCGCCGGCGGCGACAGATCCTTGCTGGAAATCCGCAGCCTCGGCCGCTGCGAACTGCAATTCGGCAAACGAGTGGTCCCCTGGGCCGAGAGTTTCAGCCCCGCCCAGCGCATGCTGCTGGCCGCGCTGTTGGCGGCCCCCGACGGACGTATTTCGCAAGAGGCGGTCCAGCTTGGCTTCTGGCCAGACTCCCCGCCTTCACGAGCGCGGTCGAATTTCGATTCGCTGATGACCCGGTTGCGCAAGACCCTCGAACAGGAGCTGCCGGAGCTCGACGTGCGTCGCCACCTGCAGTTGTCCCGCGGGATCATTTGCCTCGAAAATGTGCGGGTCGATGCCCATGAATTCCGCCGGCTGGCTGACAAGGGGCTGCAGCAGGCGACCATTGGCGAGCTGTGGCAGGCCGAAATAGCCTTCTCGTCGGCCTTCAGCCTTTGGCAGGGAACCTTTGCCCCCGGCGATTTCGGCAGCGAGTCCGCGGCCTATTATCAGGACGAACTCGAGCAGCTCTACCTCGAGGCCAGTCAGCTGTTTGCCCGGATCCTGGCGGAGAGCCGCCGCTATGAGGAGGCGGTCAAGCTGCTGCGCTACGCCCTGCGTTACAACCCGACCCACGACGGCATCATCCGCCTGCTTCACCGCTTGTTGCTCACCCAGGACCATCATGCGCAGGCGCGGCAATTGCTTGACCAATATGCCCGGCAGCTGGCGCGCGAGAAGTTTTCCGCCGGAGAGATTAACGGGATCATCGATGAATTCCGGCAGCCGGCAGCCAAGGCCGGTTGGCTCAAGGAGTGAACGGCGCGGTTTTTTCTGGGGAAGCGGTTGCGGTGAGAGATTTGTGAGATGCGGCATGTATAATGGCTGGCAACGTTATTCACACGATGTTTGCAGGCCTGACCTGTTCGCGAAGAGAGGGAGTGGAATTTTTTCCCCAGGGGGCCCCCGCCGTTTCGGCGGGGGTGTTTTTTGATGTGAGATCTTTGCAAGATGCAGTGTGCTAGACATGACTTGCGGGGATACATTTCCTGCCTCCAGGAGGGCGGCTCAAGTCATAGGGATTTGGGCCGTTCTCTTTTTGCAGGCAGTTTCCGCCGTGGGCTTGCCGATAAATACCGGCTGCCGTAAAATCGAACGATGACGTGGCTTGAGGTCAGCGAAGAGACGTTGCGGCGGGAGCGGGCCAAGGCCCGTGAACTGCGTGGCAGCCAGTGGTGGCGCAACCGGATCGCCAGCGGCATCTGCCATTATTGTGGTGCCCTGGTTCCGCCCAAAGAGCTGACCCTCGACCATATCGTGCCACTGGTGCGCGGCGGCCGCAGTTCCAAGGGGAATTGCGTGCCGGCCTGCAAGACGTGCAACAGCGCCAAGCAATCGCTGCTGCCGCTTGAATGGGAAGCCCATCTCGAACGGCTTAAACGGGACCAGTCTTAATTCCGTTCGTTACAACTCTTCATCGTCACCGGTTTCTCCGTCCTCCTCGCCGGCTTCGTCATCGACGAAATCCTCATCGAGAAATTTTTCCAGAAAACGCTGGTTGCTGCGCAGGCGACGGCGGATTTCCCCCTCAAGTTCGGCCAGCTCCCGGAATTTTTCGTTGCCAGGCGGCTGAGCGGCAGGATTTCCCTCCGCCGCCGGTTCAGCGTGGGGCTTCTCCTCTTCGTTCATTGTCGTTCCCTGATGATTGTCCGGTAAAGGTCGAGATAGTCGCCGGCCGAGCGCCGCCAGGAAAAATCCTGCCGCATCCCGCGTCGGATCAGTGCCTGCCAGGTTTCCGGATTACTCCTGTTTGCCAAAAGCCGGTCGAGTGCCTCCAGGAACGCGGGGACGCTGAATTCGTGGAAGACGAAACCGTTGGCCGATGCCGGTTCCTCTCGCGGGTCGCGAATGGTGTCAACCAGTCCTCCGGTGGCATGGACCAGCGGCACGCTGCCATAACGCAACGCGATCAGTTGGCCGAGGCCGCACGGCTCGTAGCGGCTCGGCATCAGGAACAGGTCGCTGGCCGCGTAGATGCGTCGGGCCAGGCCGTCGTCGAAGCGGGTGATCACGATCACTTGGCCGGGGGCCTGTGCGGCGAGTTCAGCGAAGCGGCGTTCGTATTCGGGCAGCCCGGTGCCGAGGATCACCAGTTGCAGGCCGCGGGCCAGCAGCGGCTGCCACGCTTCCAGCAGCAGATCGAGGCCTTTCTGTGGATCAAGGCGAGTGACCATGGCCGCCAGTGGCAGCCGCGGGTCGCCGCGCAGCCCCAATTCCTTTTGTAGAGCCGCCTTGCAGGCGGTTTTTCCCGCCAGTTCGTCGGCGGTGTAAGGGGCGTGCAGCGCCGGGTCCCGCGCCGGGTTCCAACGCTGTCCGTCCAGACCGTTGAGGATGCCGTGCAGGCGCTGGCGGCGCGCCCGGAGCAAACCATCGAGGCCGACACCAAAGGCCTGGGTCTGGATCTCCCGGCAGTAGGTCGGTGATACGGTGCCGACGTGGTCGGCGAAACGGATGCCGCCCTTGAGCAGCGACACCTGCCCGTAGAATTCCAGGCTGTCGCTGGTGAACAGGCCGGGGTCGAGGTCGAGGTCGGCGAGCACCGTCGGCGGGAAACTCCCCTGGTAGCCAAGGTTGTGAATGGTCATCAAACTGCCGGTCGCGGCGAAGAACGGATCGGCCCAGAGGCGGTGGCGCAGATCGATGACGGCCATGGCGGCCTGCCAGTCGTGGGCATGCACCACGTCCGGAGCGAAGCGCAGCGTCCGTGCCAGTTCCAGGGCGGCGCGCCCGAGCAGGGCGAAGCGCCGGGCATTGTCGGGATAGTCGCTCCCGGTTTCACCGTAGAGGCCGCCGCGATCGAACAGTTCCGGCACGTCAAGGAAGTAGACCGGGACCCCCTCCAACTCACCGACTCTGACCCGGACGCTGACTGTCATCCCGCCCATGCCGATCTCAAGTGGTTTCGGCCGGGAGCGCAGGGTGCCGGTCACCTGGCGGGCGGCGCGATACCAGGGGACGACCAGGCGCACATCGTGACCAAGAGCGCGCAGGGCCGGCGGGAGGGAGCCGAGCACATCGCCGAGGCCGCCGCTCTTGGCGAAGGGCGCCGCTTCCGAAGTAACCATGAGGATACGCAGGGGACGCGTTTTGCCGGGCTTGGTTCGAAGGGGCGGTGACTCCGGCAGCGGGGGCGCATCATCGCGGTGCAGAAAGGTTTCGAGACGATAGTCCGCCGCCGCGGCCTGTTCGATGCGGCGGACCGCCCGACCGGTGATCTGTGCCAGCAGCGGGCGATTGCCCGCCGGAGCGGTGTCGGCCGCGCGATGGGCGGCCTGGAGGGCGAGGGCGACGACCAGCGCGTTCATCCGTTCACGGTTGAACCAGGTTTCACCGCCATGCCGGTTGATGCCGAGCAGCGATCGGTGTGCCGGATCACGTACCATGGCGGCAAACGCCAGATGATCCAGCGCCGGTGGCGGCGCCTGCCGGTCGTTGGCCAGCAGCAGCATGGCGAGCGGCAGCTCAAACTCCTGCTGGCTGGCGGGGAGCCCCTCGCGCCAGCCCAGATCGATGCCGACGGCACGCAGTCTTGGCCACAGCGGTTCCGTGGTCGCCGGCAGGTGCCGCTGCAGTTGCGCGAAGAGCCGCCAGCAGAGCAGAGGGTAGGCCACATGGTCGACGCCGCGCCAGGATTCGAGCAGCTGAACGGTTTCCCGACGGGTCAGCCAGCCGGCCAGCAGAGCCAGATCCTCGACCAGGGGCGGAACGTCGACTGGCGGCGGCGTCGCATCGCTCAACAGTTCGGCCAGGGCCCGGATGTCATCATCGAGGTCGGCCGCCAGCGTGTGGGCGGCCAGGGTCAGGGGGGTGCCGAGCACGACTCCTGCCAGCGCATGCAGACGCCCCGGTTCCGTCACCTTCTGCCAGGCGGTCCAGAGGTGCTGATGACGCAGGCGGAACAGAGCCAGGTCAAGATCGGCAACCGGGTGGTCACCGACCTGGGCATAGAGCGTGGCCCAGCTGCCGTCATGGTCGGTCACGGTCTGGAAGGCGTGAAACACATGGTAGTGATAAGGGCCGAGGAGGACCTCCATGCCGCTGCCGAGGCGGTTGGCCGGGCGGAGATACTCGCAGCCGTCGCGCAGGTCGCGGAAGCGGCAGTAGCGGTTGTCGGCGCCAAGGCTGATGCCGAGCTGCTGCTTCAGATTGGTGGCGGGACCGATTTCGCCCTCGCGGCCGCGCGCGGCTTTCGGCGCGGCATGGTGCAGGCGGCCGCTGGTGGCGTGGGGTGCATTGTTGTAGACCACCAGGGTGCGGTCGCCGGCCGGGCCGTTGCTGAAGGCGTAGACGTTCTCATCGATGCCGTGACCGGTCATCAGGTCGTAGATCTGGAAGTCATCAACCCCGGAGAAGTGGTGGCGCCGGTGCAGCAGCGGGAAGATCTGCTGTTCGTGGTAGGCGATGAACGCCTCGTCCGGCGCTTCGTCCCAGTAGGCCCGCCGGTACTCCATGCCGTACTTTTCGCGGAACCCCTCGACCTGGCCGTGGCCGAACATCGGCAGCCCCGGCAGGGTGGCCAGGAGCACGGCGCCGCCGAAGTACTTGTCGCCCATGCCGAACTGCTCGACCGCCGTCGCCTCGTCGGGGTTGTTCATGAAGTTGACGTAGCGCTTGAGGATCTCCGGGTTGAAGGCGAGGACATCCTTGAGGATCCGCCGGTATTTGGCATTCTCCTCCTGCTTGAGCAGGTTCATGAAGGCACTGTTGTAGACCCGGTGCATCCCCAGGGTGCGGACGAAGTAGCTCTCCATCAGCCAGAAGGCCTCGGCGATCAGCAGGGTGTCGGGAACCTCGGCGTGAATGCGGTCGACCACCTCGCGCCAGAATTCGATGGGAAAGACCCGGTCGAAATCGACGTTCTCCATCCAGAAGGCCGAGCGTGACGGTACCCCGGCGCTCCCCCCCGGTGGCGGGAACCAGAGACGACGGAAGTGTTTGCGGGCCAGGGTCATGGCCGCATCGAAGCGGATCAGGCGGAAGCGCCTGGCGGTGGCGACAATCAGATCGCTCATCGCCTTTCTGACTTCCGGCAGGAGGAAGTTGAGCTGGGCCGTGTCGTTCCACGGCATGTGGGTGCCGTCGTTGCCGTGGTAGAGGTAGCGCCGCCGGCCGCTGTGGTGGTCGATGTGCTCGAAGACCACCGCCGCGTCGCGGTGATCCCAATAGCCGTCCTCGATGCGCAGGCTGACGGCGGGATGCTCGCTGAGGTCCGGGCCGGTGAAGCGGTAGCCGGGATAGGGGGGCTCGTCGCTCTGGATGAACCAGTCGGGATGGTGCAGCACCCATTCCGAATCGATGCCGGTGTGATTGGGGACCACGTCGCAGGCCAGACGGATGCCGCGCCGCATGCAGCGGGCCTCGAGATCGGCGAGTGCCGCTTCGCCGCCGAGGTCCGCCGAGACCCGGTAGGCGTGCAGGGCATAGGCCGAGGCTTCAGCCTCGGGGTTGCCGCGCAACTGCTTGATGCGGCGTGAAGCGGCGGAGCGCTCCCAGATGCCGATCAGCCACAGGGCATTGAGCCCCCAGCCGGCCAGCCGGTCGAGTTCCGCATCGGGGATCCGGTCGAGGGTGCGGATTTCCAGGTGATAGCGTCGGCTGAGCTGGTCGAGCCAGACGGAGACCGACTTGGCGATCAGTACCGCATTGGCCATCCAGTCGCGGTCGGCGGAGAAGGCCGCCGGCCCTTCGGTGTCGCCTGGACCGGCAAAGTCCGCCGGCCCGGCCGGCCCCGGTCCGGGGAGGCGCAGCTGCGCTTCCTCTTGGGCGATGGCATGGGCCACCCGTAGCATCTGCAGCAACTCCGGGGGGAGCCAGGTGGCCCAGACGGCCAGTACCCAGGCGACCTGGCCGGCGAGGTTGTCGGGGGCGGCGCGCAGCGGGTCGCGCAGCAGGTCGCGCAGGTTGCGCCCCCACGGCGACGCGGTATCCTGACCGGCGAGCAGGTCGGCGAGACGCTGCAGCCGCGGGCGCCAGGCGATCCGTGCCGACAGGGTACGGTCGTCGAACAGCGCGCGATGGGGCTGCATGGCCGGGTTGTCGAGCTGGACCTCGAGCAGGAACAATTCTCCGGCCGTACGCGAGCGCGCTGTCGCCGCCGAGTCGCGCGGGGCGTCGCGATGCAGCGACTTTTCCGACACGGCCGGGTGGGGATAGGCCTGGTATCCGCGCAGGAGCAACTCGCCCAGGCCGCTCAGCTGCCGACGCCGGTTGCCGGCCAGAAATCCGTCCCAAGCGGGACGAAAGCCCTGTCTGGCGAGATATTCGGTGGTCATGCTGCGCAAGGCGGCATTGAGCAGGGCGAAGAGCAGCAGATCGCTGCCGCTGACCCCGAGCCAGAGCCCGAGCCGGCGTGCCGTCCGCAGATCGAGCGGGGCTTCGGCCGGTTTCAGCAGTCCGGCATCGGCCAGGCGCGCCCGGGTTTCCCCGTTGAGCAGCAGGCGCTGTTCAGGAAGCAGCGGCAGATCGGGAGGGGTCGCAGTAGATATGGGCACGAGGCGGCTCAAAGACTGCCGTCGGGATCGGTGCCCCGCAGAAAACGGGCGGCATCCTCGGGCGGCATGAGGTTGATGAAGAAGCCGCTCCCCCACTCGAAACCGGCAATCCGGCTGAGTCGAGGGACCAGTTCGATGTGCCAGTGATAATCGAAGGGGAGCGAGGACCAGTAATCGGGGTGTCCCGGGCGCGGCTGCATCGGCGGCGCGGTGTGCAGGATGAAGTTGAACGGCGGATCACGCAGCAGATTGCGCAGGCGCCGCAGGACGTTGCGCAGGGCGGCGGCACAGGCTTCGAGTTCGGCATCGTCCTGCAGGGCGAAATCGTGGCCGTGCCGTTGCGGGAAAAGGCGCAGCTCGAAAGGGAAGCAGGAGGCATAGGGGGTTGTCACCAGGAAACGGCCGTCGTCATACACCACGCGCCGGCCGTCGGCCAGATCCTGGGCGATCAGGTCGCAGATCAGGCAGCGGTCGTTGCTCCGGAAATAGCCGCGGCAGACGTTGAGTTCCGTTTTGGTGGTCGGCGGAGTGATCGGCACGGCCATGATCTGTGAGTGGGCGTGCGGCAGCGGTGCCCCGGCCTCGAAACCGTGGTTCTTGAAAACCTGCAGGTAGCGGAAGCGTGGGTCGCGGCGCAGGTCGAGCAGGCGCGCCCGGTAGGCCTGCAGGACCAGGGCGATCTCGGCCGTTGAAAAGTCGGCCATGGCCCGTTCATGATCAGGCGTCTCGATCACCACTTCATGCGCGCCGATCCCCTGCATGAGCTCATAAAGCCCATCGGCGCGCCGCCCCAGCTCACCCTCGATGCGCAGCAGCGGAAATTTGTTCGGCACCACCCGAACCTGCCATCCCGAGCCATCGGCCGGATATCCCGAAGGGCGCGCGGCGAAGACTTCGGGCGGGGTTTTCCTCTCCTGCCCCGGACAGAACGGGCAGGCGCTGGTCTGGATCTGCTGCCGGTCGAGGAAAAAGTCGCGCGGTTCACGGGCGCGGTGGTTGGCCGTGATAACCCAGGTGGCCTTGAGCGGATCCCAACGGAATTCTGACAAGTGCAAAGGTCCTTTCTTTACTTGCCGGTGGCAGTCTGCGCCATCTCTTCGAGCCAGGCCGTGACCTTGTCGCGATATTCGTCGCGCAGCTGGTCAGCGACGGCCGGGTCGGCCGATTCGGCAAAGATGTGCGCCACCGGCCGGTGCTGATCCGGCAGGACCAGCACCCAGCCGCGGGCGGTGGCAACCCGCACGCCGTCCACGAACGAGGCCTCGCGATCGACGGCATCCTCGCTCATGCGCCGCATCAGGCCGCCCTTGGACTCCCAGGAACAGGCCAGCTGCAGATGGTGATAGGTGCGCTGCGGGACCATGTTGAACGCCTGGGCCAGACTCAGTCCGGTACGGGCGCACAACTCCATGGTCTTGGCGATGGTGAACAGGCCATCGAAGTGCGGCTGGAACGCCGGCCAGCCGAAGCGTCCGTCAAGGGAGGCGACAATCCGCACCTGGCGGTCGCGGCCGGCCGCGGTCAGTGACCGGCCGTCCGAGCGGGTGCGCTGCACCACCACGCCGGCTGCCTGGGCCAGTTCGTCGACGGCCTCGGAAGCGGCTGCCGGCACCACCACGCTCCCCCCCTGCTTGTTGCGGCAGGCCATGGCCGCCAGCAGACAGAGCGCTTCGCGGTTCTGATAAATGCGTCCCGATGCATCGACCATGCGCACCTTCTCTCCCGAGGGTCCCAGCCAGAAACCGGCATCGGCGCCCAGCGTCACCACGATCCGGCTGAGTCGGTCGAGTGCCTGGTCGAGGGCTTCCGGCGAACTGTCGACCCCCTTTTCGTGGACATGGGAGTTGAGTTCGGTGACGTCGAAGCCGAGATCGGCCAGCAGGTCGGGGAGGAGGTTGGCGGCCGGCGAGTGGTTGAGGTCGACGACGATCCGCGGCGCGGCCTTTTTCAGTGCCTCGCGGTCGAGGGCGCGCAGGAAGCCTTCGCGGTAGAAGTCGTAGATGCGCGGCAATTCGTCGATGGCGCCCGGCTCGGAGTGATGGGCGCGGCGAAAATTCTCCTTGAAGTAGATGCGCTCGATCGCCTTGGCCGCCGCGGAGGAAATCTCGTTCCCCTCGCCGTCGAAGAAGATCACCTCGGTGGCGGAGGGATCCTCCGGCGACTGGCGAAAGTGAAAGGCGCCAACTTCGCCGAAGGTGGTGAGTTTGTAGCGCAGGACCGGCAGGGAGATCATGCGCACGTCGTGGACGTTGATCCCGGCTGACAGCAGGCCGCCGACAAAGGAGCGCTTGAGCATGCGCGAGGAGCGGATGGCGTCGCGGCCGGCCAGCACAAAGCTCCCCTTGGGCAGGGTCGTTCCGTAGGCGGTCCCCAGCCGGGCGGCCACTTCCGGAGTCATTTCGACATTGGTCAGGCCGCGGACCAGCGCCCCCTCGTACAGGCTCTTGCGCCACTTCTCCCCCCAGATCAGGTTGGTCGAAACCGTGGCGCCGTCCTCGATCACCTTGCGCGGCCAGATCTTGACGTCCGGACGGATGTGGACATCGTTGCCGATCGTGGTTTCGTCGGCGACGATCACCCCCGGTTCGATCAATACCCGCTGGCCGACCCGCACGCTACTGCCCAGGGCCGCATAGCTGATCCGGCTGTCGGCCCGTACCGTGACATTGTCCCAGAGGATCGCATCCTCAAGGATCGCACCGGCTTCGATCCGGCAGTTGCGACCGACTGCGCAGTTGGTCAGCCGGGCGTGGCCCTGTACGCGGGTGTTGTCGCCGAGCACCACCATGCCGTGCAATTCGGCGTCGGCATCGATCTGGGCATCGGCGCTGATGTGGATGGTCTCTCCGGGCCGATGCGGGGGTTCGTCGAGCCTGACGGCCACCCGGCCGTTGAAAATGTCGCGGCAGGCTTCGAGGTAGGCTTCGGGGTTGCCGATATCCGCCCAGTAGCCCTCCAGGCGGCAGCCGTAGAGCGGCGCTCCCGTGGCAAGCATCCGGGGGAAGACGTCCTTGGCCCAGTCGCGGTTCTCGCCATCGGGGATCAGGTCGAGCACCTCCGGTTCGAGCACGTAAATGCCGGTATTGATGGTATCGGAGAAGACCTCGCCCCACCCTGGTTTCTCAAGGAACTTGGTAATCCGGCCGGCCTTGTCGGTAATCACCACGCCGAACTGCAGCGGGTCGGTCACCGAGGTCAGGGTAATGGTCGCCTGGGCCTGCCGCTCGGCATGAAAGGCGAGTGCCGCGCTCAGGTCCAGGTCGGTCAGGAGGTCGCCGCTGATGATCAGGAAGCGCTCGCCGAGATGCCTGGCGGCGGCTTTGACCGCCCCGGCCGTGCCGAAATCCTCGAGCGGGGTGACATAGGTAATGTGAACGCCGAATTCGCTGCCGTCGCCGAAATATTTTTTGATGATCTCCGGCTGATGGTAGAGCAGCAGGACCAGGGCGGTGATGCCGTGGCACTTCAACAGTTCGATGATGTGTTCCATGATCGGCCGGTTGATCAGGGGAATCATCGGCTTTGGCAGGTTGATGGTCAGGGGGTGGATCCGGGTGCCGAAGCCGCCCGCCATGATCACGGCTTTCACGGGGCCACTCCTTGGTATCCCGGCGCTTGGGAGAGAAGGTGCACGCTCAACGGCTTGTCCGGCGCGCCAGCACGGTGCGCACCTGTTCCTTCAATTCGTTCAGGTCGGAGCTTTTGACCACATAGGCATCGGCCAGCCAGGAAGAAAAATCGTCACGGTAGGAGCTGAAGGCGGTGCAGAGGATGACCGGCAGCTGCCCGCGTTCCTTGGCGATCTTCTGCAGAAGATCCAGGCCGCTTTCCTGGTCGAGCTGGATATCGAGGACCACCAGGTCGAATTCGCGGCCGCGCAGCAGCTCCAGGGCCTCGCCGCTGTTGCCGGCGGTGCTGACCTCGTACCCTTCGTCTTCAAGCTCGGCGGCATAAAGATGGCGGATATCGCCTTCGTCATCGATGACTAGCAGTCTGGCCATGGATCTTGCTCCTGGAGGGGTGTCGACGGATACCAAAGTGCCATTATAACAGCCTCACCCCGGGCTGCAATGTTAAAGCGGCGTCCTCGCGACTTGTCCAAGGCGGCCCGGCATGGCATCATCGCGCCATGTCCGCCAAACCGTACCGGCTCTTTTCCGAACATTTGAAGGACCTTTTCGGCGTCCGTGTGCACAAGATTTCCGTCGATGCCGGCTTCGGCTGCCCGAACCGCGGCGGCGCCAGGGTTTTACCGGGCTGCCTGTTCTGCGATCCCGGTGGCTCGGGGGCCGTCGGGATCGACCGGCGCCTGGGGATCGCCGAACAGATCGAGCAGGGGAAGGAGGTCATGTCCCGCAAGTACCACGCCGGGAAGTTCCTCGCCTACTTCCAGCCGTTCTCGAATACCTATGCGCCAACTGCGACCCTGCGGGCACTTTACGATGAAGCGCTTGCCGTTCCGGAGGTGGTCGGACTGGCGGTCGGCACCCGTCCGGACTGTCTCGATGCGGCCGTGCTCGACCTGCTGGCCGAATATCACCGCCGTACCTACTTCTGGCTCGAGCTCGGCCTGCAGAGCAGCCACGATCGAACGCTGGCCTGGCTACGCCGCGGCCATGACCATGCCTGTTTTCTGCGGGCCTATGCCGGGGCCAGGGAACGCGGTCTGCGGGTCTGCGTGCACTTGATCATCGGCCTTCCCGGCGAGAGTCGGGAGGATCTGCTGGCAACCGTGGCGGAGATGGCACGGCTGCGGATCGACGGGGTGAAACTGCACCTGCTGCATGTTCTTGACGGCACGCCGCTCGGTGAGCTTTACAAGGACGGGCGGATCGGCATTCTGGAACAGGATGAGTACGTTGGGTTGGTGGCCGATGTCCTGGAGCGGCTGCCGGAGGAAACGCTGATCCACCGCCTGACCGGTGACGGACCGCGGGCCACGCTGCTCGCCCCCTTATGGTCGCTGAACAAGTGGGAGGTGCTCAATGCCATCGATGCCGAGATGGCCCGGCGGGGGAGCGTTCAGGGGCGTTTTTGTGTGAGGGGCAAGGTTCAAGGTCCAGGGGGCAAGGTTTAAGGCACGGGACCCGGGCCCGTCACGGAATTATCTCGAGAGCAGGACCGCCAGAAGCAGGATCGCCGCAACGATGATGCCGATGATCAACCCCTTGCCGTGGCTCGCGGCCTTGGGCGGGGCGGCCTCCTCGATCCGGCCGACGACCGGGAAGCGTTCGATCACGGCCCGCACGTGCGGTGCACTCTTGAGTTCCTCGGTCAGGTCGCGGCCGGCCTGATGGCCGCCCTGGTGGGTGCCGCCGGTCCAGAGCGGGCTGGCGGTTACGTCATGGATGGCGCCGTTCACGGCAATGTAGGCCGGTCGGCCGTCACGTCCATCGTACTTGGCAAGTTCATTGCTGGTCATGGCTTGGCCTCCCGGCAGGATAGATCATGAAAACTGTAGTGTTTTGCAGATGAAAATTATATAATACCAAGATTGTTCTGGCAAGCGGCGGGCCGCCGCCGTTTTGCCTGCGGGGGGAGTTCCGGATGTACCTGTCTCATTTCAACCTGCGCGAGGCACCGTTTTCCCTGACGCCCGACCCGGATTTCTTCTACGGGTATGCCGGCCATCAGGAGGCGCTCAACGTCCTGCTGGTGGCTCTGCAGGGGGGCGAGGGATTCCTCAAGATCACCGGTGAAGTCGGCACCGGCAAGACCCTGCTCTGCCGCAAATTGTTGAGCGCCCTCGGCGAGGGTTTCCGCACCGCCTACCTCCCCAACCCGCTGCTGACCCCCTTCGAGCTGCACAAGGCCCTGGCCCAGGAGCTTGCTCTCAAGACTCCTGCCGATGCGACCCTGCACGATCTGGTCAAGCGGATTACCGAAGCCCTGGTGGTTATGCGGCAGCACGGCCGGAAGGCCGTGCTGTGTATCGATGAAGCCCAGGCGATGCCGGCCGAAAGCCTGGAGGCGCTGCGCCTGCTCAGCAACCTCGAAACCGAAAAGCAGAAGCTCCTGCAGATCGTGGTCTTCGCCCAACCGGAATTCAATGTCCTGGTACAGGGGACCGACCTGCGCCAGCTCCGCCAGCGGATCACCTTCAGTTATGAATTGCCGCCGCTCGACCGGGCTGGAGTCGACGGCTACGTCAAGCACCGTCTGCGGGTGGCGGGATACGGCGGCGGCCAGCTCTTCAGCCCCGCGGCGCTCGATGCCATCAGCACCGCGAGCCGCGGCATCCCGCGACTGGTCAACATCCTCTGTCACAAGGCGTTGATGGCCGCTTACGGCCAGGGGGTCACGGCCATCGATCCATCACACGCAGCCGCCGCCATCCGTGATACCGAGGATGCCCTGCCGGCCCGGTGCGGATTCTGGGATGAGCCGCTGCACCGCTGGCTCGGCGCGGCCACCGCTATCGAGGCGGTGCTCCTGCTCTGGCTGCTCTGGAGTGCATTGGCATGAGCCTGGTCAACCAGATGCTGCGGGATCTGCGGCAACGTCAGGGGGACGGTCGCCCGTCTGTTCCGGCAAATGCTTCGATCAAGCGGTCCCGTCCGCCGCGTCGCCGCTTTTCCGCCATCGGCATGCTGCGTTCCATGCCGCCGCTCCTTTGGGTCGGAGCCGGGGGAGTGGCGGGGCTTTTGCTGCTCTGGGGGCTCTTTGGCTGGCTGTCGGGTGTGCTCGGCCCGGGCGCTTCGGTGCCGGTTTCCCAACCGCCGCCCGAACTGGTCGCCATTGCCAATAGCCCTCCGTCGCCGGCTGCCGAAGCGCCGGTTGCCGCACCGCGGCGCACACCGCCGGTGCCGATCGATGTGCCGCCACCGCCGCCGCTGGCCTACGGTTCGAGCGCACCGGCGGGCGGCGCTTCGCCCGCGGCGGTGACACCCTCTGCTGGCGCCCTTGCGCCGGCCCCGGTCCCGTCGACACCGACCGTGGTTTTCTCGCGGCCGTCAGGTACGTACTTTTCCGATAAGCCGCAGGTGGTGACCTCCACGGCCCCGGTTCGTGCCGCACTCCCTTCCTCCGGATTCCGCGGGACCGCGGTCGGCTCCTGGTCGGCGCCACCGACTGCGCCGCGCACCCCCGGAATAGCGGCCAGTCCCCCCGACCGCGTGCGTCCCGATCTGCTTCCCGGCGCGGTGAATGCCAACCGCCCGTCGCAGCGGCAGATGGGGTTCGAAACAGCGGCCGCCCCGTCCGCGACAACCCCTTACGGTCGGGCGGAAGCGGCTTATCGCGAGGGCCGGCGGGCGTATGCCGCCAACCGCGCCGACGCGGCGCTGGAAGCGCTGCGTCGTGCCCTGGAACTTTACCCGGGACATCTGCCGGCGCGGGAACTGCTTGTCGATCAGCTGGAAATGGGCGGCCGCACCGATGAAGCCTTCACTCTGGTCAAGCAGGGGCTGACGATCGCCCCGGACTACACTCCGTTCCGCAAGCGCGCGGCGCGCCTGCTCCTCGATCGCGGCGACGCGGCCGGCGCCGTCAGGGCACTGACCGGCAACGGCCTGCCGCGCGTCGAGGACGATCCGGAACTGCACCGGCTGCTGGCCGGCATCTACCTGAAGCTCGGTGAGAGCTTCCTCGCCGCCCAGACCTACCGCAACCTGCTGGTGCAAGCGCCGCAGGAAGGACGGTCCTGGCTCGGGCTTGGCGATGCCTTGGCCGCCGATGGCCAGCCCGAGGAAGCGCGCAAGGCCTATCGGCAGGCTCTGGCAGTCGGAGGGCTGAGTCGGGACGAAGCGGCGCGGGCCAAGACCGGGTCGGCACCCCGCTGACAAGGGTCAAGCCGTTTTCGTCTGACAGTCGATAAAAAGGGCCCCGGTATCGGGGCCCTTGCGCGTATTCAATGGCAGGCACGGACGGTCCTGGAGGGTTCACTCCTCATTCTCCGCTTGTGCGCGAGCCGGCTCGCGTGCTACCTCCGGCCGTTCGACGGTCAACCGGTTGGGTGGCCCGCTCAGTTTCAAGCGGTAGCCGTTGTCGGCCTGCCGTTGGGCGGCGATATCGAGCAGCGCGGTACGGGTGGGCGGCGTCGAAGCGCCTGGCCGCAGGGTCAGGCCGAGGGGGAGGCGGCTGGCGGCGGCCGAGGCGCCGAGCAGCACGGTGCCGGTGCCGGAGATGGCCAACTGGCCGCCGCTGGCCGACAGGGTGGCGATGCGCAGGTTGCTCCCCTGGCCGCTCCCCTCCAGGAGAATTTTGCCAAGAGGCAGGGGCTGGCCCAGCACCGTCAGCGTACTGTTGTCGATCTCCAGGGCGAGCCGGGTTTCAGTCGTTTTCCGTGCCGGGAGACTCCCCCGCAGGTCCGCTTTGACGATGGTGCCGGAAAGCAGGGTCCTGGTCTCCTGATGGACCGGGAAGTTGGTCAGTTTCACTCCCGCCGCGTGAAGGTCGAGGCTGCCGCCGCGCCGCAGCGCGGCAGCGAAACGCCCCTGCAGTAAGCTGGCATCCACGGTCACTCCGGGGTCGCCGCTGACGAGAGAAGTCCAGAGCGGCTTCAGGCGAAGCTCGTCAAGCATGATCGTCTGCCCGGGGAGATTGTCAAAGGCCACGACGACATCCTTCCCGCCAAGGGTGAACAAGGGCCTCAGTGACAGGTTGGCAAACTGGACGCTGAGCGGGGCCCGGGCCGAGATTTCGCTGCTCAACCACTGCTGTACGGCCGCCGTCGGGAAGAAAAGGTGGAGGCCGAGCAGAAAAGCCAGCAGGAAAACGCCGATTCCGGCCAGGACGATCCCCGCCTGATTTTGTGCTCCGCGCCAGCCCTTGCGCAGAAGTTCTCCAAAACGACTCATGCGGTCCTCATTTCCGGTAGGCATTCATGGCCAGGGTGGCGTCGATCAGGGCATGATTGTCGAAGCGTCTTTGCAGCCGCAAGCTGGTGACCGACATCGGCGCCGACGGGTTGTTGTCGATTTCCCAGAGCAGGCGCAACACCTGTTGGAGGGATTGCCGCTCGAGCTTGAGCTCCATTGTCTCCATCCGCAGGCCGTCCTGCGTTGACGATGCCGCGGGCCGCAGGTAGGCGAGGTTCCCCTGGCCGCCGATCCGGTTGGCCATCCCCTCGACCACAGTGATCAGTGACGTTCCGCCACTTCGCGTCAGCTTCTCTTCCTCCTGACGAAGCTGTTGCTGGAGGAGTTGGGCTTCGCCGCGCAGTTGACCGATGTCGCGCAACGCCTGGCTGCGCGATGCGATCGTCCGGTCAAGGCGCTTGAGCGTCGTGCTGGCAACGATGATGCCACCGACCTGAAGCAGCACGGCAACGACCGCGCTGCCGAGCACCAGGGCCGTCCTGTCACGTTGATTCAGAGCAAGTCGCTTGATCATGGTCTCTCCCCTCCGGCGAGCAACGGCAGGCGCAGGCGAAACTCGACGCGGTTGCCGTCAATCGCCTTGCGTGTTTCGGAGACCTCGATCTTGCCAAAGCGTGCCGAGGCGTCAAGTTGCTCCTTGATGCGGTTGACGGCATCGAAATTGTCGGCGCTGCCGGTTAATGAACAGGCCCCCGCGTCACATGACAAGTCCTCGACCTCAAAGGGGGTGCTGGCGGTGACGGCGGACAGTTCCTTGAGGATCGGCAGCATCTGCGGCGGGGTATCGATGCCGAGGGCCGCGGCTCGATTGCGCAGTTCCTGAAGCTTGCTCTGCATCTGCAGGGGGATGTCGGTCATGATCGCCGAACCGGGGAAGGTTTCCCGGTATTGCCGGGTCATCTGCTGCAGCAGGGCATCGGCCTGGCGGCTCTTTTCCCGGTAGTCGAGAGCCAGGGACAAGCCGAAGATCAGTACGCTCAGGCCGAGCAGTCCACCGAAGCCATAGAGGGTTTTCTTCAGGGCGGCAGCCTCTCCGCGGTAGGCGTATTGTCCCTGACGCAGGTTGAAGCAGCGGTCGTCAACCTTTTTCCCGGCGCGCAAGGCCAGGGCGACGGCGGGCAGGTAGTCCGGGGCGATCTCCCGATGCCCGACTCTCAGGGTTAAGAGTTCGGCCGGCATGCCTTGCTCGCGGAATTGGCCGAGTAACAGCGGTGTTGCCAGAGCACCGATCAGCAGTACCGGGGCGTAATCGACCTCCAGACGGCTCTGGCACCCGGCCGCTTCACGGCATAGCTGGGCGGCGACCTCCGCGGTGACTTCGTCCCCGGACAGGGGAAAGTGGCGATAATCGGCAATCTGTCCCGCTGAGATGCAGGCAACGATGGCTTCCCTTTCGGTGATACAGACCAGCACGGCGGTTTCGATCGTTTCACTGAGGCCGCCCGCCAGGGCATAGGGCATCAGGTCGATGAGATTCAGCGGGGTCCGGTCCTGATCGAAGGGGGCCAGCAGTGCGTCGATCGAAGCCCTGGGAACCGCCGCGGCAACAACCTGGGCCCCGTCGGCGGTCTCCCGGGGGGTAAGCACCGCGGTCTGGCATTCCTCCATCGAGACCGGGAGTCGGGCCGCCAGTTCAAAAGGTGCCGCCGCGAGAATTTTCCGCCGTTCCCGGAAGGGAAACTGCAAGGTTCTCACGTAGCTTTGTCCGGCGGGAAGCGCCGTGCAGACCAGGTCGGCAAGCTGGAAACCGCCGGGGATCATGCCGGCGAGCAACCCGGGCAATTCGCCTGCCTCGGCATAGGGGCGCTGCTCCAGGGCGATGACGGTCGCCGTGCCGCGGTGCTGGCCGAGAACGGCCACGCGCACTTTGCCGGGGGCTATCTCGACGCCGATCAATCGATTTGCCATAAACGTTCAGTCCACCTTGAGAAAGAGTATCCGGCTCGTCTGCTTGTCAACTTCGGCGGCAATGCGCCGTCGTCCGTCATTGAAACTGGCCTGCGACTCGATCCGGTACATGTCGCTGGTCGTGCCGAGCTGGCCGAGGTTGGCCTGGCTCTTCAGGGCGCTGAGCTGATCGTCCGGAAGGATGCCTGTCAGCTGATCGAGGGTGTCGAGCGGGGTCGTGGCCCGGTAATCGACGATCTTTTGCGCCAGCCCCCGGTCAAGCTGCGGGCTCAAGGCCATGAGCACCTCGATCCCGGCGGTATTGATGTTGATCTTCTCGTCCCCGTTCACCGCCAGATAAGGGGCGATGCGCTGCACGACTTCCGGCGTGAAGCCCTTGATGTTGACCAATTCCTCCAGGGTGTGCAGCGGCCCGTTCTTGCTGCGATAGGGTGTGGCAAGCCCTTGGTAGTAAGCGGATTCGGCCCCGGCGACCGGGAGGCTCCGGCCATCGACCAGGATCTCCCGGTAAGTATCGTCACCACTATCCAGCCAATCGATCAGTGCCGCGGTCAGTTCGGCCGGGTCGGCCGGCGCCGGCAGTTCGAGTGCCGTAAAAAAACGGTAGAAACGGTCGACCATGACCGTGTCGGGATTATTGCCGCTCACCAGGGCGTTGACCGCCAGTTTGCCGCCGAGATCTTCGATGTGGATGGTGACCGTCCCGTCGCCGACCGGATAGTCGTTCACCCCCTGATGCCAGAATTCATCGAGGGAGTCATGATTGTTGCGGTCCCGTTTCAGCAGCATGCTGCCGGCGTTGACCCCGCCCTTGGCCAGATAGTAGGCGCGGGTGCTGTCCCGGAACGTTTCCGCCAGGCGCAGGTCGACCAGGGTCGAGAAGGCGAATTCGGTCAGCAGGGTGGTCAGCAGTACGACCACCAGCAGCACCAGCAACAGCACCATCCCCCGTTCGCGTCTCGGCATCGGCGCTATCTCCAGCGGATGTCCGGCAGCTCGAAGGCCGAGCGGAACGGGAGTTTCTCGCCGCGACCGTCGATCATCGTCAACACCAGTTCAACCTGCAGGGGGAGGCCGTCCCGGGAGGCATCCAGCTCGCTGCGCCACTGATTCTGGACGAGGAAGCGCCACTCCATCTGCGCGATCCCGGCTGCCAGCCGCATCGGGCCGGTTGCCCGGAGGGCCTCGTCACTGATCAGCGCCGACTGTTCGGAACGATACAAAACCTTTCCCGCGGGCTGCTCCCGATCGGGCACGAGCGTATAGCGGATCAGGGCAATGCCGGTCTGCTGGACCCCCAGTTGGGCCGTTGCCGAGGTGGTGATCTCCAGGAACGGGGTGCCGTCAGCCTCCGTTCCCGTGCGAAAAACCCCTGTCTGCCGCGGTCCGCCGACCGGGCAGACTCCCCGTAACTCCCGGCCCACCCGGTCGTAGATGACGCGCACCCGCTGGTAGATTTCGCCATCGGCATCGAGCCGCTCCTTCGCCCGGCTGACCGAGGTGAAAATCCCGTAGATCGCGGTCAGGACGATGGCGACAATGCTGATCGCCACCAGGATCTCCAGCAGCGTGAACCCCCTGGAGTGCCCGGTCGGGCGCTTGTCGGCGCCCCTGTCAGAAGAGGAACGAGGAGACATCGACGGCCTCATTTTTCTTCTCATCCCCCCAGGCGACGGTGACCGTGACCAGCATCACCGCCGGCAATGGCGTCTCGGCAAACTCCAGGCGCCAGCGGTAGCCCTCGTAGGGGACGGCAAACGTCCCCTGCTGCAAGGTCCGTTCGAGCTTCCCCCGTCGCGAGTTGACCTCGGTTTCCGCCATTTTCTGCTGGGCGAGCAGGGTGGCATGGGTCAGCCGCTGCAGGCGGGTCTGGGCGGCCACGGAACGGTTGCCCAGCGACAGCAGGGAGACCAGCGCGACGCTGACAATCGCCAGGGCGACCATGACTTCGAGCAGGGTAAAGCCTTTCGCCCATAATCCGCCGGTGGTCATGATCAAAAACCCTGGTAGCCCTGAACGATCTCGGCGGCACCGCTCAGCGGGGCGATCCGCAGCGTGCGCTGTCCTCCCGAGTCGTCCCGCAGATGGATGATGGTTTCATCCAGCCAGCCGGTCGGGTGGATGCGAAGGGTAATCTCCCCCGAGGCAAAGGTGCCCTGGCCGCGCAGGACCAGATCCTGAAAGCGGACCCCATCGGGAAGCCTTGCTTCCCGGCCCGGGCCGCCGAGCGCCACCAGTTCGCCGCCGGGCTGCAGGACCATTGCCCGGTAGCTGCCGCGCTCAAGGTCGTAGGTCAGGCGATGCTCCCGGCCGGTCAGGGCCGCTTCATTGAAAAGGTATTTGATGGTGCCGCGCAGCCGCCGCGCGGATGCGTCGAGGTCCCCCCGGCCGAAACGGTCCAGCCGCGGGATCAGCAGCGCGGCAAAGAGACCGATCAGGAAGAGCACCACGCACAGCTCGATGAGCGTAAAGCCCCTCGCGTTAATCGAGTTCCCAGCTGTTGATGTCCGCATTGAAACCTTCCCCCCCGGCCTGGCCGTCCGCCCCGTAGGAAATCAGGTCGAAGTCGCGGTTCTGGCGTCCCGGCGAGAGGTAGACGAAAGGGGTGTCCCAAGGGTCGGCCGGCACCCGCTTGAGGTAGCCGCCATCGGGGAATCTGGTGGGGATCCTGCCGGTCTCCGGCTTGCTGACCAGCGCCTGGAGCCCCTGTTCCGTGGACGGATAGAAGCCGTTATCGAGCTTGAACAGCCCCAGTGCCTCCTCCAGGCTCTTGATGTCGACCTTGGCCTTGGTCACCTTGGCTTCATCGGGACGGCTGAGAAACTTGGGGACGATGATGGCCGCCAGTATGCCGAGGATCACCACCACCACCATGATCTCGATCAGCGTGAAGCCGCGGCTGTCATGTATTCTGGAACGTTCCATGCGGGTTGCTCCTGTCTTCTGTTGTGCTCTGTTCCGCTCTTTACCCGAATCCCTGGCTGGCCTGAAAAATTGGCAGCAGAATGGCAAGGACCACAAAGCCGACCACGCCGCCCATGACCAGGATCATCATCGGCTCCAGCAGGGAGAGCATCCCCGTGATCGCCAGATCGGTCTGATGTTCGTAGCTCTCGGCCACGCGCAGCAGCATCTCTTCCAGTTGGCCGCTCTTCTCGCCGGCGGCGGTGACCTGGATCAGCATCGGCGGAAAGAGCGCCGACTCGCGCAGGGCCACGGCCAGGCTGCCGCCTTCCTGCACCCGCCGGCCCGCCGTTTCCACGGCCAGGCGCAGATTGCTGTTGCCGAGCAGGCTGCGGGCGATCTCGAGGGCTTTAAGTAGCGGCACGCCGTTGCTCAGCAGCGTGGCGAGGGTGCGGGCAAAGCGGGCCGTGGCGATCAACAGCTGCAGCCGGCCGATGACCGGAATGCCAAGGATCAGTCGGTCGAGATGCAGACGGCCCTGCTCGGTGCGGCGATAGCGGTCGAGGCAATAAAGGCCCCCGGCCAGCAGGCCGGCGGCCAGCCACCAGTAGGCGGCGGCGATGCGGTTGGCTTCGATCAGGATGACCGTTGGCCAGGGGAGCGCCTGCCCCATATCTTCCAGCATGCGGGTAATCTTGGGGACGACGAAAGTGAACAGGAAGGCGAGAACGCCGATCCCCACCACGGTCATCAGCAGCGGATAGGCCATTGCCGCCTGGATGCGGGACTTGATGCGCGCCTGGTTCTCAAGAAAATCGGCCATGCGCTGCAGCGCCTGGTCGAGAGTGCCGCTGTCTTCGCCAACGCGGACGATGCTGACATAAAGTTCGGGGAAGGTGTCCGGGTGTTTGCCCAGCGCCGCATGCAGCGCCTCTCCCTGGCGGACCTCTTCGCGGAGACTGGTCAGCGTCCGGTGCAGCTGAGGGATCTCGGCCTGCTCGGCGACTGTCCCCAGGGCGTCGTCCAAGGCCAGCCCCGCGCTGAGCAGGGTGGCCAACTGGCGCGTGGCGGCGGCCAGTTCCGCGGCGGCGACGCGCTGGCCACCGCGGAGCCACTGGCGCAGGCCGCGGCTTTGGGTTGCCGCCAGCGGCTCCAGCGACGTGGGGAAGACTCCCCGGTCGCGCAGTGCCTGCGAGGCGGCCTTACGCCCGGCGCCGTCGATGGTGCCGGTGACGCGGCGGCCGCTGGCATCAAACCCCGCGTACTCGAAGAGCGGCACGTCAGCTCTCCTCCTGGGTGACCCGCAGGACTTCGGCGAGCGAGATTTCCCCGCGCAGGGCCATGGCAACGCCGGCTCCCCGCAAGGTTTCCATCCCCTGTTCGACCGCGGCCTGTTTGATGCTGGTCGAGTCGCGGTTCTGCATCAGCAGGTCGCGGACCGTTTCATCCATGGGGAGCAATTCGTAGATCCCGGTGCGCCCCCGGTAACCGGTTTCCATGCATTGTGGACAGCCACGTCCCTGGTAAAAGACTGCCTGGCCGGAGATGAGCCCTTCCCGGTTCAGTTCCTTGAGCAACCCCTCGGGGGTGGCGGCAACTTCCCGGCAATGCGGGCAGATCCGGCGTACCAGGCGCTGGGCCAGGATGCCGACGACGCACGATGCCGTCAGGAACGGTTCGATCCCCATCTCCACCAGGCGGGTCAGGGCTCCGGCCGCATCGTTGGTGTGCAGGGTGGAAAAAACCATGTGGCCGGTCAGGGCCGACTGCACGGCGATCTCCGCCGTCTCCCGGTCGCGGATCTCGCCGACCATGATGATATCCGGATCCTGGCGCAGAATCGAACGCAGACCGTTGGCGAAGGTCAGATTGATCTTGGGATTGACCTGAATCTGGCCGACCCCGGCCAGCTGGTATTCGATCGGATCCTCGACGGTAATGATGTTCTTTTCGCGGTCGTTCAGCTTCGACAGGGCGGCATACAGGGTGGTGGTCTTCCCTGAACCGGTCGGGCCGGTGACCAGGAAGATGCCGTGGCTTTTGGTGACCATCCGCTCGACCTGCAGGAGCATGTCCGGATTCATGCCGAGTTCGGCGAGGGTCAGCACGCCGGCACTCTTGTCGAGCAGACGCAGCACGATCCGTTCGCCAAAGGCGGTGGGCAGAGTCGACACGCGCACATCCAGATCCCTGCCGGCCACCCGCACGCGGAAACGCCCGTCCTGCGGCAGGCGTTTTTCGGCAATGTTGAGATGCGCCATGATCTTGATGCGCGAGACGATCCCGGAGTGGGCTTTCAATGGCGGATGCAGGATCTCGTAGAGAATGCCGTCGATGCGGTAGCGGACGACCAGGGTGCGCTCGAACGGTTCGATGTGGATGTCGCTGGCGCGGTCCCGGTACCCCTGGGTGATCAGGCTGTTGACGAAACGGATGATCGGCGCCTCGTCGGCCGTATCGAGCAGATCCTGAGGCTCCAGACTGCGCGCCAGGTCGGCGGGGGTCAGTTCGACGATCTCCTCGATGGCGTCCTGGGCTTCACGGGTCTGCGATTCATAGCTCCGGTTGATGGCGCGCAGGATCTCGTCCGGCGCGGCGACCCGCGGTTCGATAATGGTGTTGGTCAGGGTGCTCAGGTCGTTGAGGGGCCGCGGGTCGAAGGGGTCGGCGACCGCGACCAGCAGGCTTTGTCCGTGCATGCCGAGGGGGAAGATGCGGCAGTCCTTGGCGAAGCCGATCGGGATCCGGTCAAGCAGTTCGGCGGCGGGCTGTGCTTCGGCCAGGGAATCGAGATACGGCAGCCCGGCCTGGATGGCGAGCGCCTTGCCGAGCGTTTCCGGGGCGAGAGCCTGCGTCCCGACCAGTGCCTCGCCGAGGCGCGACCCGTTGACTTTTTGCGTGGTGGCGGCCGTCTCGATCCGGTCGCGCGGCACGCCGAAATCGTCGTGGAGTATCTCGCCGATGCGCCGCCAGAGGTGCGTGCCGCTGCGGATGCCGTTCATCAGGGCGTGGTTTGCCGCTGCGGTCGCGGTGTCGACCACTGCACGTCGAGAACCCGCGGAACAGCAGCGCTTGCAGTGGCTGCGGTCGCGGCTGACAAGGAAGTGCCGCTGACCGGCGGAATAGCGACCGGTGTCGTTGCGGTTGCCGGCGCAACTTTCGACGTGGGGGGCACAACGCTCGCCGGGGTGCGGCTGGGTGCGGGAGTCGGCGGGGGCGGTGCCACCGCCGTGGGGGTGACCGTGGCC
>VEPG01000018.1:8514-13184 GCA_012026975.1 Desulfuromonas sp. | reverse complement strand
CGGGTCGCCGATCTGCACCGCCGTCACCGGCGAACCCTCGTGCAGCTCCTCGGAAGAGAAGGTGGCGCCATGGATGCCGTCCTTGCCGATGCGCCCGCCGACCATGACGATGCGGGCGCCGACATGGGCCTGCTTCTCGTGCCCCGGCTGGCCGTTGACCACCGGCGGCATGATCGCCCCGGTGCCGCAGTAGACCAGCGGCTTGCCGGCGAAGCGTTCATCGAAGACCAGCGAGCCATTGACCGTCGGGACGCCGCTCTTGTTGCCGCCGTGCTCGACCCCTTCGACCACCCCTTCGAAGATCCTCCGCGGATGGAGCAGACGCGGCGGCAGCGGCTGGTCGTAAAACGGCGAGGCAAAGCAGAAGACGTCGGTATTGAAGAGCAGGCGCGCCCCCAGGCCGGTGCCGAAGGAGTCGCGATTGACGCCGACGATGCCGGTGAGTGCGCCGCCATAGGGGTCGAGGGCCGAGGGCGAATTGTGGGTCTCGACCTTGAAGACCAGGCTCCAGTCGTCGGTGAAGCGGATCACCCCGGCGTTGTCCTTGAACACGGACAGACAGATGTCGTTCTTGCCGGCACGTTCGCGCAGCTCTTTGGTCGCACGAACGATGTAGCTTTTGAACAGCGAGTTGATCTCCCGGTGCTCGCCGGTGACGGTATCCTCGTAATCGATGCGCGCGGCGAAGATCTTGTGTTTGCAGTGCTCGCTCCAGGTCTGGGCCAGCGCCTCCAGTTCGCAGTCGGTCAGCTTCGCGCCCAGCCCGACCGCGCGGCGTGCCGTCTGGACCCGCGGATCGGCGGCATGGGCCTGGATGATCTTCATCTCCTCCAGGGTCAGCGCCAGCATCCCGGCCTTGCTGATGTTCAGCAACTCGGCGTCGGCGACATCGAGGTCGATCTCCTGTACGGGCGCAGCATGCTGTGCCCCTACGGCGACCTTTGGGATGGATAGCGGCAGCCCCTTGCTGAAATCGAATTGCGCGGCCGGGACGATGGTCCAGCGCTGGATCAGACCGTTGGCCAGGAAGCCGGCGGCGATCCGTTCGGCCGCAGCGACATCGACCTGCCCCTTGAGCAGGTACTGCACCGAGGTGTAGACCCCCTCGCCGGCGGCGAACGGCCGGCCGGTCAGGTACTGGATCGCCTCCCTGGCCGTGCGCCCGACGTTGTCGGTGACCCCAGGGCGGTAACCGACTTCGATGAGGACGTCGAAATCGCGGGCTAGCGGCCGATTGACTGCCACTTCCTGGATCACCGGGTCACAGAACGGGCCGTTGGCGGCTAAGACAACCTCGTCATCCGACAGCTTCGCATCGACGGTATAGACATCGATGGTGCGCACGCTCTCCAGAACGATCCCCAGATGCTCGCGGATTTCGCGCTTCACCCGCTCACCGCGCGCGTCGCGCACCCCGTCCTTCAGCCCTGCCAATATCCGCCACGCCATATATCAACGGTCCTTTTCAAAAACCTGCATTTACCGCCGAGTACGCAGAGGAGAAACCCTCTATGTTGTGATTATCTCTGCGTCCTCTGCGGTTAATTCTTTAGATGTTTATTCCCCGAACACCCGCTTGAAGATGGTGTCGACATGCTTCAAATGATAGTTAAGGTCGAACGACTCGCGGATCTTCGCCTCACCCAAGGCCCCGACCACTTCGGGGTCCGCCAGCAGTTCCTGCTGGAAGTCCTTCCCCTGTTCCCAGACCTTCATGGCGTTGCGCTGCACCAACCGGTAGGCATCCTCGCGCGACACCCCGGCCTGGGTCAGATCGAGGAGGATCTTCTGCGAATAGACCAGCCCCTTCATCTGATCCAGATTCTTCTGCATGTTCTCCGGGTAGACTACCAGATTTTTGATCAGCCCGTTGAGCCGGCGCAGGGAGAAGTCGAGGGCCACCGTGGCATCGGGACCGATATAACGCTCCACCGACGAATGCGAGATGTCACGCTCATGCCAGAGAGCCACATTCTCCAGCGCCGGGATGCACAGCGAGCGGATATAGCGAGCCTGACCGGTGAGGTTTTCGGAGAGGATCGGGTTGCGCTTGTGAGGCATCGCCGACGACCCCTTCTGCCCCTTGCTGAAAAACTCCTCGGCCTCGAGCACTTCGGTGCGCTGCAGGTGACGGACCTCCACGGCGATCCGCTCCATCGACGAGGCGATGATCGCCAAAGCGCAGAAATACTCGGCATGGCGGTCGCGGGGGATGACCTGAGTCGAGACCGGTTCAGGCTTCAGCCCCATGCGGGCGCAGACGTACTCCTCGACATAAGGGTCGATGTTGGCGAACGTGCCGACCGCCCCGGAGATGGCGCCGGTGGCGATGTTCTCGCGGGCGGCGCGCAGGCGGGTGCGGTTGCGGTCCATCTCGGCGTACCAGGTGGCCAGCTTCAGCCCGAAGGTCACCGGCTCGGCATGAATGCCGTGGGAGCGGCCGATGCAGACCGTCTCCTTGTGTTCCAGCGCCCGCGTCCGGATCGAGGCGAGCACCAGGTCGAGGTCTTCCAGCAGCAGGTCGGCTGCCTGCACCATCTGCATCGACAGGCAGGTATCAAGCACGTCCGACGAGGTCATCCCCTGGTGAATGAAGCGCGCCTCCGGGCCGACAAACTCGGCGACCGAGGTCAGAAAAGCGATGACATCGTGCTTGACCTCGGCTTCGATGGCGTCGATGCGGGCGATATCGAAGTTTCCCCTGGCGCGGATGACCGGCACAACCTCTCTGGGGATGACCCCCAGTTCGGCCTGGGCCTCGCAGGCCAGGGTCTCGATCTCCAGCCAGATGCGGAAGCGGTTCTCCGGTTCCCAGATGCGCGCCATCTCGGCACGGGTATAACGTGGGATCATGTACTCATGGCTCCTTGCAGTCGGTTTGTAACGGAAATGGGCTGATCCTGACGACCGACCAGCAGCCGGGGCCGGCAGCAGCTCTGCCGTGAAAGCACCTGTTCCGCGGTGGTTCGTGCCAGCCCGGGGTGGTTGTTGGTTTCGCTCAGGTGTGCCAGGAAGACCGTCTCCAATCCTTCCCAGCAGAGGGTTTCAAGCAATTCGGCGCTGTCGCGATTTGACAGATGTCCGTGGTTACCCTTGATGCGCTGCTTGAGCGGCCAGGGATAAGGCCCGTCGCGCAGCATCACCTCATCGTGATTTGATTCCAGCACCAGTGTCTGGCAGCGGCAGAGTTCTTCGGCCACCAGACATGTCGAAACGCCGAGGTCCGTGGCGACCCCGCCCTTGCCCGAGGTCCCGCTGATCGCGAAGCCGACGGTTGCCAGCGCATCATGGGTTACCGGAAAGGCTTTGACCCCGAGGTCTCCGACGGCAAACTCCCCGCCGGTCTCGAATTCGACGACTCGTTCGGGACGCTGATTGTCGGCCAGAACCGCCGCGACACCGTGATGCAGGTAAACCGGCAGCTTATAGCGCCGGCTCAGCAACCCGAGACCACGGACATGATCGACATGTTCGTGAGTCACCAGAACGGCGTCGAGCGTTTCCGGCGCGACCTGAACCAGAGCCAGGCGCCGGCACAACTCCCTGGTGGAAAGTCCGGCGTCGATCAGGAGTCTGGTACGGCCATTACAGACCAGCAGGGAATTGCCCTTGCTGCCGCTCGCCAGCAGGCAGGTGTTCATTTTCCGGAGTAATCGATCGACGAAGCCCCTGCCTGCTCCACGGTCATGCCAGGCTGTCCGCGGCGGAGGGAGGAATGGCCGGCAGAAGAATATAGAAAGTACTGCCGGGGAAGCGCTCCGGATCGTAGCCGGGACTCTCCACCCAGACCGCCCCGCCGTGCATGTCGACGACCCCCTTGACAATGGTCAGGCCGAGACCGGCACCACGGCTTTTGAAGGCAACCTTGCCGCTGGAGTGCTCTTCGACATCACCGACTTCGTAGAACTTGTCGAAAATCGTTTCCTGTTCGTGCTTGGCAACGCCGATGCCGCTGTCGATGACCGCTATCTCCACATAGGGATAGAGACTGTTGTCAACCGCACAGACGCCGTCGATTCCTTCTGTCGCGAACTTTTCAGGGAGCCGCGGCCGCATCACCAGACGCGTACGGATCCTGATCAGCCCGTAGTCAGGGGTAAACTTGATGGCATTGCCGAGAATATTGCTGATCGCCTGCGTCATCCGCTCCTGATCGCAGCGAACCGACGGTAGCTCATCGGCCAGTTCCAGGTGCAGTTTCTGACGCCGCTGACGAACCGCGTCCTGGGATTTCTCGACGGCATTGCCTACCAGATTGTTGGCACTGATCTCCTGGCTCATCAGCTCGAGCGTGCGATTGTCGAGCATCGACACATCGACCATGTCGCGCACGATCTCCGCGAGCCGGTCGCTGGCCCGCCCGATGTGACGCAGCATTTCCCGGGTGCCGTCATCGAGGCGCTCCGACATTTCATTCAGGAGCAGTTCGACATAACCGAGAATGATGGTCAGAGGCGTCTTGAGCTCATGCGAAGCCAGGCCAAGGAACGAGTTCTTCATCAGGTTGAGCCGTTCCAGTTCGCGCGCGGCCCTTTCCAGCTGCTGACGAACCTCTTCCTCGCGCGTCGCATCACGGACGATCAGCTGCATGAAGCGTTTGCCGCCCTTGCCGACGATGGCCGCACCGGTCGCCCAGCCAACCAGAGCTTTTTTCTCGAGCGGATGCTCGA
>VEPG01000018.1:0-8504 GCA_012026975.1 Desulfuromonas sp. | reverse complement strand
TTTCCGTATCACTGGCGCGGCCGGGACGGATCGACTGATACCAGGCATCGATTTCCGCGAAATTGTGGCAATGGACATCCTGAAGGAACGTCCTGACATTTTCCCCTTCGGCGCGAATGCGCGGCACACCGAAAAACTGTTCGGCCGATTTGTTGAGCATCAATACCCGGTCTTCCTCGTCGCAGACCAGGATTGCATCACTCGCGTCATCGAGCAGGGAACGATACATTTCCCGGCTGCGACCGAGATCACCGCTCAACGTTTCGAGGCGCTCATAGGAAAGCTGCAGTTCCTGATTGGCTTCTTCCAGGTCGCGATAACGGTTGCGCAGCTCAACATCGCGCTGCAGCAACGAAGAGGCCATTTCGGAAAGGGCATCGCCAAGCATCGCCAGTTCCCTGGATTCCATGGGTGGCAGCCTGACGTTGAAATCACCGGCGGCAATCGTTGTCGCCGTATCGCACATCCTGCGCACCGGCATCACCAGATCGCGGCGGATGAAGAGGATCATCAGGGCGAAAACCGCCACGGAAGCACCGCCCAAAACGAGCATCGACCAGAGCAGGTGTTCCCCGGCCAGAACCTTGAGAACCTTTTCCTGAAAACCGATCCTGATGCGGCCGGCAAGCTTCTCTTCGAAATCGTAGATCGGTAGAGACAGGTCGTATATCCGCCCGAACTCGAGGGTGTCGAGGATCGAGACCTGGTCGGTGATATGTCCGGACAGTTTGGAGTTTGCCGGTTCGAAAAGCAGCGCGGTGCTTCGGTAGAGAATGGTGCCGCGGGCATCTTCGATCAGACAGTAGGAAATCTCCGAGTCATTGTTGGTGACGGTTTGGCAGCGCTCGGAAAGTCCTTCGATCTGGCCCAGCGGAATGCCGAGGGCAAGAATCCGCTCGATCTGGTTTTTCAGAGAGATGCCGAGCGTGTTGCAGCGCCGCAAAATCCCCTCGCGATACTGGCGGCGGAAGCTTTCGACGCTGAAGCCCGTATTGATGGCGATGGTAATCGCAAGCGCAAAGAAGCAGAGCAGTAGGAGGCGTTTTTCGAGGGTTCCCTTCATTGCAGGAAGCACGTCCTCCGGGGAGCTTTGGCGCAATGCCGAATTCGCCATTCATCTGCATGGCGGTGAATGACGATTTTTAGCACAGGCGGCCACAAAGGGCAATTGTCTTGATGACCTTCCAACAGCAACGACAAGGGTTGACCGTCAACCCTTGTTCGGCTATAGTTCCGGCGCCGCGCACGGGCTTGTCACCGCCTGCCGTATCGACAGACAGTGATGTTTTCTTTCCGGAATTTCATTACCCACTAATCCTTCGGAGGATGATCATGGCAGTCAAAATTGCGATCAATGGCTTTGGCCGCATCGGCCGCAACGTATTTCGCGCCGCCCAGGGCGTGAAGGGATTCGAAATCGTCGCCGTCAACGACCTGACCGATCCGGCTACTCTCGCCCACCTGCTCAAGTACGACTCGGTGCACGGCGTGTTTCCCGGCGAGGTCAGCGCAACCGATAGTGCCATCATTGTCAACGGCAAATCGGTTCAGGTCTGCAAGGAAAAGGATCCGGCGGCGCTCCCCTGGAAAGCCCTCGGAGTCGAGGTGGTGATTGAATCGACCGGCCGCTTCACCGATCGTGCCGATGCCCAGAAACACATCGACGCCGGCGCGAAAAAAGTCATTATCAGCGCCCCTGCCAAGGGCGAAGACCTGACCGTGGTGATGGGCGTCAACGAAGCGGCTTACCAGCCGGCCGCCCACCACATCCTCTCCAATGCGTCGTGTACCACCAACTGCCTGGCCCCCGTTGCCAAGGTTCTGCTTGAGCAGTTCGGGATCGTCAAGGGATTGATGACCACGGTGCATGCCTACACCAACGACCAGATGATCCTTGATCTCCCGCACAAGGATCTGCGCCGCGCCCGCGCCGCCGCCATGTCGATGATCCCGACCACCACCGGCGCCGCCAAGGCGGTCTCGCTGGTGCTGCCGCAGCTCAAGGGAAAACTGGATGGCCTGGCGGTGCGCGTGCCGACGCCGAACGTCTCCCTGGTCGACCTGGTGGTCACCACCGAGAAGGATACCTCCGTTGCGGAGGTGAACGCCGCTCTCAAGGCCGCCGCCAACGGTCCGCTCAAGGGGGTCATGGTCTTCTGCGAGGAGCCGCTGGTTTCCAAGGACTTCAACGGCAACCCGGCTTCGTCGATCGTCGACGGGCTGACCACCGCGGTCATCGGCGGCAACATGGTCAAGGTCATGTCCTGGTATGACAACGAGTGGGGCTACTCGAACCGCATCGTCGGCCTGGTCGATTATCTGATCGCCAAAGGGCTCTGAAACGATCTATAGATAGAATGCCAGAGGGCAGGTGCCAACCTGCCCTTTTTCATACCAGGAGGAGAAAGCAATGTTCAACAAGCTTTCCATCAGCGATATCGATGTCCACGGCAAGCGCGTCTTCTGCCGGGTCGACTTCAACGTGCCGCTGGATGCCGCCGGCCAGATTACCGACGACACTCGCATCACCGCCGCCCTGCCGACCATCCGCCATCTCGTCGAAAATGGCGGGCGGTTGATCCTCGCCTCGCACCTCGGCCGCCCCAAGGACGGACCCGACCCGAAATACAGCCTGGCGCCCGCGGCGGTGTGCCTGGCCAGGCATCTGGGCCGGCCAGTGACCATGGCCCCCGACTGCATCGGGCCGGCGGTGGAGCGGATGGTTGCCGGGATGCACGACGGCGACGTGATCCTGCTCGAGAACGTACGCTTTCATAAGGGCGAAACCAAGAACGATCCGGCGCTGGCGGCCGAGATGGCCAAACTGGCCGACGTTTACGTCAATGACGCCTTCGGCACGGCCCATCGCGCCCATGCCTCGACCGAAGGGGTCGCCCGCCTGCTCAGCCCCGCCGTTGCCGGCTTTCTGCTGGAAAAGGAACTGCTCTACCTCGGCCAGGCGCTGGCCTATCCCGACCATCCCTTCGTCGCCGTGCTCGGCGGCGCCAAGGTCAGCGACAAGATCGCCGTTATCGAGAACCTGCTGCCCAAGGTTGATACGCTGATTATCGGTGGCGGCATGGCCTACACCTTTCTCAGAGCCCAGGATCGGCCGGTCGGCAAGTCCCTGGTCGAAGAGGACCGGATCGAACTGGCCGGCATGCTCTTGGCCAAGGCCGAGGCGCGGGGCGTGATGGTCATGCTCCCCAAGGATCATGTGGTCGCGCGGGAGTTCAAGGCTGATGCCGAACACAAGATCTGCTTTGATGCCGATTTCCCCGAGGACTGGATGGCTCTCGACATCGGCCCCGAGACCTGCTCCGCCTACAACCGGGTGCTGCGCGAAGCGCGCATGGTCATCTGGAACGGACCGATGGGGGTTTTCGAGTTTGACGCCTTCGCCACCGGCACCATGGCCGTTGCCCGGACACTGGCCGAATCCCAGGCCCGAACCATTATCGGCGGCGGCGATTCGGTGGCCGCGGTGAAGAAGGCCGGGGTCGAGACGCAGATGACGCATATCTCCACCGGCGGCGGCGCCTCCCTCGAATTCCTCGAAGGGATGTTGTTGCCGGGGGTCGTGGCGTTGATCGACAAAATGTAGGGGCAGGCCCATGTGCCTGCCCAGGGCGGTCACGCGGGACCGTCCCTACATTCACATTGAAAAGGATTTTACCATGCGCATCCCGATGATTGCGGGGAACTGGAAGCTGCACAAGACCCGTGCCGAGGCCAGGGAATTGATCGACGGGCTAAAAAGTCAGCTGGCCGGACTCACGGGTGTCGAGGTCGTGGTAGCCCCGCCGTTTACCGCCCTCGAGACGGTAGCCGCCAGCCTGGGAGGCAGTGCGATGCAACTTGCCGCCCAAAACTGTTACCCCGAAATGACCGGTGCCTTTACCGGCGAGGTTTCGCCGCTGCTGCTCAAGGATGCCGGCTGCCGCTATGTGATCGTTGGCCATTCGGAACGCCGCCAACTGCTCGGCGAAAGCGACGAGTTCATCAATCGCAAGGTGCACGCCCTGAGCCAGACGGGACTCGGCATTATCCTCTGCATCGGCGAGACGCTCGACGAGCGTGAAGCCAACCAGATGTTCGACGTGTTGCGTCGGCAGGTGCGCATCGGCCTCAAGGGATTGACCCCGGAAATGATGAAGGATGTCGTGGTTGCCTACGAGCCGGTCTGGGCGATCGGCACCGGCAAGACCGCCACCGATGAGCAGGCGCAGGAGGCGCATGCGTTCGTACGGGCCCTGCTGCGCGAGCAGTTCGGCCAGGCTGCCGCCGATGCAACGCGCATTCTCTACGGCGGGAGCGTCAAGCCCGGGAATGTCGACGGCTTGATGACCCAGCCCGATGTCGACGGAGCCCTGGTCGGAGGGGCCAGCCTCAAGGTCGAGGAGTTTGCCCGCATCGCCCGTTTCCAGACTGTCTAATGGGGCTTTTCATTCGCTTGCGTTTGTGCTAGAGTTTGCAGTCGCTGAAAACGTCAACGAAGAGAGACTTGGTGAACCGATGGATCTTTTGCTTCTGATTCTGCATATTGTTGTCTGCCTGGCCCTGGTCGGCATTGTTCTGCTGCAGGGCGGCAAGGGTGCGGAGGTCGGTGCGACTTTCGGCGCCGGCGCCAGCCAGACGATCTTCGGCGCCTCCGGCAGCCAGACTTTCATGGGCAAGCTGACCACCGGCGCCGCCATCATCTTCATGCTGACCAGTCTGGCACTCGCCATTTTCTGGGGCCGCCCCGGCGGCAGCAGCGTCATGCCTGAACAGGTTGCCCCGGCCACTCCCCCGGCGCAGTCGATGCCGGCTGCGCCCCCGGCCATGCCGGTTACTCCGGCACCTGCTCCCGCGGCCCAGCCGAAGTAGCCGGGACTATTGACAAGAAAGCGACAGCGCTGTATATAGACAATCCCTTGCCGAAGTGGTGGAATTGGTAGACACACCATCTTGAGGGGGTGGCGGTCGAAAGGCCGTGCGAGTTCGAGTCTCGCCTTCGGCACCAACAGCTAATTCAAACAAGTTCATAGCAGTCCAGAAAAACCCGCTAACCATGCGGGTTTTTCTGTATACTGAATCTTGAATTGCGCTAAGCAGGAGCATCCATGACCGACGTGATCATCATTGAGCAGTGCTGCCATTGCCATCGCAACCTGTCGGTAGACAAGCTGACGCACAACAAGAGCAGCAATGTGTACTACTGCTCTGACACGGCTGACTGTCGCATTGCCCAGGGGCAGAACCAGGAAAGGTTGCACAAGGACAGCACAGGTGCCCACAGTCACTTCACCAAGCCCAATTTCAGCTTCCACTACAGGCAATCGGGCTGTGGCAATGCATTTACCGGTTTCGTTGTTGGAACCTCCGTGTTCTTCGGAAGCTGGATATACGCTATCAAGACCTATGGGTGGTTCCTTGGGCTTGGACTTGGCTGGATACCTTCGTTCTTTCTTGGGATCATGGCAGCGATATTCTGGCCCGTAGCTGTCCTGGTTATTCTGGGGATCCTTATCTTCTCCTACTAGGATGCCTGAAAATTAATCACTTTACCTTTAGTCATGGCCTGACAGGCTATGTCACAAATGGATATTCTGCAAAGATCCCGGTTATTATGGTTCAAATGGATAAATAGACATTCCTATCGCCTCGCATGGAACGGAATTACTGAATGAATTCAGCCAGACCAGATACCCGCCGGACGAATTTGCCGTGATCGCTGGATAGTAAGATTGGGTTTTCGGACCCATGCGCATTCCGTTACTCCCGGGACTTTTCACCGTGCCATCAGTCCCGATCCGCGCGCCAAAAATACCGTCATAAATCCCGATACCCGGGCTGGACGCCCATGCCGCCCAGTATTCATTTCCGGAAAACGTCAGAGTCACATCTCCTGCAAAACCGTTGTGATTTGTAGTAATCGAGAAGCCGCCAGTGATGGGAGTGCCGTCCAGGAGTTGCCCCTCTTTGGTAATGCGTGTCGCCGCAAGCTGAGTGTTCAGATTTTCAGGTGAGTACTCATAGGCAACCAGGTAATTGTTGCCATCGAAAGCAATCGCAGGGTTGCTCGACTTGGTCGGCACCGACTGGATGTTGTTATCGAAGACGACAAAGCTGCCCGGATCGAGAACCGTCCCCTCCGGTGTGATTCGGACCGCATATATACCCGGCGTCTGTCCCTGAGCTTCCCATAGCCCCTGATCCCACACGACCAGATAATTTGTACCGTCAAAGGCCACCACGGGATCTTCCTGATAGCCCGGGGCGGATGTAAAAGGAACGCCCCCGGCTCCGGTAACCTGCCCTGTTGTCGATGAAACCAATGCCCCGTAGATCTGGTACAAGCCGGAAATCTGGTGGCGGTATCGGTAGGTCAGCAGAAAATTGGTGCCGTCAAATGCAAGCGCGGGAGAATCCGAACCGGACGGCGCGACGGCAACACTGCTGCCAATGAGCATACCGGCAGGAGAAAGCCGTACGCCGGTGAGCGAAGGCCGCAGACCCGAGGAAGCGAAATTATTGTCCTGCTCGTAGACAAACAGGTAGCTGTTCCCGTCAAAGGCAACTGCTGCTTTCATGCCGCTTTCAGAATCGTAGATACGGGTCGGGGAAGTGACATTGAAGGTTTTTATAACGACCCCATCGGGATCGACCAGGATTCCGACCCACTGGGCACGCCATTCCGAGGCCAGCCTGGTGGCCTTTCGTACCATAATGAGATAATTGGTTCCGTCCGAGGCCACCACCGGGTTGCCGACAGGGACAGGACCATAACCATCGCCTGGAGACAGGCTGCCCGCGATGGTGGCAGGCCAGCCCATGCCGCGTCCGATACCACCCACAATGTAGCCCCGAACCTCGGCCATCGACGTTATTGAAATAGTGTCTGCAGTTGTCGTCGAGGTTTGCTTGACAACCCCCGTTCCGGCGACGGACCAGGTTTCATCACTGCCAGAAAAGGGAATTGTAAAACCCGAATATGACAGAATGACCTCACCATCGATCACGGTCAGGCGTTTGCCGGCATTCGGGAAGGAACCTGCCGGCACCTGCACTGGCTCAACCCCGGTGATACTCGACTGCAGCGTTAGATTAATCCGCTCGTTCAGGGTGTCGCCGTCAAGGTCGCTGCCATAATCGAGACCTGACTTGGTAAACTGGGTAATCAGTCCGACCTGAAGCGGGAAGACCAACTCCCGATAGGGTATCAATTGAGGTGACAGAGTATCTTCGGGATCGTTATTGCCGAGATTCATCACACCGCTCTGATCCTTTGAAAAGTAATATTCGATTAACCGGTTGTCGGAGTGCGCCCGCTCCTGAAATACGGAAGCAACCTGCCCAAGAACGATTCTGGTACCGGCTACCGAAAGCCGGCTCAGGTCGGTAACCGGCACACCTCCATCTTCCATCTCCAACAGGGTATAGAACCAGGTGTCACCCGTGGCGTTGGGGAAGTAATCCGTCGCGGCGGGGCCGGGCGGCAGAACAATGGCAACTCCCATTGCCGCCTGGCGCCAGTTGCTGTCCCGATACCCTGGCCGTTGTGCCCGTACCCTGTAATAGTAGGTCTTGCCAAAGGTTCGGCCAGTGATAACGGCAGCTTTCTCCGCCCCGAAGTACACCGTCCGCAACTCCTGTGTGAACGTATCGTTGGTCGCCTCCTCCAGTCGGTAGCTCACTGAAGGGGTGGATGATGCGTCCCAGGAAACCACGTATGTGCCGTTCACATCGTTCGCTGGCACAGCCAGGGTTGCCGGCGCCACAACCGCCACGCTCCCCGGCACTGCGCACCCATTCGTCGCCACCAGCCAATTGCTGTCCTTCACTCCGGGTTTGATCGCCTTCACCCGGTAGTAATAAGTCTGGTTTTGCACGCGACCGGTAATCGATTTACTCAAAGCCGCCCCGCTGTAGACGATCTGCAAAGACGCGTTGAATACCGGATTGGTCGCTTCCTCAAGCACATAGGTGGCACCTGCCGTAGCCGTTGCCGCCCAGTTCACCGTATAGGAACCATCGGTATCCGCCACCGGCACCTCAATACCTGCTGGGCTGATTACTCTGGTTGTACCAGGTACCGCGCAGCCTTGGCCCGCAACCCGCCAGACACTGTCTATTAATCCCGGCTTGATTGCCTTCACCCGGTAGTAATAGGTTCGGTTTTGTATACGACCCGCAATTTCCGTACTCAACGCAGTCCCACAGTAGACGACCCGCAAACCAGCCTTGAACAGAGGGTCAACCGCTTCTTCCAGCACATAGGTGATGCTTGCCGTGACGGATATCCCCCAGTTCACGGTAAAGACACCGTCGGCATCCGAGACCGGCACCGTAATGCTTGCTGGCTTGGCCACCATGGTCATGCCCGGCACCGCGCACCCTTGCGGCGTCAATCGCCAGACGCTGTCCCGCACTCCGGGCTTGACTGCCTTCACTCGGTAGTAATAAGTCTGATTCTGCGCACGACCTGTGATCGCCTTCCGCAGACCAGGCCCCGTATAGAC
>VEPG01000027.1 GCA_012026975.1 Desulfuromonas sp. | reverse complement strand
GAGCAGGCCAGACCGATGATGGTCGTGCGCTTGCGCCGCTCCAGGTAGAAGGGATCGTCGTAGTCCCAGGAGAAGACCGCGTCGAGGATTCCCGGCGCCGCCGCATCGCACGGGCGAACGCCGATCAGCACCGTCTCGGGGAGGTGGCCGAGGTCGGGATCGCTCACCGTGGTCCTGCCGTCACGATTTTCGAAAGAGAGGATCGTCTCGCACGGCGGGAAGAAGGCTTCCTTGGCCGAACGCCGCGGCAGTTGCTCGAAATCGAGTTCCTCCCCCTTCGCCAGCGGCGCGTAGACGGTCAGGGTCCCGGTGCGTTTCGGGCCGACCACGCGTACCCCTTCGGCCAGCAGGGTGTCGACGAGGCGGTAAAGATTTTCAAGAGAAAGTGTTTTTGCCATCAATGGTTATCCTCGTGACCTTCTGAAGTCACTTGATGAAACTCTGGTCATCGTTGTCGCGGTACGAAGTCAACGGCGTCTGCTCCTGCGGCTGCATTTCCACCTCGAAACCGTACAGTTCGAACAGCTCCTTGGCCATCTTGCGATTGAGCAGATTGAGGGGGATGTCCATCGGGCAGACCCGCTCGCACTCGGCGCAACCGGAGCAGCGTCCGGCCAGGTGCATCGCCCGGACGATGTGCCAGGCAGTGTTGCCGGCGGGACGCGGGGAGGTATCGACTGCCTGCGGGCGGTTGCGGTCGCACAGGCACTGGGTGCAGAAGCAGAACGGGCAGACCTGGCGGCAGGCCAGGCAACGGATGCAGCGCGAAAACTGCTCGGTCCAGAACGCCCAGCGCTGCTGGGGCGTCATTGCCTCCAGACGGGCCAGCTCCTCGGCCTCCAGAGGCGAAAGATCCGGCAGAGGCGGCAGGGTGCCGGCGACCAGATCGACCCCCTCGGGGAGATGGACTTTGCACTCGCGGCACTTGCGGGCAATCGATTCGACGCTCAACGGCTTCGAGGTGTCGGCGGGCGCACCGTAGACGCCCGGGCAGGCGACGCCGATGACGTGCACCTCCTCGCGCTTGAGCTGCGATTCGCCGATCAGTCCGGCCAGGGCGCGCAGATCGCACCCCTTGACCACGATCGCCACCTTCCCCTTCGGCAGCGCGTCGCGCTTGGCCTTGGAGAGAAAGAGCGCCAGGTTGTTCTGGCAGCCTGGGGAAAAGATCAGCTGCGCCGCGGTCTCCGCCGTAACCGCCACCTCGGGCATGGCGGTGCCGGCACGTCGGCCGGCACGGTAGCCGACCACCGCCGTCACCTCACCGGCTTCCAGCAGGCGCAAAGCCTCGGCGCGGATCGCCGCGGTCGCCGCCGCGTAGCAGGCCGGATCGATGATGGGGGTGGTCACATTATTCTCAGTCATATGATTTTGCCTTTGTAGGGGCGTATCGCGATACGCCCAGGGCGCACGGCAGTGCGCCCCTACGTTCAGATTGTGTGATATGCCTCTTTCAGTTCCGGCTCGTTCAACTGCGCCGACCAGTGTTCTTCCGCATCGAGTTCGCGGAACTCGCGCATCGGCCCCAGTTCCCGCACCCTTTCGGTCAGTTCCGAGACCACGTCCACCCATTTCCCCCCTTCCGCGGCCGAGACCCAGGAGAACTGCAGGCGGTTGAGATCGACACCGACGAAGTCGAGCAGCTGGCGAAAGGCGGCGAAGCGGCGACGGGCGTGAAAGTTGCCGGCCATGTAGTGGCAGTCGCCCGGATGGCAGCCGGAGACCAGCACCCCGTCGGCGCCCTTCTGGAAGGCGCGCAGGATGAAGACCGGGTCGATCCGTCCGGTGCAGGGGAACTTCACCACCCGCACGTTGCTCGGGTAGTGCATCCGGCTCGTCCCCGCCAGATCGGCCCCGGCATAGGTGCACCAGGTGCAGACGAAAGCGACGAGTTTCGGTTCAAAGTCGTGGTGCTGTTTTTCAGCGTGCATGAAGTATCCTCAATAAACGCAAAATCTGACTTACCGCAGAGAGCGCAGAGAAAAGCTAAATCCTCTTTCCTGGATTTAATCCTAAAACCTTGGTTTTCCTCTGCGTTCTTTGCGGTGAAAGGTCTTGATCCTATAAAGTTTCAATCATTGCCAGAATCTGTTCGTCGGTGTACCCATCCAGCTCCACCGACTTCGACGGGCAGGTCGCCTGGCAGGTGCCGCAGCCGCCGCACACCCCGGGGTTGACGTAGGCAACCACCTTGAGCAGGTTCCCCTGGCGATCACGGATTTCCTTCTCCTCGATGGCCCCGTAGGCGCAGACCTTCTTGCAGGCGAAGCAGCCGACGCAGAACCGCTCGTTGACCCGCGCTACGATCGGTTCGCGCTCCAGTTGATCTTTCGCAAACAGGGTCATCACCTTGGCGGCCGCCGCCGAAGCCTGACTGACGGTGTCGGGGATGTCCTTCGGCCCCTGGCAGGCACCGGCCAGGTAGACCCCCGCGGTGGCGCATTCCACCGGGCGCAGCTTGGCGTGGGCCTCTGAATAGAAATTGTACTGATCGTAGGAGATACCGAGCTTCTGGGCCAGCAGGTCGGCCCCTTCGCGGGGCTGGACCGCCGTGGCCAGCACCACCAGGTCGGCTTCGATCTCCACCTGAATGCCGACGGCGATGTCGCTCCCCATCACCACCACCTTGTCGTCCTTCTGGTAGAGGCGCGAGACCATGCCGCGGATGTAGACCGCCTCCTCGTTCTCGATGGAGCGCCGCCAGAACTCGTCGTAGCCCTTGCCGGGAGTGCGGGCATCCATGAAGAAGACGTAGGCCTGACCGTCGTGCACCTTGTGCTTGTAGAGCATGGTGTGCTTGGCGGTGTACATGCAGCAGATCTTCGAGCAATAGGAGATCCCCTTCTCACGGGCCCGCGAGCCGACGCACTGAACGAAAACCACCTGCTTCGGCTCCTTGCCGTCGGAGGGGCGCACGATCTTGCCGCCGGTGGGGCCGGAAGCCGAGGCCAGCCGTTCGAAAGTCATACCGTCGATAACGTCGGGAAGCTTGCCGTGGCCGAATTCACCGTAGCCTTTGATCGGCGAGCCTTTCGGCTTTTCGCCGATGTCGTAGAGTTTGAAGCCGGTCGCCACCACGACGGCTCCGACCTGCTCGACGATGACCTGGTCTTCCTGGGCGTAGTCAACCGCCCCCGGACCGCAGACCTTCTGGCAGACGCCACACTTGCCGGTTTTGAACCAGGTACAGTTGTCACGATCGATGACCGGCACATTGGGCACCGCCTGAGGGAACGGCACGTAGATGGCCGGTCGCATCCCCAATTCCCGATCGAAGCTGTTGGGGATCTTCTTCTGCGGGCACTTGGCCATGCACACGCCGCAGCCGGTACATTTGGCCATGTCCACCGAACGGGCCTTTTTGCGAATTTTTACTTGGAAATTGCCGATATAGCCATCGACTTCTTCGATTTCACTGTAAGTATGGAGAGTGATGTTCGGGTGGTTGGCGACGTCGACCATCTTCGGCGTCATGATGCACTGCGAGCAGTCGAGGGTCGGGAAGGTTTCGGAGAGTTGGGCCATGTGCCCGCCGATCGACGGCTCGCGTTCGACCAAGACGACCCGGTGGCCGCAGTCGGCGATATCGAGGGCGGCCTGGATCCCGGCGATGCCGCCGCCGATGACCAGCGCCGTCTTGGTGACCGGCACGCTGATCGGCTGCAGCTTGCGGTTGCGCTTTACCCGCTCGACCAGCATGTGCACGATGTCGATCGCCTTGGCCGTCGCCTCGTCGCGGTCCTCGTGCACCCACGAGCAGTGCTCGCGGATGTTGGCCATCTCGCAGAGGAACGGATTGAGCCCGGCCTGCTCGGCGGCCTTGCGGAAGGTCTTTTCATGCATGCGCGGGCTGCAGGCGGCCACTACCACGCCATCCAGGCGATGTTCCGCAACCGCCTTCTTCAGCAGCGCCTGCCCCGGGTCAGAGCACATGTACTTGTAGTCGCAGGCATGGGCCACGCCGAGCAGCTGTCGCGAGGCCTCGGCAACCTTTTCCACATCGACGGTGCGGGAGATATTCTCTCCGCAGTGACAGACAAAAACACCGATACGGGACATTTAAACCAAACCCTTCTTCTTCAGCAGCGGTTCGGGGTTGACGATCATGCTGTCCAGGCCGAGCTTCGATGGTCTCACCCCCACCGCCAGCCCCAGCAGCTGGGTCATATAGAAGACCGGTAGACCGAAATGCTCGCCACTCGCCTCTTCGATCCCCTGCTGGCGAATGTCGAGGTTGCCGTGGCACAGGGGGCAGGCAACCATGACGCAGTCAGCGCCGGCATCGCGGGCCGAGGCCAGGATGTCGCCGGACAGCTTGAGGACCACACCGGGGCGCGACAGGGTGAAGTTGGCCCCGCAGCATTCGAGCCGGTGGCTCCAACTGACAGTCTGCGCCCCGACGGCTTCGACAACCTTTTCCATGATGGTCGGCGCTTCGACACAGTCCAGTTCGGGGACTTCCGGCGGCCTGGTCAGCAGGCAGCCGTAGTAGCAGGCCACCTTCAGGTCATGCAGCGGCTTCTTTACCGCGGCCGCCAGACGCTCCAGTCCGAAATCGCGGGCCAGGATTTCGAGCAGGTGTTTGACCCGCTTCCCTTCCGGCACCGGCGCATCGATGGCAAACTCCACCTGCCGACGTTTTTCCGGATCGACGGCCAGCTTGTGCTGGGTGGTTTTCAGCCGCGAAAAGCAGGCGGCACAGGCCACCGCCAGATCGCCTTCAACCCCGCTGGCCAGCTCCAGATTCTTGGCGCAAAGGGAAAGCGACAGCAGTTCGTCGACATTGTGCGCCGGGGTGGCGCCGCAGCAGAACCAGTCGGGGACTTCCCGCAGACCGATATCGAGGGCGCGGAACAGCCGCTGGGTCGACTCGTCGTACTCCTTGGCCGAGGCGTGCAGCGAACAGCCGGGATAGTAGGAATAGTCGAGCACATGCTTGTGAGGGGTCACAGGGCCTCTCCTTTTTTGCGCAGTGTCTCGATCCGGGCGAAGATCTTTTCGATCTCATTGATGTTGCGGTTCTTCTGGTGGAACATTTTCAGTTTCCCCTTCGCCAGCAGGGATGGCCCAAGCATGATATCCTTGAGGAACTGGCCGGACTTGACGTTGAACACCGCCGCCAGGCGCATCTCGTACTGCCGCCCGTAGGTGCGTACATTCTCGATGAAGATGCGGTTGGCCAACTGCACGAAGCTCTCCTTCGACGGACCCTGGGCGTCCCACGAACATTTGCGCAGGGCATCCATGATGGCCGCCAGATCAACCTTGTTCGGGCAGCGCGTCGAGCAGGTTTCGCAGGAGGCACAGTACCAGATGGAGCGGCCGGCCAGCACCCGCTCATACTGGCCAAGCTGCAGCAGGCGGACGACGCGGTTGGGCGGATGCTCCATGAACGAACGCATCGGGCAGCCGGCAGAGCACTTGCCGCACTGGAAGCAGCGGCGCACCGAACTGCCGGAGAGATGCTCCACCTTGCGAACGAAATCGAGATTCATCGTTCGCGCGGAAAGAGTCATTTTGGTGTTTTTCAAGGGCGAACTCCTCTCGGACAACAACCAGACTTCAAAACAGACCCACTATTTGTAATAATTTTATCGATAATAAATATTTTCCGACAAAACATGGGAAAGTTTTAAGTAATATTGAAATAATACGACTTTACAATCTTCGCTGTCAAGAAACGCTGCCCATAAAAGATAAATTTTGTAAACAATACACACATTTCGACCGCACAAAACCAAGCAACAAACAGGCCAATGAACGTCCGGAGCAAATGACAGCCCTGCGCCTTTTCCATACCGTCGAACCGTATCTCTGTTCGGGGCTGCTCGATGACCCGCTGCTGCTGGTGCGCATTCGCCCCACCGGCCGCAGCCTGCTGTTCGACTGCGGACAGTTGCAGCATCTGGCCAAGCGCACGCTGCGCTCGATTGACGCGGTCTTCGTCACCCACGCCCACATGGACCATTTCATGGGGTTCGATCACGTGGTGCGCCACACTCACGTCTCACCGCGTCCCCTCGATCTGTTCGGACCGCCGGGAATCGCCACACGGGTTGCACACAAGCTGGGGAGCTACGACTGGAACCTGGCTGAAGAGTGGTGGCGCACAATTTTTGTGCACGAGGTGCACAAAGAATGGATCGAACGCTACCGGTTCGCCGGAGCGCGGGGTTTTCGGGAAGAGAGGATCGGCAACGAGCCGAGGTGTGGAGCGGAGATTTATGCCAACGAACACGTCACGGTTGCCGCACAGCTTTGCGACCACGGCCTGCCGGTCCTCGCCTTTCGGCTCACCGAGCAGGAGATCTTCTCCATCGACCCGTCCAGGCTCACTGCGGAGGGGCTGCACCCCGGACCATGGCTGCGTCAATTGAAGGGGCGCTGGAAAGGGGGTGGGCTCGGGGGACAGCCTCTCGACGTGCTGTGCGTCACCGCAAACGGGCCGGAGGCCGCTACCGTTGCCGACGATGCCGCACTCTACCGCCGGCTGCGCGCCGTCAGGCCGGCGGCCGGCATCGGCTACGTCACCGATATCGGCTTCACCACCGCCAATTGTGAGATACTGCGGGAAATGATGACGGAAGTCAGCCTGCTCTGCTGCGAATGCACGTTCCTCGCCGCCGACGAAGCCAAGGCACGCAACTCCCGTCACCTGTGCAGCAGCGACGTCAACCGCCTGGCGGCGGATCTTCGTCCCAAGGTCCTGTTGCCGATGCACCTTTCCAAGGCGTACATCCACAGGCCGTTTGACGTCTACACCGAATTGTCCCCGCCGATCGGCACCAGACTGCTGCGCCTGCCGGACTACGTGACAGCGCGACCGAAACTACTCACGGAGCTGCCACCCTTCGGCGCGGAAGAAGGGTAGCGAACGGCTCACCCGGTGACCGACACCACTTCCTCGAAGGTGGTGACCCCTTCCAGCATCTTGCGAATGGCCACCTCGCGCAGGGAAAGCAGCCCGTCGGCACGTGCCGCCTCGGCAAGCGTGTCGAGGCTGGCGCCGCTGGACACGACCGCCTTGATCCGGTCGGTGAAGTCCATCATTTCGTAGATCCCGGTGCGCCCCTTGTAGCCGGTGCCGCGGCATTCGCCGCACCCCTCCCCTTCCCAGACCTGGTACTCGCTCTCCGGCAGCTGCAGGTAGGCGATCTCCTGGGCGGTCAGCTGCCGCTCGCGCTTGCAATTGCCGCAGATGGTCCGCAGCAGGCGCTGGGCATTGATGCCGATCACCGTGGAGGCGATCAGGAACGCCGGCACGCCAAGGTCGAGGAGCCTGACCACCGAGGAAGGGGCGTCGTTGGTATGCAGGGTGGAGAGGACCAGATGCCCGGTCAGGGCGGCCTGCACGGCGATTTCCGCGGTCTCCCGGTCGCGGATCTCGCCGATCATGATGATGTCCGGGTCCTGGCGCAGGATGTTGCGCAGCACCGTGGCGAAAGTCACGTCGATGGCCGTCTGCACCCCCACCTGGTTGAACTCCTCCATCACCATCTCGATCGGATCCTCGACGGTGACAATGTTCACTTCCGGCGAGGCCAGCATGCGCAGAGACGAATAGAGGGTGGTGGTCTTGCCGCTCCCGGTCGGGCCGGTGACCAGGATGATGCCGTTCGGTTTGCGGATGAACGAAAAGTACAGCTGGTACTCGCGCGGGTAGAAGCCGAGCCGGTCGAGATCCTGCATCAGCAGTTCCGGGTCGAAGATGCGGATCACCACCTTCTCGCCGAAAGCGACCGGCAGGGTCGACACGCGCAGCTCGATCTCCTTCCCCTGATGCTGGGTCTTGATGCGCCCGTCCTGGGGCCGGCGCTTCTCCGCCAGATCGAGGCGCGCCAGCAGCTTGATGCGTGAGACGATCGGCGGATGAAGATTTTTCGGGATGGTATGCAGGTTGTGCAAGATGCCGTCGACCCGCAGTCTGACCAGGGATTTCTGGCGTTTCGGCTCGATGTGAATATCGCTGGCGCGCTGGTCGAAGGCGTAGCGGAGCAGGTATTCGACCGCGGACACGATGTGCTTGTCACTGCTCTCGATCTCGTGCTGCCCCTTCATCTGGAAGTACTGTTCGAGATTGGAGAGATCGGTCCCCTTGCCCATCTCCGATTCGGCGGCCTGGACCGAAGCCCGGAAACCGAAAAACTCTCCGAGGGCCTTGACGATATCGGTGCGCGAGGCGAGGACCGGCTTGACCTGCAGGTTGCGGATGCGCCGCAAATCGTCCAGGCCCTGGGTGTTGAAGGGATCGGCCACCGCGACGATGAGATTGCCCTCGCTCACGGCCACCGGCAGCATCAGATTCTTCTGGGCAAAGGCCCGGGAAATGTGTGAGGTGATCAAGTCGAGATTGAGCCGCAGTGGGTCGATCTTGTAAAACTCCATACCGACCGCGCTGGCGATGACCTCGGTAATGACATCCTCGGTCAGAACCCGGCTGCTCTCCGGGGTGGTCAGGTTGAAGGAACAGATCACTTCGGCCGGGGAGATGGTTTCGACCGTGCGCAGCAGTCGCCGCGTCGATCCGGTCTGCTGGTGGCTGCGCAGATGGGCGGCCTGGCTTTCGCCGCGCTCGATGATCAGTTGCAACTGAGCGTCGTCGATCAGCCCCTGACGACGCAGGAGCCTGGCGACTCCCGGGATGGTCAATTCTCTTCGCGGCGCAGTTTTGCCTGATACCGATCCGGTCATGTTCTCAAAGCCTTGTCGAGCGACCCGATTTTCTCCAGGAACTCATCCAATGTCCCATCGTTGATCACGACGGCGTTCCAGCCATGGTAGTCATCCAGTGACGTTTCGCTGCTGTGGTTGTTGGCGCCGGCAAAGCCGGGGCGCTCGATCTTGACGATCAGCCCGCCATGTGCCCGGACAACCTCGAGCTCGTTCATGAAGCGCACATCGTCGACCAGGATGTGAGTCCGCGTCAGATCGTACTGTTCAACCTTGCGTCCCCAGGCTTTGGTCCAGTAGTCCGGATCCTGAGCCCGACGGTATTCGGTCCCCCACCACTGCAGGAGGCGGCGCACGGTCACGGTGGTCATTCCCGGCCGATCCTGGATGTCATGATGCTCTTCCACGTAATGCGCCCACGCCCTGCAGGCGGCCTGTGCCCGGGCTGCCTCGATATGGAAAAACCGGACCTTGTCCTCCTGTGAACCATGAACCAGGGGAACAAATGAATCGGCGCCGACCGTGCGCAGGAAGCCTTCGACCTCATCGCGCAGCACCATGGCCATCGGCACGATGCGCGCCTCTCCGGAGAGGCGCGATTGCAGATGCCTGGCGGCAGTGGTCTTCCCCGAAGCGGCCTTGCCGGCGAAACCGATAATCATCAGAAGATCCTTGCGTCACTTGAAATTGGCGGGGCGCCAACAACTTTTATGGCGACAGCTTATGCGAAAATCGCTCAGCGCACAATCCGTCTGACCATCAGGGCGATGGCGATCGGCAGGAAGATCAGGGTGGCCGCCAGCAGGTAGAGCAGGCTCAGCCACAGTCCAGCCGACCACAGGTGCAGGCTGCAGCCGCGCACCAGAGCGACCAGATGGGTGAGCGGCAGCGCCTGCGCCACCCCTTGCGCCCATACCGGGAGATTTTGCAGCGGAAAGAAGGTGCCGCTGAACAGGAACATCGGGGTGATGAAGAGGAAGACCGGCAGGTTGAAGGTTTCGATCCCCGGCGACAACGCGGTGCAGATCATCCCCAGCGCGGCGAAGAGCAGGCCGCCGAGCAGCGCCAGTGGCAGCAGTAAAAGGGCGCCGGGGAAGGCGAATAGCCCGCACAGGGCGATGACCGTCCCCATCAGCGCCGTGGCGATCACCGCCTTGGTCGCCGCCCAGAGTATTTCGCCGAGGATGATCTCCTCGAGGTTGAGCGGCGTGGCCAGCAGGGCGTCGAAGGTTTTCTGGTAGTACATGCGGACAAAGCTGTTGTAGGTCGTCTCGAAAAAGGCGTTGTACATGATCGCCACTGCTACCAGCGCCGGGGCGATGAACGTCGTGTAGGAGACGGTGCGGCCGCCGATATCAAGGTCGCCGACCATGATCGCCAGACCCAGGCTGAAGGCAGCGATGTACAGGAGCGGCTCCAGCAGCGGCGGGATGAAGGAGATCTTCCAGGTTTTCCGGTAGACCCCGTAGTTGCGCTGCCACACGCGCAGGGTGCGGCAGCTGATCTCGGCGGGACGCGGCCACTTCATTCGCGCAGCTCCCGCCCGGTCAGTTTGAGGAAGAGGTCTTCCAGCGTCGCCGGGCGCAGGGTACACCCTTCGGCGCGCACCTCGCGGGTCAGCTTGAGAAAAAGTTCGTCGCCGTCATCGAGATGGACCAGCAGGCGCCGCCCCAGATCCTCGAACCGGCTCCCTTCATGGGCCAGGAACTCCTGCACGGAACGGTCGGGGTCGGCGATCTCCAGCACCGACCGGCCGACCTGCTCGCGCACCAGCGCCGCCGGCGCCCCCTCCACCAGGATCCGGCCATGATCGATGATCACCAGCCGGTCGCACAGACGGGCCGCCTCCTCCATGTAGTGGGTGGTGAGCAGAATGGTCAGCCCCGCTTCCTTCAGGTCGGCGAGCTTTTCCCACAACAGCTGGCGGCTCTGCGGATCGAGACCGGTGGTCGGCTCGTCGAGAATCAGCAGATCGGGGGTGTTGACCAAAGCCCTGGCCAGCATCAGCCGACGCTTCAAGCCGCCGGAGAGGGTGGCGATCTTGTCTCCGGCGCGGCTATGCAGGGCGAAGAAGTGCAGCAGTTCGTCGGCGCGTTGTTCCGCTGCGTGACGGGGGATGGAAAAATAGCGGGCGAAGCCGACCAGGTTCTCGCGCACGTTCAGGTCGGGATCGAGGGAGTCCTCCTGCTGGCAGATGCCGATGCGCCGCTTGATCTCGCGCAAATCACGGTCGATATCGAGGCCGAACAGCTCCAGGCGTCCGGCATGGCGCGGCGTGTAGCCGTAAAGCATGCGGATGGTGGTGGTCTTCCCTGCGCCGTTCGGACCGAGCAGACCGAAGCACTCCCCCTTGCGCACGGCAAAGGAAATGCCGTCGACCGCCGTCAGGCTGCCATAACATTTGCGGAGGGATTCAACCTGGACGATAGCCATCGTGATCACATTCCCGCGGGAATTGGATGAACGATTTGTGCCGCCGTTCCGCGACAAAGCTGCGACTAGTGCCGCCGCCGGGCGATGAAGACCACATGGCGCAGCCCGCCGCGGCCGGGACGTTCGGTCGTCACGGCAAAACCGCCCGCTTCCAGGCGACGGGCAAAACCTTCATCGTGGTTCTCCCCCCAGACGGCAAACACGCCGTCGGGGGTGAGCGCCTGGCGGACCCGGGCAATGGCCCGGCTGCCGTAGAGCGGATCGTTCTGCCGGTCGGTACGGAAATGCGGGCCCCGGTAGAGATCGAAGATGATCGCGGCAAACCTGTCGTGCTCGTCGTTGGCGGCGGCATGGACCCGCTCAGCCACATCGACGATTTCGATGCTGACCCGGGGATCGGTCGCGGCGCCGCCGGTCAGCCCGGCCAGTGGCCCGCAGCACCAGGCGAGGACGACCGGATTGAGTTCGGCCACCACCACTTCGGCATCCGCCGGCAGCGTGTCGAGCACCGCCCGGAGCGTGCACCCCATTCCCAGCCCGCCGACCAGCACCCGTGCGGCGGGCCGGTTTCGCAGGTGACTGCAGCCACGTTGGCCGAGGACAATTTCCGAGCGGTTGGCCACGCTGTTCATCAGCACCAGCCCATCCAGGGTAATCAGGAAATCGCGCTCGCCGCGCCGGCGCAGTTCGAGCCGGCCGTCGCTGGTCGCAGCAGCGTCAATGGTAACCCAGGGTCTGGCCAAGATAATCCCTCGGTGTTGTCGGTGTCAGTACTGGGGTTTCTTCAGATGCCTGCCCATCTCTTTGTCAGCCGTCGTGACATGCTCGCGCAGCCAGTCACTGAGATAGGTAAGCAACTCGATGGACGGAGGGAACTTGCCGGCGCGACGGCTCATATCCATTTCCAGGACGTGAGCGCGAAACCGTTGATGCTCCTGCTCATGGCTGGGCATGCCGGGATAGTTGGCAGCCCGCATGAAACTCTCTTCATTGTCGAAGTGTTTCTCGGCATAGTCGATCAGTCGATCGAGGATCTGGTCCATGATCTCGCGACCCTGCCCGGTTTTCATCGCCTCGAAGAGTTCGTTGATCGTACCAACCAGTTGACGGTGTTCAAGGTCGATCTCCGGAACCCCCATTTCGTAACTCGGCTTCCAGATGAACAGCGGCATGAGTACTCCCTTGGATGCTCGTTAATAAGATAAAAGTTATCGTAAATCAGGCGAAAAGCAAGTTCCGGGCCGCCCGCCCGCGACCGGCCCGGTACGGGTGTGATAGGATAAATCAAAAGCCGAAGGAGCGTGCCATGCAAAGGAGAACTGCTCTCAAGCTGTCGCTGGCAACCGCCGCCCTGCTGGCCGTCGGCAAACCTTCCTGCCTGTGGGCGGCGCCCCTGAACAGCCACCGTGATTCACTGCGTGTCTGGTCCGTTGCCAAGGGAGGCTACATCATGACCGAGAAGGTCGTAAAACCCGCCGATGAGTGGCGCCGGCTGCTGACACCGGAGCAATACCATGTCACCCGGGAAAAGGGAACCGAACGCGCGTTTACCGGCAAGGACTGGAATAACCACGACGACGGCATCTACCGCTGTGTCTGCTGCGGCCAGGATCTTTTCGATTCCCGCGCCAAATTCGAATCGGGGACCGGCTGGCCGAGCTACACCGAGCCGGTCGCCGCCGAGAACGTCGCCACGGCCGAAGATCGCGGTTTCTTCATGACCCGCACCGAAGTCCTGTGCAGCCGCTGCGACGGCCATCTCGGCCACGTTTTCCCGGACGGGCCGCCGCCGACCGGATTGCGCTACTGCATGAATTCAGCGGCCATGGTCTTCGTCCCGCGGGGGGACATCGGCAAATAAGACAAAGGCAGCAGTTGCCGGCATCGGGCGACCTGTTAAACTTGGGCCTGAATAACTCACGCTCCCAAGGAGGTCGCCATGATGCGGATGCTTTTCATTGCCTTGACCCTGACAGGTCTGGTGCTTGTCGGTTGCGGTCAGAATCAGCCTTCTCCCCCGGCCCAGCCAAAACCAGAGGCAAAACCGCCTGCCGAGGCATCTGCTCCACAACCGACCGCTCCGGCTCCAACTGCCTCCCCGGCCGTCCAGCCGACACCAGCGCCGCAACCACCCCCGGCACCCCCGGAATCCACCAAACCCGTCGAGGCCGCCAAGCCTGCAGCGGCCCCCATTGCAGCCCCGGCGGTTCCGGCCGCACCCCCTGCTCCGGCCAAACCGGCGGTCAAAATCCCGAACGTTCCGGACCCCCTGAACCACCCCGCCAACCCGGGGGC
>VEPG01000040.1 GCA_012026975.1 Desulfuromonas sp. | reverse complement strand
CCGGGGTCTCGGGCGGCGGGTGGTTCGACTTGGCGGGAAAGAGTTAGCTAAAGCCGAACCAGACCGCCGTCATCAGCACCAGCGCCAGGATTAAATTACGATTTTCTTTATTCATATTGATCATCTCTCCGAACGGGCAGGCCCGTCACTTGACCGGATCATAACCGCCCGCATGCCAGGGATGACAACGGGCCAGGCGCTTCATCGCAAGCCAACAACCCCGTCCCAGGCCGTAGCGCAGGATCGCATCACGGGCATATGCTGAACAGGAGGGGTGAAACCGGCAGGTTGGCGGCTTGAGGGGTGAGAGAACCGACCGATAAACGGCGATCGCCGCGAGAACCGCTTTTTCAACCATTGCCGTTCACCCGGAGGCGCCGTAAAGCCTCTTCGAACTGCCCGTCGATGGTGGCATGGTCAAGTTGTGCGGCACCGGGCTTGACGATGACGGAAATATCCGTTCCGGTAGCGATCAGCGCCCGGTGAATCCGGAAATATTCGCGAATCCAACGCTTTATACGGTTACGGCAAACCGCGTTGCCAACCTTGCGGCCGACGCTGATCCCCAGACGTGTTCCGGCAGGGGTTAAACCTGCTATCACCGTAAGCTGCGCGGTATGGCAACGTCGCCCCTGCCGCCAGACTTGTGTGTACTCTCGGGAAGTCCGCAGGCGGCAACTTGACGGGAAGCCCTGATCAGGTCGGGCATCCATGGAGGAGGATCACTTTGTCGGGATGGTCACCACCAACCGCTTGCGCCCTTTGGCACGACGACGACGGAGAACGTTGACACCGTCCTTGGTGCGCATCCGCACCCGGAAGCCGTGGGTACGTTTACGACGAATCTTGCTCGGCTGATAAGTCCTTTTGCTCATGGCGATTATTCACTCCTGCTATGGTTTGTCCGGTTTTTTGCAAAGGGCATTGTTAAGCATGAATTTGCCAGCAAGTCAAGGGAAGAAAAACTTGCGCGATTTCCGCCCCTTACTGTCGGCTCAGTTTTCCCTTGCAATTCAGCTGGTTCATTTGTTAGCTTGTAGCGGTTGGCGCAGGCGCTGCTTCTGAGTGAAACTCCCTGAAAAAATTGTGTTTTTGGTCTTATCCACAGCTGTTTGTAAGATTGTGGATAAGTGGCTCGCCCCCGGGACCGCCGGCGGCGGGAAAGCCTAGTCTATACAGATATGAGCAAACTCTGGCAGGACGCACTCGTTCAACTGGAAGCGAGTCTCAATCCGCAATATTTTGCCACCTGGATCAAGCCGCTGCGTCTGGTGCGTATTGATCGAGACCTGGTGGTGCTTGAAGTACCGAACCGTTTTGTCCTGGATTGGGTCAGGGACAATTACGCCAAACTGATCCAACAGGTTCTTTCCGAATTGTCCGCCGTTTCCTATCGCCTGCAGATCGACGTTGCTGGTCAGGATAAAGAAAAATCCCGTTCCGATCAACGTACCCGTCCTGCCGGCAAGGATGTCTCGACACGACAAAGCGAGGTCATTCTGCAAAGCGAGGGTCAGGCCGATATCAATCTCAACCGCAAATATACCTTCGACGAGTTCGTTGCCGGCTCATCCAACCAGTTTGCCTTTGCCGCTGCCATGGCGGTCGCCAACAACCCCGCAACAACCTATAATCCGTTGTTCATTTACGGCGGGGTGGGACTCGGCAAAACCCACCTGATCAACGCCATCGGCAATGCCATCCTAAAAAAATCGCCAAACACGCGGATCTGCTACTACACATCGGAAAAATTCACCAACGAACTGATCAACTCAATACGATACAACCGCATGGATGAGTTTCACAAGAAATTCCGCTCCATGGATATTCTGCTGATCGATGATATTCAATTCATCGCCGGCAAAGAGCGAACCCAGGAAGAATTTTTTCATACCTTCAACACTCTCTACGAGTCTCACAAACAAATCGTTGTTACCTCCGACAAGTTTCCCAAAGATATTCCTGGTTTGGAAGAACGTCTGCGGTCGCGGTTCGAGTGGGGTCTGATCGCCGATATCCAACCTCCCGACGTGGAGACCAAGCAGGCGATCCTGAAAATGAAGGCGGAGAAGAATAAAATTTACGTCCCAGAAGAAGTATTCCAGTTTCTAGCCAATGCTTCCTCCAGCAATGTGCGCGACCTGGAAGGTTACCTCGTTCGCCTCAGCGCCTATTCCAGTCTAACCTCCACACCTATGGATCTCGAAACCGCCCGGAAGGTGCTCAAGGATATTCTGGTCGAGCGCAGCCGTGAACTGTCGGTGGAGGAAATCATCAAAAAGGTAGGAGCCCATTTCAACATCAAGGTTACAGAACTTAAATCGCCGAAACGTCTCAAAGCCGTGGTATTGCCCCGTCAGGTTGCCATGTACCTTGCCCGGCAACTCACCTCGGCATCCTATCCGGAAATCGGCGAGCGTTTCGGCGGCAAGGATCACTCGACCATCATCCATGCCATCCGCAAGGTCGAGAAGATGATGGAAGAGAATTACCAACTGCGTCAGACGGTGGAAACTCTGAAAAATTCCCTAACCTCCTGACCAAGTGGACAATGCTGTTAAAAAGTTGCAGATAAGCCTGCGGATTGAACTGTGAGTAACCCAAAGTTCGGCTCACCAACAGTTTTTCCCGCGGCTGCGAGGCGAGTCCATTAACAGTTCAACCTGTTGAAAATATAAAAGAAGAAAGACTTATCCACGAATTCACAGGCATTACTATTACGACTATCTTTGATTTAATAAACAAAAACCATAGAAGGGCGCAAGCATACCCGACAGGAGCCGATCATGAATTTTACCATCGAAAAGGAAGCCTTTCTGAAAGGTCTCGGTCGCATTCAAGGGATTGTTGAAAAGCGCAATACCATTCCGGTATTGGCGAACGTTCTCCTGGAAGGGGGCGACGGCGAACTGCACATCACCGCAACCGATCTGGAAGTCGGCATGCGTTCCAGTTATGCGGCAAATGTTGCCAAACCCGGAAAAATCACGGTTTCCGCCAAGAAACTCTACGAAATCATCAAGGAACTGCCGGACAGGGAAGTAGCGTTCGTCGCCAAGGAGAATTGCTGGATCGAAGTAAAGTGCGGCAAGGCCCATTTCAACATCGTTGGACTGGCTGCCGACGAATTTCCCAGTTTTCCGCAGTCCAGTCGAAATGTGGGGATCAAGCTTTCCAGCGATTTGTGGAAGGAAGTCATCGAGAAAACCTTCTTCGCCATGTCTCAGGACGAGAGTAAGTATAATCTGAACGGTATTTACCTTCGGGCCTTCGAAGAACAGGATGAAATCAGATTGCGCCTCGTGGCTACCGATGGTCATCGTCTGTCGCTGATCGATAAATCGATCAAGGGAGCCGTTCCGGACGAACTGAAAAAAGGGCTTATCCTGCCACGCAAGGGAGTACTCGAATTGAAGCGTCTGGCCGAGGAGGGGGATGGCGACCTGACCTTGAGTTTTCATGACAATAATGCCGTTGCAAGCAAAGGCCAGACGGTCGTGATCATGCGACTGGTCGATGGGGAGTTCCCGGATTACGAAAGGGTCATACCCAAAACCAACGATCAGGAGGCCCTGATCGCGGTCGATCCCTTCCTACATGCTCTGCGGCGCATGCTGATCCTCTCCAGCGAAAAGTCACGCGGCGTGAAAATGCAGATCAAACCGGGGATGCTGGAAGTTTCCTCATCGAACCCTGAGTTGGGCGATGCCCGCGAAGAACTTGATCTGGAATATCAGGGACCGGAAATCAGCATCGGTTTCAATGCCAGATATCTGCTTGATATTCTTCAAGTCCAGGATGATATACGGGTTAGAATGATCTTCAAGGATCAACTGTCTCCCGGCATGCTGCGCCCGGAAAAGCATGACGGTTTCATGGCCGTGGTCATGCCGATGCGGCTCTGATCAAGCGGCATGGTCAAGCACGGCGCAAGTCACCCGCGGTTTGCCGGGCGCTGACTGGTCATGAACCTGGAGCAACTGACCGTAAGACAGTTTCGCAATCTGAGTGAAGCTGATCTACTCTGGGGCCCGGGTTTCAATATCATCTGGGGGAACAACGCGCAGGGCAAAACCAACCTGCTGGAAGCGGTTTATCTGCTTGGGCACCTCAAAAGCTTTCGCGGTGCCCGGACCGCCGAACTGATTCAGGAAAACGCCCCGGCGGCACGTCTTGCCGGACGGCTGACCAGCGGCAGCGTCCAGCACCGGCTGGAAATTACGCTTGAGAAGCACGGCCAGGTGCCGCGACTTGACGGCAAACCGGTGCAGCGTCTCAGCCAGTTTCTTGGAACCTTGCGGCCGGTCCTGTTCACTGCGGATGAGTTGATCCTGCTCAAAGGGTCACCGGCCGGCCGCCGGGCTCTGCTCGACCGGGCGGTCTTGCAAGCCGATCCTGGATATCTTGATCGGGCTCAGGCCTACAACCGCATCCTGCGCCAGCGTAATCAGCTGCTCAAGGAGCGGACCGCCCCTGGGCTGCTGGAACCGTGGAACGAGGCCCTGATCGAGAGCGGGGCGCGGATTCGCCAGGACCGTCTTGACTATTTGGCAGGATTGCAGCAGGTTCTGGCCGGCATCGGTCGGGAGATTGCCGACAGCGATGAGCAGTTGGCCCTGCACTATCCATTGGCGGCGGAATCCGGTGATCAATTGGGCGAATTGCGCCGCGAGCTGGCACGACTGCTCCCCCGCGAGCGCCATTTGGGCCAAACGCTGGCCGGTCCGCACCGCGACGATCCGGAACCGCTGATCGACGGGCGACCGCTCAAGCTGTTCGGCTCCCAAGGGCAGCACCGTTCGTTCCTGCTCGCCTTCAAGGCGGCGCAGTTGATCGATCTGGAAAGACGGCTCGGCGAGCCACCGCTGCTGCTCTTGGACGATCTGGCCAGCGAGCTTGACGCCCGCCGGCAAGCCAGCTTTTTCGCCTTTTTGCGCCGCCGGCGCGGACAGGTATTGATTACTACCACGCACCCCGCCACCCTGGGCGAGGCGGTTTGCCCGCAGGCCCGTTATTTTCATGTGGAGCAGGGGCGGATCGCGGAACGACAGGCCGTTTGAGGAGACTATGACCGATCAGGACAACAACCAGTACGGTGCCGAGAGCATCAAGGTACTCGAAGGGTTGGCCGCGGTGCGCAAGCGCCCGGCCATGTACATTGGCTCCACTTCCAGCGCGGGGCTGCATCACTTGGTCTACGAGATCGTCGACAATTCGATCGACGAGGCCCTGGCCGGCCACTGCAACGAGGTGAATGTCACCATTCACCTCGATGGTTCGGTAACGGTGGTCGACAACGGCCGCGGCATCCCCACCGACATGCATCCGACCGAGGGGCGGCCGGCCGCCGAGGTGGCGCTCACCGTGCTGCACGCCGGCGGCAAGTTCGACAACGATTCCTACAAGGTGTCCGGCGGCCTGCACGGGGTCGGCGGCTCGGTGGTCAACGCCCTATCGAAGGCGCTTGAACTGGAGATCTGCCGGGATGGCAAGGTCTGGCGGCAGAGCTACGCCTGCGGCGATCCGCAAACATCCCTGGAAGTGGTCGGCACGACCAAAAAACGCGGCACCAAGATCACCTTTTTGCCCGACGATGCGATTTTCGAAACGACCGACTTCTCCTTTGACGTGCTTTCTCAGCGGCTGCGCGAACTGGCCTTTCTCAACGCCGGGGTGCGCATCACCATCAACGACGAGCGCGAGGAGGGGAAGCATCACGAGTTCTGCTACGAGGGAGGAATCGTCACCTTCGTCGACTATCTCAACCGCAACCGCAACAGCCTCCACCCCAAGCCGATCTACGTGCGCGGCGAGAAGCAGGGGATCGATATCGAGATCGCACTTCAATACAACGATTCCTATGACGAGAAGGTTTTCTCCTTTGCCAACAATATCAACACCCATGAAGGGGGGACCCACCTGTTCGGCTTCCGCTCGGCGCTGACCCGGACGATGAACAGCTACGCCAGCGCCAACAACCTGTTGAAGAACGAGAAGGTGTCGATCTCCGGCGAGGATCTGCGCGAAGGACTGACGGCAGTGGTTTCAGTGAAGATCCCGCAGCCGCAGTTCGAAGGGCAGACCAAGACCAAGCTCGGCAACTCCGAGGTCAAGGGGTTCGTCGAATCGCTGATGAACGAGAAGCTGGCGACCTTCCTCGAGGAAAACCCGAAGATCGCCAAGGACATCATCGGCAAGTCGATCGAGGCGGCGCGTGCCCGCGAGGCGGCGCGCAAGGCCCGGGAGCTGACCCGTCGCAAGGGGGCGCTGGACATCTCCAACCTGCCGGGGAAGCTGGCCGATTGCCAGGAGAAGGATCCGGCCCTGTGCGAACTGTACCTGGTCGAGGGCGATTCGGCCGGCGGCTCGGCCAAGCAGGGGCGCGACCGCAAGTTCCAGGCGATCCTGCCGCTCAAGGGGAAGATTCTCAACGTCGAGAAGGCGCGCTTCGACAAGATGCTCTCCTCCCAGGAGATCGGCACCCTGATCACCGCGCTCGGCACCGGTATCGGCAAGGAAGACTTCGACCTGGCCAAGCTGCGCTACCACCGCATCATCGTCATGACCGACGCCGACGTCGACGGCTCGCACATCCTGACTCTGCTGCTGACCTTTTTCTTCCGGCAGATGCCGCAACTGGTCGAGCGCGGCCACCTGTACATCGCCCAGCCGCCGCTCTACAAGGTCAAGCGCGGCCGCAAGGAGCTGTATCTGCGCAACGAGACCGCCATGCAGAACTACCTGCTCGAGGAAGGGACCGAGGATATGACGCTGTTCCTCGAGAATGGCGCGCGCAGCTATACCGGTAAACAGATCATCCCGCTCCTGCGCCAGTTGGTGGAATACCGCACCCTGCTCGACAAGCTGGTGCGCAAGGGGATCAACGAGGAGGTGGTGCGCCTGCTGCTGCGCCTCGGCGTGCGCCCCGGCCTGGTCGATCTGGCGGGGATGCTCCCGTACCTGGCGCACCTCGGCCGCGCCTACCCCGGCGCCGAACACAGCGTCCTTGATGACGGCCGCATCATTCTACGCCTCGGCAACGTGCGCACCGCCCTCGACCAGCACACCCATGCGGTGCTGGCCAGCCATGAATACACCCTGTTGTACGAGAGCCACCGCAAGGTGCGCGAACTGCTCGGCACCGGTCGCGGCATCGTTTCCAGCGAGGGGAAAGAGCTGTTTGCCACCACCCGTGGCGTGGAGCTGTTGGCCTTCTTCATGGAGAGCGCCAAGAAGGGGCTCTCCATCCAGCGCTACAAGGGGTTGGGGGAGATGAATCCGGAACAGCTCTGGGAAACCACCATGGAGCCGACCAACCGCACCCTGCTGCAGGTTAAGATCGAGGATGCGGTCGAGGCCGACAGCGTCTTCACCATCCTCATGGGCGACCAGGTCGAACCGCGCCGCGAGTTCATCGAGACCAACGCCCTGAACGTGGCGAATCTGGATATTTAACCCAGGCTCAAGGAGCAAGGCTCAAGGCTCAAGGTTTAACCTTGGACCTTGAACCTTTGACCTTGGACCTCCAATAGAGGTTTTCATGCTCGACACAACGATCAACAAGACCGCCGTCAATATCGAAGACGAGATGAAGCGCTCGTACATGGATTATGCCATGAGCGTGATCATCGGCCGGGCGCTGCCCGACGTGCGCGACGGGCTCAAGCCGGTGCACAGGCGCTGCCTGTTCGCCATGCACGAGATGAGCAACGACTGGAACAAGCCGTACAAGAAGTCGGCCCGCGTGGTCGGCGACGTGATCGGCAAGTACCACCCCCACGGCGACTCGGCGGCCTACGACACCATCGTGCGCATGGCCCAGGACTTCTCCCTGCGTTATCCCTTGGTCGACGGCCAGGGGAACTTCGGCTCGGTCGACGGCGACGCCCCGGCGGCGATGCGCTACACCGAGATCCGCATGGAGCAGCTCGCCCACCAGCTCCTCGACGACCTCGACAAGGAAACCGTGGAGATGGGGCCGAACTACGACGGCTCCATGGTCGAACCGCTGGTCCTCCCCGCCAAGTTCCCGAACCTGCTGGTCAACGGCTCGTCGGGGATCGCCGTCGGCATGGCCACCAACATCCCGCCGCACAATCTGTCGGAAGTCATCGACGGGATCATTGCGGTCATCGACAACCCGCAGCTCAGCTTCGCGGAGCTGTTCGCGCTGATCCCCGGGCCGGACTTCCCGACCGGTGGCTTCATTTACGGCCGCGAGGGGATTTTGCAGGGCTACCGCACCGGCCGCGGCATCGTGCAGATGCGCGCCCGGGTTTTCGTCGAGACCCAGAAGAAGAGCGAGCGCCAGTCGATCGTCGTCACCGAGATCCCCTACCAGGTGAACAAGGCCAATCTGATCACCAAGATCGCCGAGCTGGTGCGCGAGAAGAAACTCGAGGGGATCTCCGACATCCGCGACGAGTCCGACCGCGACGGCATGCGCATCGTCATCGAGCTCAAGCGCGACGAGGAGCCGCAGATCATCCTCAACCACCTCTACAAGCAGACTCAGATGCAGTGCTCCTTCGGCATCAACATGCTGGCGATCGTCGCCGGCCGGCCGAAGGTGCTGACGCTGCGCGACGCCATCGGCCACTTCATCGACCATCGTCGCGAGATCGTCACTCGCCGGACCATCTTCGAGCTGAAGAAGGCCGAGGCGCGTGCCCACATCTTGGAAGGTCTGAAGACCGCCCTCGACTGGCTCGACGCGGTGATCGAGCTGATCCGCGCCGCCCGCAACCCGGACGAGGCGAAACAGGGGTTGATGGCCGGCAACTTTTCCGATCCGACCTTCCTCAAGAAGCTCGGGCTGCCCGAAGAGAAACGCAGCTTCGCCCCTTCCGTCCAGCTTTCCGAGAAACAGGCCCAGGCGATCCTGGAGATGCGCCTGCAGCGCCTCACCGGCCTGGAGCGCGACAAGATCCTGGCCGAATATGCCGACATCCTGAGCCTGATCACCCGTCTCAAGGAGATCCTCGGCTCCGAGGCCGAAATCCTCAACATCATCGTCACCGAACTGCGCGAGTTGAAAGAGAAGTTCGGCGACGAACGGCGCACCGAGATCGTCGACCAGACCGGCGAGATCACCCTGGAGGACACCATCGTCGAGGAAGACATGGTGGTGACCATCTCGCATACCGGCTATATCAAGCGCACCGCGGCCTCGCTCTACCGCTCGCAGCGCCGCGGCGGCAAGGGGAAGACCGGCATGAAGACCAAGGAGGAGGATTTCGTCGAACAGCTGTTCGTCGCCTCCAGCAAGGACAACATGCTCTTCTTCACCGATACCGGCCGGGTCTACCAGCGCAAGGTCTACGAAATCCCGGAGGGGGGCCGCGCGGCCCGCGGCAAGGCGATCGTCAACCTGCTCAACCTCGCCGAGGGGGAGAAGGTCGCGGCGATCCTCTCCATCAAGGGGGATTTCGACGAGGAGCGCAATCTGCTGATGGGCACCCGGCTTGGCGTCGTCAAGAAAAGCGCTCTGAGCAACTACGCCAATATCCGCACCAACGGCATCATCGCCATCAATCTCGACGAGGGCGACTCCCTGATCGGCGTGGCCTTGACCGACGGTCGCCACGATGTGCTGCTGGCTTCGAAGAACGGCAAGTCGATCCGCTTCCGCGAATCCGATACCCGTGCCCAGGGGCGCGACACCCGCGGGGTGCGCGGCATGACGCTGGAAGACGACGACGTGGTGATCGGCATGGAGGTGATCAATCCGCAGACCGCCTCGTCGACCATCTTCACGATCACCGAGAACGGCTACGGCAAGCGCACCGAACTTGACGAATACCGGGTGCAGAGCCGCGCCGGCAAGGGGGTGATCACCATCAAGACCTCCGAACGCAACGGCTGCGTGGTGGCGATCAAGCAGGTGACCGAGGACAACGACCTGATGCTGATCACCGATCAGGGGAAGATCATTCGCAACCGGATTACCGACACCCGGGTCATCGGCCGCAACACCCAGGGTGTGCGCCTGATGGTGACCGAGGAACAGGAACGGATCGTGGCGGTGGCCAAACTGGCGGAACGTGATGACGACGAGACAACAGATCGAGAAGCTGAAGAAGCAGATTCTGCTGGAGGAGTTGAGACGTCGGGGGAAGAAGCCTAGGCACCGGCGTCTGCTGCTGACCGGCGCAGCCCTGCTGATGGTCTTGATGGCAGGGTTCTTCTGGTATCGGGCCAACCTGGACGATATACTGGAAAAGCGCTTTCAAAAAGGACTGGCGTTGCGCGATGCCGGCGATGCTGCCGGCGCCGCGGAGTTGCTGCGCGACCTTCAGACCAAGCATCCGGATGCCGCGCGCGCTCCCGAAGCTCTGCTGCAGGCGGCCAAGCTGCTGAACTTTTCCCTGAACCGCTTTCCCGAAGCCCTGCTCGCCTATCTGAGCCTGGAGCGGGATTATGCGGCGACGCCGCAGGCAGCCGAAGCCCGGCAGCAGATTGCGGGCCTTTACAAGTACCGGCTGAACGACCAGCCGCGGGCGATCATTGCTTATCAGCGGCTGATCGACAATGACGGGGAAGATACCGATCAACTGCAGTACGAAGTGGCGGATTGCTACTTCCGGTTGAACAATTTCGAGCAGGCGCGCATTGAATTCGAAAACCTGCTGCGCAATTATCCAGGGAGCGCTTTGGCCCCGGAAGTGCAATTTCGCGTCGCCGTGACCCATGCTCTGGAAGGGGATGCGGAGAACGCCATGGTGGCCTATCGCGAAGTATCGGCCCGTTGGCCGCAAAGTCCCTACGCCATCGAAGCAAGGTTCGGCCTGGCGACCGTACTGGAGGAGCGCGATAGGTTGCAGGAGGCGCTCTCCATCCTCGAAGGGTTGCAGGGAGCCTATCCCAACCGGGAGGCTTTGGCGCAGCGCATTGCCAACCTGCAAGGTCGGCTCGGCAAAAAGCTCACCGGGAGATAAATGCCATGCCCATGCGGATTGCGGTGATTGGTGCCGGCAGCTGGGGAACCGCCCTGGCCAATCTGCTGGCCAAGAAGGGGTTGGCGGTTGTCCTCTGGGCCTTTGAGCGGGACCTGGTCGAACGCATGCAGGGCACCCGGATCAATGATCTGTTCCTCGCCGGGGTGTGGCTGGATGACCGGCTGACCTTTACCAACGATCTGGCGGCGGCGGTCGCCGGCCGTCAGATGGTCGTGCTGGTCTCCCCCTCGCAGGTCATGCGCCGGGTCGTCGAACAGCTGCGCCCCCATCTGGACAGAGACACCCTGCTGGTATCCGCCGCCAAGGGGATCGAGAACGATACCCTGCTGCTGATGTCGGAGGTCTTGGAAGAGGTTCTGGGGGCTGATGTGGCGGGGCGCTGTGCCTATCTTTCCGGTCCGTCGTTTGCCAGGGAGGTTGCCGCCGAACTCCCGACGGCCGTGGCGGTGGCCGCCAGCGACGGCGAGATTGCCCGCACCGTTCAGGAACAGTTCCGCACCGATTATTTCCGGGTCTACACCAACCCGGATGTGGTCGGCACCGAACTCGGCGGGGCTGTGAAGAACGTGATTGCCCTGGCTGCCGGGGTCAGCGACGGGCTTGGCTTCGGTCACAACGCCCGGGCCGCGCTGATCAATCGCGGTCTGGTCGAGATGAGTCGACTCGGTGCCGCCAAGGGGGCCCAGGCGGAGACCTTTGCCGGGTTGGCCGGGATGGGCGATCTGGTGCTGACCTGTACCGGCGATCTGTCACGCAACCGCACGGTCGGCATCGAACTCGGCAAGGGGCGCAAGCTCGCCGAGATTCTCGGCGGCATGCGGATGGTGGCCGAGGGGGTGAAGACCACCCTGTCCACCTATCAGCTGGCGCAGAAGCTCGGGGTGGCCATGCCGATCACCGAGCAGATGTATCAGATTCTCTATCAGGACAAGGATCCGCGCCAGGCGGTCAGCGAACTGATGATGCGCCGGCAAAAGGCGGAAAGACATTGACAACCAGTGCTGAGTATCGAGTGCTGAGGCTATCAACCTTCTCAAGGAGTTTGTTATGCGCAAGAGTATTCTGACCCTGCTGTTGTTGGCCGTAATCAGTCTTTCCCCGGCACTGGCTGCGGAGACCGTGGTCATGGAGACCTCGCTCGGCAGCATCACCCTGGAGCTCGACAATGTGAAAGCGCCGGCTTCCGTAGCTAACTTTCTCGCCTATGCCGACGCCGGGTTCTACGACGGCACCATCTTTCACCGGGTGATCCCGAACTTCATGATCCAGGGGGGCGGCTACACCGTCGATCTCAAGCAGAAACCGACCCAGCCGCCGGTAAAAAACGAAGCAGCCAACGGTTTGAAAAACCTGCGCGGGACCATCGCCATGGCGCGTACCCGGGTCGTCGATTCAGCGACCAGCCAGTTTTTCATCAACCACAAGGACAATCCGGCGCTCGATCACCGGGCCCCCACCCCCGATGCCTTCGGCTACGCCGTGTTCGGCAAGGTGGTCAAGGGGCTGGAGGTGGTCGACAAGATCGCCGCCGTGCAGACCCGTCCCGTCAATGCACTGTTCCAGGATATGCCGGTGGAAACCGTGGTCATCAAAAGCGTTCGTCGGGTGAAGTAAGAACGATCCGGCTTGGGGGCGAGGATGTAATTCGCAGGCTGTCGACAACCAGCGAGGAAGGCCGAATGCCAGACGCGCGCAGCGCGGAATCCGGAATATATCCGCGGGATAGGCAAGGGGGCGGGCAGCGCGCAACGCTGCCGGTGGCTATCGCCGCAGTTTGCAGGTCATCATGACAACCGCCCGCATCATGACCTATAACATTCAGCGCTGCCAGGGGGTGAACGGCGAGTTCAATCCCGACCGGGTATTGAATGTCATTGCCGATGCCGCCCCGGACATCGTCGCGCTGCAAAAAACCGAGTCGGGCCGCCATGGTGACCCGCTCCCCTATCTGGCCGAACACCTCGGCATGGGGGTCTACCGGGCCCCGACCGGTACCCCGGCGGCGTTTCTTTCGCATCTGCCGCTGCGCGGGGTGCAGGCCTTCGATCTCGGCGCCGGCGGCTACTGCCTGCGCGCCGATGTCGACTTGAGCGGCAAGCGTCTGCACCTTCTCAACCTGTGTCTGGAATCCGCGCCCGGAGCCCGCAGCAGCCAGATCCACCGTCTGCTCGGACCGGAATTGCTGGGCAATCCGTCGCTGGTCTGTCCCGTGCTGGTTGTCGGCGACTTTGCGGACTTTTTCTGGAGCGCCGGCAATCTGGGGCTGACTACGGCGCTACGCCCCGCGCTGCGCCCGATGTGGCGCGCCACCTACCCGTCGCGCTGTCCGCTGTTCGCTCGCGACCGGGCCTATCTGCGCGGCCCGGTCCGGGTGCTCGACGGGGCGATCAACCGCAGCTATCTGGCCCGCCAGGCCTCCAGCCACCTGCCACTGACGCTGACCGTGCAGGTGACCGACACCCGTCGCTTCCTCCCCTTTGCCGAGTTGGCCGGACAGCGGATGGAAGCGGCGCCCGGCTGACCGGCCCGCCTGTGAAAAAACCTGTGGACAAGGTGGATAACTTCCGGAATCCCGGCGCTTCGGCAGCTGCGGGCACCGTTCGCAACCTCAGCCGCCGGCACGCCCTGCTCACGCTGCTGCAGCTGGAACATGCCTATCCCGACGCCACCTGTGCCCTCCTGCACAACTCACCCTGGCAACTGCTGGTCGCCACCATCCTCTCGGCTCAATGCACGGACACCCGGGTCAATCTGGTGACGCCGGCGCTGTTTGCCCGCTTCCCCGACCCCGTCAGCCTTGCCGGGGCGTCGCCGGACGAGGTTGAGGAGCTGATCAGGTCCACCGGATTCTTCCGCAACAAGGCCGCCAGCCTAATCGGTTGTGCCCGGGCCGTGGTCGAACGCTATCAGGGACGGGTACCGCGGACGCTGGCCGAACTGGTCGAGCTTCCCGGCGTCGGCCGCAAAACCGCCAATGTGCTCCTCGGCAATGCGTTTGCGGTTCCCGGCATGGTGGTTGACACCCATGTGGGGCGGGTGGCGCGGCGACTGGGCTGGGCACGGGCGGCGAATCCGCAAGGGGTGGAAAGGGAATTGTGCGCGCTGCTGCCGAAAGCGAAGTGGACGCAGACCAGCCATGTGCTGATCTGGCATGGCCGCCGCTGCTGCCGTGCGCAAATCGCGCAGTTCTCAAGC
>VEPG01000052.1 GCA_012026975.1 Desulfuromonas sp. | reverse complement strand
GTTCTGCAACGTCCGCGAAGAGTCGGTGATCACTGCCCGCGACGTCGACAACATCTACGAGGTGCCGATCGCCTTCCATGAACAGGGGTTGGATGAGCGTATCGTCGAAGCACTCAACATCTGGACCAAAGCCCCGGATCTTTCGGATTGGGAACGGATCGTCAAGCGCGTCAAGGAACCGGCCGGCGAGACCACCATCGCCATCGTCGGCAAGTACGTCGACCTCACCGAGAGCTACAAGTCTCTCTCCGAAGCGCTGGTTCACGGCGGCATCGGCAACGACTGCCGGGTCAACCTCAAATACGTTGATTCCGAATCTCTCGAGCGTCACGGCATCGGCAGCACCTTCGAGGATGTCGACGGCATCCTGGTGCCAGGCGGTTTCGGCGAACGCGGCAGCGAGGGAAAGATCGCCGCGATCCGCCATGCCCGGGAAAACCAGGTACCGTTCTTCGGCATCTGTCTCGGCATGCAGATGGCGGTGGTCGAGTTTGCCCGCAACGTCTGCGGCATCGAGGATGCCTACTCCAGCGAGTTCAAGGAAGAGGCGAAAAACCCGGTCATCCACATCATGGAAAAGCAAAAGAGCGTGAAAGGGAAGGGAGGGACGATGCGTCTCGGCGCCTACCCCTGCGCACTCGCCGCACAGACCCTGGCGCGGCGCATCTACGGCGACGACGAGATCGGCGAGCGCCATCGCCACCGCTACGAGTTCAATAACGCCTATCGCCAGAAACTGCAGGGATGCGGGCTGGTGGTTTCCGGCACCTTTGTCAGGGAAGACCTGGTGGAGATTGTCGAACTGCCGGATCACCCCTGGTTCCTCGGTTGCCAGTTCCACCCGGAATTCAAGTCGCGGCCGATGGATCCGCACCCGCTGTTTGAATCATTTGTCGGCGCCTGCCTGCAGGCGCGCAAGGGATAATCGATGGTTCGCGAAGTCAAGGTCGGCGAGGCGATCTTCGGCGGTGGCCGCAAACTGGTACTGATCGCCGGTCCATGCGTGATCGAAAGCCTGGAACACACCCTGCGCACCGCCGAAGCGCTCAAGGGGATTGCCTCCAGGCTTGAAATCGGCCTGGTTTTCAAGGCTTCCTATGACAAGGCCAACCGTACCTCGGTCAACTCTTTCCGGGGGCCGGGGATGGACGAAGGGTTGAAAATCCTCGCCCGGGTGAAAAGCGAGTTCGGTCTGCCGGTCCTCTCCGATGTTCATGATCTCGCTCAGGTGGTCCCGGCCGCCGAGGTGCTCGATATCCTGCAGATTCCGGCTTTCCTTTCCCGCCAGACCGATCTGCTCGCCGCGGCCGGCGCCACCGGTCGGGTGATCAACGTCAAGAAAGGGCAATTCCTCGCCCCGTGGGACATGAAAAACGCGGTCGGCAAGCTGGAGTCGGTCGGCAACCGCAACATCCTCTTGACGGAACGCGGCGCGAGCTTCGGCTACAACAACCTGGTGGTCGACATGCGTTCCCTGCCGATCATGCGCGAGACCGGCTGTCCGGTGATCTTCGACGCCTCCCACTCGGGGCAGCTGCCGGGCGGCGCCGGCACGGCCTCGGCCGGCCAGCGCCAGTTCGTCGGCGCCCTCTCCCGGGCGGCGGTGGCGGCCGGTATCGACGGCCTCTTCTGGGAGGTCCACGAGGATCCCGACCGGGCGCTGTGCGATGGGCCGAACAGCCTGCCGCTCGCCCGGGTCGAAGCGGAGTTGCGGTGGATCCTTGCCATCGACGCCATCGTCAAGGAGCAGATGCAGTCGTGACCGATATCCTGGAAGCAGCCCGCAAGGTTCTGCGCATCGAAGCCGAAGCGGTCCAGGCTCTGAACGACCGCATCAATGGCGAATTCGTCCGCGCCGTGGAACTGATCCTCGCCTGCAACGGACGGGTGGTGGTCACCGGCATGGGCAAGTCGGGGCTGATCTGCCAGAAGATCGCGGCGACCATGGCGTCCACCGGTACTCCCGCGCTCTTCCTGCATCCGGCCGAAGGGGTGCACGGCGATCTCGGCATGGTGGCCAAGGGGGATGTCGTCATCGCCGTCTCCAACTCCGGCGAAACCGAGGAGCTGACCCGCATTCTGCCGGTGATCAAGCGCATGGGGCTGCCGTTGATTGCCATGGCCGGCAAGGCCGACAGCACCCTGGCCCGTGCCGGCGACGTCTTCCTCGATATCTCGGTGAAGGAGGAAGCCTGCCCCCTTCAGTTGGCGCCGACCGCCAGTACCACCGCGACTCTGGCCATGGGCGATGCCCTGGCCGTGGCGCTGCTGTTGGAGAGTGGGTTCCGTGAAGAGGACTTCGCCCTCTACCACCCCGGCGGCGCGTTGGGCAAGCGGTTGCTGCTGCGGGTCGAGGATTTGATGCATGGTGTCGAGGCGATCCCGGTCGTCGGCATCGACACCCCGCTCAAGGACGCACTCTACGAAATCTCCAGCAAGAAGCTCGGCATCACTGGAGTGGTCGATGCCCAGGGAGCCCTGGTCGGGGTGTTTACCGACGGCGACCTGCGCCGCACCATCGAGAAAGGGGTCGAACTGCTGCACCGGCCGATCTCGGAATTCATGAACCGCCAGCCGAAACGGATCCTGCGCACGCACCTGGCGGCCAAGGCCCTGCAGCGCATGGAGGAGCATTCCATTACCTCGCTCTTCGTTTTCGATAGCGAAACAGACGGCGTACCGGTCGGTGTCATCCACTTGCATGACCTGCTGCGGGCGGGGGTGGTGTGATGCAGGAGCGGCTGCAAAAGATTCGCCTGCTGCTCCTTGACGTCGATGGTGTCATGACCGACGGGCGGATCATCTACGATGACCGCGCCGGAGAAACCAAGGCCTTTGATGTCAAGGATGGCCACGGCATCAAGCTGCTGCAGCGGGCCGGTATCCGCGTCGGCATCATCACCGGGAGACAGTCGGCCGTGGTCGACCGACGCGCCATGGAACTCGGCATCGAATTGCTCTATCAGGCGGCAAAGGACAAGCTGGTGCCGTACCGGGAGATCCTCCAGAAAACCGGCTTGAGCGACGAACAGGTCGCCTATGTGGGTGACGATCTGCCTGACCTGCCGATTTTGCGGCGGGTCGGTTTTGCGGCGACAGTGGCCGATGCCGTTGAAGAGGTCAAGCCGTATGCCCACTACGTAACGCAACGTGCCGGCGGGCGCGGTGCGGTACGCGAGATCTGTGACCTGCTGCTCAAGGAATCCGGGCGCTGGGAGAATGTCGCCGCACGCTATTTCAGTGATTCCCACTAATCCTTTCAATTCTCATGCCAAGCTCCGTGAACGTCCTTTACACCTTTTGCCGCACAATGTTATAGTTCTCTCCAAGTGATGATCCTGTTAAAGCCACGCAATCTCCTGCTGCTGCTGGCGCTGATCCTGGCCGGTGTCATGGCGGCCATCGTGCTGATGCGCTACCGCGCTCCGGTCGAGGTGGCCGAGGTCGCCAAAGTGTTGCCGACCGGCGTTGATGTGGCGCTGCAGGACATCAACTACACCCATACCGAGGGTGGCGTATCCCGTTGGCGACTGGCGGCGAAGCAGGTTGAACACCGGGCCGCGGAGAAGGTTACGGCGCTCCGTGACCTGCAGGTGACGTTCTACGATGTCAAGGGCGCCGAACTGGGGACGCTGAAGGCCCGCAACGGCCAGGTCGATGCCGATTATTCGGTGGTCGAGGTGCGCGATCAGGTTGATGTCATCAGCGGCGGCTATACTCTGCAGACCGATTTTCTGACCTAGCGGCAGCAGGAACGAAGCATTCATACCGATGCGCCGGTCAGGCTGGTTTCCGCTGGCTTGAAGCTTGACGGGGTGGGGCTGGAACTGGATCTGGATACCAGGCGCCTGCGCATCCCCGCGAGGGTCCATGCGGTTCTCCACCCCGATCAAATGAAAAAGAAGGGATCGTCATGACACGCTGCTGGATCCTCTGTGCGGGGCTCATCCTGATGGCCGGCACAGCGCTTGCCGGCCCGCCGGCATTTTCCGGAGCCAACAGTCGGGGACCGGTCGAGATTTCGGCCGACCGGCTGGAAGCCGACGACGTCGCCAAGTCGCTGGTGTTTATCGGCCATGCGGTGGCGAAGCAGGGCGACATCACCATCAATGGCGACCGCCTGATCATTTACTATGCTGCCCAGGGCGGCGACGTCGACCGGATCATCGCCGAAGGGAGCGTGCGCATCGTGCAGGGGAACCGTCTGGCGACCGGCAGCAAGGCCGAGTACTTCCGGGCCGAGGAACGCATGGTCCTGAGTGGCTCTCCCAGGGTTACTGACGGACGTAATGCTATTCAGGGGGATCAGATCGAATTATTCCTCAAAGAGAATCGCAGCGTGGTCAAGAGTGGCAAGGATGGCCGGGTCAATGCTCTGTTCCAGCCGTCGGGGGAAGCCACGCCTTGAATCACCGACTGGCGGCCCACGGGCTTTGCAAGACCTACCAGCGCCGCCAGGTGGTTGCGCAGGTCGATCTTGACGTGGCCTCCGGCGAAGTGGTTGGCCTGCTTGGCCCGAACGGCGCCGGCAAGACCACCTCGTTTTACATGGTTGTTGGCTTGATCCGCCCCGATGCCGGGCAAGTGCTGCTGGATGACCGGGATCTGACCGAGGTGCCCATGCACCGCCGGGCGCGTCTGGGGATTTCCTACCTGGCCCAGGAGCCTTCGGTTTTCCGCAAGCTGACCGTGGAGGAGAATCTGCTGGCGATCCTCGAAACGGTCGAAGACGATCCGGCGCAGCGTACCCGGCGGAAGGACCGACTGCTTGAGGAATTCCGCCTGCAGCAGGTTGCCAGGAGTTATGGCTATGCCCTGTCGGGCGGCGAACGTCGGCGTACCGAGATTGCCCGGGCGCTGGTCCTGGAGCCGCGCTTTATCCTGCTCGACGAACCGTTTGCCGGGATCGATCCGCTTGCCGTGCTCGATATCCAGGAGATCATCACTCAGCTCAAGGGCCGTGGCATCGGCGTGCTGATTTCCGACCACAACGTGCGCGAAACGCTGACCGTTTGCGACCGCGCCTATATCCTCAACGAAGGGCGCATCCTCGAAGAGGGCGACCCGGCCGCGATCGCCGCCAGTCCCCGGGCGCGGGCCATCTATCTCGGCGAGAAATTCCGACTTTAGGGCGACGGCATCTTATGGCTTTGGAGATTCGCCAGCAACTCAAGCTCAGCCAGCAGCTGGTCATGACCCCCCAGCTGCAGCAGGCCATCAAACTCCTGCAGCTCTCGCGCATGGAGTTGCTGGACGTGGTGCGCGCCGAACTTGAGGAGAACCCGGTTCTCGAGGAAGGGCAGGACAACGCCGCCGATGAGCAGGCGGAGCTTGGCGAAATTGCCAGTGAAATCGAAGTGACCGGTCCTGCCGCGGAAGCGGGCGATGAGATGCACGAGGTGGGTGGCGACCGCGAGAGTTTCGGCGACATCGACTGGCACACCTATCTGGAGAGCTACAGCCTCGGCGGCACGACGGCCGATAATGCCGAGGACGACGACGATCGGCCCTCTTATGAGAACCTGCTGACGCGCAAGCCGTCTCTGAATGACCACCTGCTCTGGCAGCTAAAACTTTCGGCCCTCGAGGGACGTGACCGCCTGATCGCCGAAGAAATCATCGGCAACCTTGATGACGACGGCTATCTGCAAGCCACGGCTGAAGAGATTGCCGTCCAGATGGAAAGTACGCCGGAACGGGTGGAGCGGGTGTTGCGCACCGTTCAGGAGTTCGACCCCCCCGGGGTGGCCGCCCGTTCGCTGCAGGAGTGTCTGCTGCGTCAGGTGGAGCAGTTGGGGATGCAGGGGACGCTGGTTGAGACTCTGCTGAGCAGCCATGTCGAGGATCTGGAAAACCGTCGCTATCCCCAGATCGCCCGGGCGCTCCAGATTCCCGTCGAGGACGTGTTGGCCGCCGCCAAGCTGATCAGCGGCCTCGACCCGCGTCCGGGGAGCCAGTACAGTCAGGAGGAGATCCACTACATCACGCCTGACATTTTCGTCTACAAGATCGGCGACGAGTACGTGGTGATGCTCAACGACGAGGGCTTGCCCAATCTGCGCATCAACTCCTTTTATCGCAACGCCCTCTCCGGTGCCGTGCCGATCGATGCCAAGGCCGGCGAATATATTCAGGAGAAGCTGCGCGGCGCACTCTGGCTGATCAAAAGTATTCATCAGCGCCAGCGCACCATCTACAAGGTGACCAAGAGCATCGTCAAGTTTCAGCGCGATTTTTTCGACCGGGGCGTCGAATATCTCAAGCCATTGGTTCTGCGCGATGTGGCCGAAGACATCGAAATGCATGAATCGACGGTGAGCCGGGTGACCACCAACAAGTACGTGCAGACCCCGCAGGGGCTCTTCGAACTCAAATATTTCTTCAACAGCGGGATCAATACGACCGAGGGGGATGCGGTCGCCTCGGAGAGCGTCAAGAGCAAGATCCGCGATATCATTGCCACGGAAAATCCGCGCAAGCCGCATTCCGACCAGAAAATCGTCGAACTGCTGCGCCGCCAGGGGATTGATATTGCCCGTCGGACCGTGACCAAATACCGTGAAATGCTCAATCTCGGTTCGTCAACCCAACGTCGTCGATTGTTCTAGTGTCCTGTGCGGTTAGTTCGCCGCACAGGACACTCGCCCCCGGTCGGATTGAAGTTGCCGAACGGTTGCTACTGGTCAGTTGCCGCCGACGGGGTATAATCTAATCAAGACCGTTCCGGTACACCCCGGACTTTTCCAACACTCAGGAGGTTGAAAGACCATGCAAGTTTCCGTGACCTTCCGCCACATGGACAGCAGTGAACCGGTACGCAGCTACGTTGCCGAGAAGATGATGAGGGTCAAGAAGTATATCGACGAGCCGGTCGAGGCCCAGGTGGTCCTTTCGGTCGAGAAGAAGATCCGCCACAAGGTGGAAGTGACCCTGACGGCCAAGGGGATCACCATCAAGGCGGCCGAGCAGACCGAAGACATGTATGCGGCGATCGACGGGGTGCTCGACAAGCTTGAACGTCAGCTCAAACGCTACAAGGAGAAGATCAAGCGTCACAAGCCGCAGAGCGGTCGCGAGCGCCAGGTGGCCAAGACCGTTTTTGCCGCCCAGAGTATCGACGAGGGGCATGCCGAACCGACCATCATCAAAACCGACACTTTTCATGTCAAGCCGATGTCGGTCGAGGAAGCCGTGATGCAGATGGATCTTCTGGAAAAGGAATTCCTGGTGTTCACGGATTCCAATTCGGCCGAGATCAACGTGGTCTATCGGCGCAAGGATGGCAATTACGGCTTGATCGTCCCGCAAAGCTGAGGCAGAATAATCCGCTCACGGCGGCAGGTGTTTGCGCCTGCCGCCGTTGTTTTTTTTTGCATCGCCCATTCTGACAAAGCGTGTCGTCTATGTCGGTAAAAATTGCTGAAATGCTGGTGCCTGCCGCAATCGTCGCAGAGCTCAAGGGGACCGGCAAAGTTGAGGTTCTGAACGAGTTGACCGAGGCCCTGGTTGCCGCCAATCCGGCATTGCATCGCAACGAGGTGCTCCAGGTTCTGCTCGAAAGGGAGCGTCTGGGCAGTACCGGCATCGGTGACGGCATTGCCATCCCCCACGGCAAGCTGAAAAACCTGGGAAACCAGTTGATTGCCTTCGGCCTCAGCCGCAAGGGAGTTGATTTCGATGCCATGGATGGCCAGCCGGCCAGGCTTTTCTTCCTGCTGATCGCCCCCGAAGAGGCGGTCGGCATCCACCTCAAGACGCTGGCGCGCATATCCAAGCTGCTCAAGGTGCCGATGGTCCGTGAACGTCTTCAGACGGCGACCGATCGCCAGCAGATTCATCAAATCATCATGGAAGAAGAAGAGAAGCTGTAACCCCATGGCACAGATCAGTATTGCCGAACTGCTGTCCGAGAAAGAATCCGGACTCGATCTGGAACTGCTCGCCGGAGGGCGCGGACTTGACCGCCTGGTTCAGGTTCCGCGCATCCAGAAGCCGGGGCTGGCTCTGGCCGGCTATACCAAGAATCTCCACCCCGATCGTATTCAGGTGCTCGGCTCGACAGAGCTGACCTATCTTGAGGAGATTTTTGCCGATGACCCGGTGCGCGCGGAACAAAATCTCCGCGAACTGTGCGCCCTGGAGATCTGCTGCTTTATCATCACCAAGGGGCAGCCGGCACCGCAAAGTCTGCTCGACGAGGTCGAGCGCCGCGGCATTCCGCTGCTGCGAAGCCACCACATCAGTTCGACCTTCATCTCGCTCATTACCCAGTACCTAGAGGAACGCCTGCTGCCGCAGACGACCGTTCATGCCGTTCTGGTCGACGTGCTCGGCGTTGGCGTGCTGCTGACGGGGAAGAGCGGCATCGGCAAGAGCGAGTGCGCTCTCGACCTGGTGCTGCGCGGCCATCGCCTGGTGGCCGACGATGTCGTCAAGGTACGGTTCAAGTTCCCGGCGGTGCTCTTCGGCCAGGGGAGTGATCTGCTTCATTACCACATGGAAATCCGCGGGCTGGGGATCATCAACATCAAGCACCTGTTCGGGGTGGCGGCAATCCGCGAGCGCAAGAAGATCGATCTGGTGATCGAACTGGCCGAGTGGCAGGATGGCGCGGAATACGACCGGCTCGGGCTGGAGGAGCGGCACTACGAGCTGCTCGGCGTGAAACTGCCGCTGCTGACCATTCCGGTGCGTCCCGGCCGCAACATCACCGGGATTGTCGAGGTGGCCGCCCGCAATCAGCTGCTCAAGGAGATGGGTTACCATAGTGCCGCCGAATTCGAGGCGCGTCTCGAGCAGCGCATGGCGGAAGCCGCCCACCTGCATGCCCAGAGCATCATCGGGAGCAACCTCGAATGAGCCGCCGCCTGGTGGTGATCACCGGGCTTTCCGGTTCCGGCAAGAGTACCGGCGCCAGGGCGCTCGAGGATGCCGGGGTTTTCGTCGTTGACAATCTGCCGCTGCCGCTGCTTCCCGTCTTCCTCTCCCTGACCGATCGCGGCTACCGTCACGTGGCGGTGGTTGTCGATGCCCGCAGCCGCGATTTCCTGAGTGGCGCCCAAGCCATCCTCGACGATCTGAAAACGTCGGGGACGGCGCTGGACGTATTGTTTTTCGAAGCCGCCGACGAGGAGTTGGTCAGACGCTTCTCTGAAACCCGTCGCCGCCATCCCCTGGTGCAGCAGGAAGGAATTGCCGGGGCGATCCGCCGGGAGCGCGAGTTGATGGCGGAACTCAAGCGCGCCGCCACGGTCATTCTCGACTCTTCGGAGACCAATGTGCACCAGCTGCGGCAGAAAGTGCTGACCGTGGTGTTCGGTCCCGAACCGGAAACGAACCATCTCGCGGTCCAGCTGGTGTCGTTTGGTTACCGTTATGGTCTGCCGCTGGAAGCCGACCTGGTCTTCGACGTCCGGTTCCTCGACAATCCGCATTTTGTCCCGGAACTCCGCCCGCTGACCGGCCGTGATCCGCAGGTCAGCCATTTTGTCCTCTCCCAGCCCGACTGCCAGCAATTTATCGAACGGGTCAAGGATTTGCTCTTCTTCCAAGTGCCGCGCTGCCGGAAGGAAGGGAAGAGTGCCCTGACCATTGCCGTTGGCTGCACCGGCGGCCGCCACCGCAGCGTGGCCGTGGTCGAGGAACTGCGCCCCTATCTGCTCGGGACCGGCTGTGCAGTCGAGGTTATCCACCGCGATGCCGACAGGAGTGTTGCGTGATCGGCCTGGTGGTTGCGACCCACGGCAGCCTCGGAGAGTCGCTGCTGGCCACGGTGGCGATGATCGTCGGTCCGCCCGCCCAGGCGCGTGCCGTCAGTCTCTCAAGGGATCATTCGCCCGAAGAGCTGCACGCTCTGCTGTCCGGAGCGATTGCGGCGGTCGATCGCGAGGGCGACGGCGTTCTGGTCGTCGCCGACATGTTTGGCGGCACTCCGGCCAATGTCGGCATGACCCTGCTGGTACCGGACCGCGTCGATCTGCTCACCGGGGTCAATCTGCCGATGCTGCTCAAATTTTTTACCTACCGGGAACGCTATCCACTGACGGAATTGGCCGAATTGCTGAAAGAGCAGGCCCGTGATGGAATCATCCTGGCCAGCGAAGCGTTGCGCCGCCAATCATGACAATCGACCGGAAACCCGCATGGGAATTGTTCTCGCCCGCATAGACAGCCGCCTGATCCATGGCCAGATCCTCGAAGCCTGGCTCCCCCATGTCCAGGCCGAGTGCATCGTTGTCGCCAACGATGCGGCGGCAGTCACCCCGCTGCAGCGCATGATCATGCAGGCCGCCGTGCCGAGCAGCGTTCGGCTGGAGATCCGCAAACTCGACGAGACAGCGTCGCTGCTCGCTTCGGCGGAACTTTCCGGGAAACGGATTCTGCTGCTTTTTGCCAGTTCCGATGATGCCCTGCGGGCCTGTCGACTCGGCGTCGATTTGACCAGACTCAATTTGGGCAACATGCATGGTGCCGAGGGGAAGTGCCGCTACAGCTGCACCATTGCCCTCGACCAGCACGACATCGACAACTTGCGCGCGGTCGAAGCGCTCGGCGTTACGATTGTCGCCCAGTGTGTCCCGGCCGATCGTGAACAAGGTTGGGGGATCCTGGTGAGGAACGGAGCGGGATAGGATGGTTGCCGCGTATCTCACGACCGGCGCCCTGGCTGTTATTCTTGGTCTCGATCGGGTCGCCGTGCTGCAGTGCATGGTTTCGCGACCGCTGGTGGCCGCACCGTTGACCGGCTGGCTGCTTGGCATACCGATGGCCGGCGTCGAGGTGGGGATGATGCTGGAGCTGCTGTGGCTTGGGCGTCTGCCGGTCGGGGCGGTCATCCCTCCGGATGACACCCAGGTAGCGATCGGGGCCACGGCCCTGGCCCTGACCATGGAGCGTCTGCTCGGTCTGCACGGCATGCCTGCCGTCATCCTCTGTGTACTGGTGGCCATTCCGCTGGGGATGATCGGCCAGTATGCCGACACCCGCGTCCGCGAGGCCAACAACCTGCTGGCCGGTTCGGCGGATGCAGCCGCAGCCGCCGGTGATTCCCGCCGGATCGAGCAACTGCACTGGCGCGGAGTAGGCCATTTCATTCTGGCCGCCCTCTTTACCTGTTCGGTGATCGTCGCCGGGGGGACGCTGCTGCTTTACCCTCTGGCGCCGCTGCTGGTCGGTACGGTACACGAAACCGGCTTGGCCCTGCAGTACAGCTTCACCATGATCGGTGCGGCGGTGTTGCTCGGCACCCTCAATGTCAGCAGAGGGTTCTTCCTGTTCGGGGCGGCCTTTGTCGCCACCCTGCTGGTTATCGGACTGAGGTAGCACGATGTCAACGCCCCGGATCTCCCTGAGCATCCTCCTGCACGGTTGCCTGCGCTCCATTCTGCAGCAGGGAAGCTGGAACTTCGAACGGATGCAGAATCTGGGTTTCATCTATCAGCTGCTGCCGGGGCTGCGGCGCCTGTATGGCCCGACCCCCCCGGCCGGAGTCCTGCAACGGCACACCGAGTATTTCAATACACACCCGTACATGGCCTCCTGGATAGCCGGAACCGTCCTGCGCCTGGAAGAAAAGCAGCTGGCCGGCGAAACGCTGCCAGTGAATGCAGCAACCTTCCGCTCGATGGTCATGGCACCTTACGCGGCCATGGGCGATGCCCTGTTTTGGGGGGCGCTCCGCCCACTGGCGGCGGTTGTCGCCCTCCTCCTGGCGATCCAGGGGATACTGTGGGCGCCGCTGGTGCTGCTGCTGATCTACAACCTGCCGCACCTGATGTGCCGATGCGGAGGATGGTTGCTCGGCTACCGGCAGGGACTTGCTTCGGTGGAGCTGCTGCAGCGGCTGCGCCTCCCCGATGTGGCGATCCGGCTCAAGGAGTTGACGATCATCCTCCTTGGCGTCCTGTGTGCACTGCTTGCCGCTCGCGGCTGTGCCCACCAGGAGATTGCCCCAAGCTGGGGACTTGCCCTGCTGCCGGTCGTCCTGGTTTTCACCTGGATGGCCCGCCGCGGGGTCTCGAGTTTTTCACTGGTGGTCATCACCACGGCCAGCCTGCTCGGTTTGGCCCTGGTGTTCTGATACTGCGAGGGAGCGATGACCGAAAGCGCGGAATTCCGTCTCGTCAATCGTCTTGGCCTGCACGCCCGGGCCGCGGCCCAGCTGGTGCAGACCGCCAACCGCTTCAAGTCCGACGTGATGGTTGCCAAGGATGGTGAGGAGGTCAACGGCAAGAGCATCATGGGCTTGTTGATGCTGGCGGCACCGGTCGGGTCGCTGTTGCGCGTCACCGTTTCCGGCGATGACGCGGCCGAGGCCATGCAGGCCATTGGAGCGCTGATCAATGATGGCTTCGGCGAGCGCTGAGATTTCTCAGGATACGATCCTGGTTGGCATCGGCGCTTCGCCGGGGATCGCCATTGCCAGAAGCCACCTGCTCAACCGTGCCCGGGTGGCCGGCATCGAGCGGCGCATCCTCCCCACCGAGGTCGATGCCGAGATCGCCACCTTCCAGACAGCGGTCGACAAGGCCCGGGCACACCTCCAGGAGGTCAAGGAGCAGGCGGCCGACCAGCACGCCGAACATCTCTACATCATCGATACCCATCTGCTGATTCTCGAAGATCAGCTGCTGATCAACGCCACCATCGACCTGATCCGCGGCGAGCTGCTCAATGCCGAAGGCGCCTTGGGCCGCACCTTGCGCCGGCTCCGCCAGGTCTTCGACAGCATCAGCGACGAGTACCTGCGCGAACGCCGCTCCGACATCGACTCGGTCGGCGATCGCCTGATGCGCAACCTGCTCGGCGAAGTCCGCGAAAACCTTGAAACCCTGACCGGGCAGGCGATTATCGTCGCCCACGACCTTTCCCCCGCCGACACCCTGCAGCTGGATCGTGGCAAAGTCGTCGGCTTCGTCACCGATGTCGGCGGCCGCACCTCGCATACCGCCATCCTGGCCCGTTCACTGGCGATCCCCGCCGTGGTCGGACTGGAAAACATCACGACCCAGGTGACCAGCGGCGAGCCGATGATCATCGACGGCACCGCCGGCACGGTCATCCTCAACCCGTCGCCCGATACCTTCCGCGAGTACCTGGCCCGCAAGCAGCACTACGAATATCTGGAAAAGGAGCTGCTGGCCTACCGGACGCTGCCGGCCGAGACCGAAGACGGCCATCACGTCGCCCTGCGCGGCAACGTGGAACTTTCCGACGACATCGTCGCGGCCCGTGCACAAGGCGTCGAGGGGATCGGGTTGTTCAGAACCGAATTCCTTTTCATGGCGGCCAGCGAGCCGCCGTCCGAAGAGGAACAATACCGTGCCTACCGGGCGGCCGCCGAGACCATGGCCCCCCACCCGGTGACGATCCGCACCCTCGATGTCGGCGGCGACAAGTTCGTTCCCGAACTGAACCTGCTCGATGAGGCCAATCCGGTCATGGGCTTGCGGGCAGTGCGTTTCTCCCTCAAGGAGGGCAATCTGTTCCGCACCCAGCTGCGCGCCATATTGCGGGCTGCCGCCCATGGCAATATCCGGGTCATGTTTCCGATGATCTCCGGCGTGGCGGAGATTCGCGCCTGCCGACATCTGCTCGAAAAGGTGCGCCAGGAACTGGTCGAGGAAGGGCTTCCCGCCGGCCCGCTGTCGATCGGCATCATGGTGGCGACCCCTGCCGCCGTGCTGATTGCCGATGTCTTGGCTAAAGAGGTCGACTTCTTCTCGGTGGAGACCCCTGCCGCCGTGCTGTTTGCCGATGTCATGGCTATAGAGGTCGACTTCTTCTCGGTGGGGACCATCGATCTGATCCAGTACTGCCTGGCGATCGATCGCGGCAATGAACATGTCGCCTATCTCTATGAACCGCTGCACCCGGCGGTGCTGCGGGCACTACAGAGGGTCTGTGCCGCGGCGCACGATGCCGGGATCGAAATATCCATCTGTGGCGAGATGGCCGGCGAACAGCTCTACAGCCTGGTACTCATCGGCCTCGGCTTCAGCGAGCTGTCGATGAATCCGGCGAGCATCTCGCGAGTCAAGCGACTGATGCGCCGGGCGACTCTCGCCGAAGCACGCGAACTGGTTGCCGGACTGCTGGAGCTGCCGACGGGAGCCGAGGTGGTCCGGGCGCTGGAGCTGGAGATGAGCCGCCGCTTCCCGCAAATTTTCGATACCGGGCACTTTTGAAGTCTTGACAGCCTTTTTGCAAAGGGCTAACGTCCCTAATTCATTTCCTTCAGCAAGGAGTTGTTCCCATGGCAATGACCGATTTCCTCTTCACTTCCGAATCGGTAACCGAAGGTCATCCCGATAAGATCGCCGACCAGGTGTCCGATGCGATTCTCGACGCCATTCTGACCCAGGACCCGAAGGCCAGGGTGGCCTGCGAAACGCTGGTGACCACCGGCATGGCGGTCATTGCCGGCGAAATCACCACCACCGCCCGCATCGATTATCCGGTCATCGTCCGCGACACCATCCGCGAGATCGGTTACAACGATTCCGCCAAGGGATTCGATTGCGACACCTGTGCAGTGCTCACCTCCATCGATCGGCAGTCGCCGGATATCTCCCAGGGGGTGACCGAAGGGGAAGGGCTCTTCAAGGAACAGGGGGCCGGCGACCAGGGGCTGATGTTCGGGTACGCCTGCAATGAGACGGCCGAACTGATGCCGATGCCGATCATCTTAGCCCACAAGCTGACCAAGCGCCTCTCGACCGTCCGCAAGCACGGCATGCTGCCGTTCTTGCGGCCCGACGGCAAATCGCAGGTGTCGGTCCAGT
>VEPG01000089.1 GCA_012026975.1 Desulfuromonas sp. | reverse complement strand
GGGCTCCGGCGGCAACCGTGTCGGCTGCGACTGCGGACGGAGAGCCCGGCGACCGGTCAGCGCCAGCTTTGTGGACGGCGCGGGGAGGTCGACAACCCACGGGTCGGTGTCTGACGCGATCCGGTAGAAATCCTGTGCCAGTTCACCGCAGACCAGTTTGCCGCCGTCAATGCGGGCGCCGGTCTTTTCCGTGAACAGATCCCAGTACGATTTATTCTTGCGAGTATCCCTCGTGGCGGCCTGGTGTATAGGCCATTCCAGGATCAGCTTCTCCCGTGCCCTGGTCAGGGCGACGTAGAGCAGCCGGGCCGCCGACCGGTCGGCATCGGCGAGCAAGGAGTCCAAAAATTTCTGTTGTGTCTCGCCGGAATCGAACCCGGGGAGAATCTCGACCCGCACCTTCTCGAGGATGGCGCCCAGGTCATCGAAATCCTCGTATTCGACCCGGGTGGCCGGCAGCCGCGGCGTGAAATCGTCATCCAGCCCGCACACCGCGACGACCGGCCACTCCCGTCCCTTCGAACTGTGCCAGGTGACCAGTTGCACGGCATCCTCGTCGAGCACCGAGGCTTCGGGTTTGCGGTCGTCGCGTTCCGCCCGATCCTTGAGCCAGGCCAGGAACGTCTTGATCCCGCTGCCGTAATAGCCGCTGCACGCCAGCGCCTCGCGGTTGGCATTCCTGAATTCGCTGCACTCTTCCTGCAACCGCAACAGGTCGGCCCGCGCCTGCGGGGCATCCTCCCAGGTCGCAATCCTGCCGTACAGATCAAGAACGCGGAGGATTTCGCCCAGAGCTTCGTCGACTTGCAGGGCGGCGACATCGGCGGCCAGCCCTTCGAGCCGGCCGTGCAGTTCCGGCTGGCAAATCTCCCCTCCGGCGATGAGCGTCTTCAGGGCATCCTGCAGGGTCAGCCCGCCCAACTCGGTGACAGCAAGGTAGAGGCCGGCATGCACGTCGCCGGGGTTGGCGACATAGGCCAGCGCATGACAGGCCAGTTGCACGCTGCGCGACTGGAACCAGCCGGCCTGCGGCATCCGGCTGCGGAGACCGGCGGCACGCAGGGCAGTGGCGTAGGCCTTCATCCGCGCCTTCGAGGTCGGGCAGAGGATCGCGATGTCGCCGCCCTTCAACCGGCGGTAGTCGCTCAGCCTTTTGTCGTAGACCTGCTGGTCCGGGTCGTTGATCAGCCTGTGCAGCCTGCCGACCAGGTGCGAGGCCCACACTTCGTTTTTCAGGCTTTTTTCGGCCACCACCAGCTCAAGCGGCGAGGGCAGTTTGCTGGTAAATCCGGCCATCGGCTTCAGCGTCGAATATCCGCTGCCGAAGAGACCGGTGCCGAACTGATTGATCACAGCCATCAGGGTTGCGGTCGTGCGCCAGTTGCCGGGGAGAGGATCGGTGTTGTCCGGATACTGGTCGCAGAGGGCCTGGAGGAGGCGCGGGTCGGCCCCCTGGAACCCCATGATCGCCTGCTTCAGGTCGCCGACGATGACCGTGGGGACGCCCTTGCGGGTCAGGGCCCAGAGGAGCGAGAACTGGAGCGGGTTGGTGTCCTGAAACTCGTCGATGACCAGGCACTCCACCCGCCCCCGCAGGCAGTCGATGACGTCGTCGTTCAGACAGAGCAGCCGCCGGGAGAGCGCCACCATGTCGGTGAAGTCGAGCAGGCTCCGTTCGCGCTTGTCGGCGGAGTAGGCGTCGAGGCAGTCGGTGGCGGCCCCGAGTAGCAGGGCGGCGTGCTCCAGCGCGTCCGCAAGCGGCCCGGGGTGCCGCGCCAGCCCTTCGGCGGCGGCGATCACCGCTTCGGCCAGTTCCTGGTAGCCGGCAGGGAAGTTCTTTGCGGGATTCTTGTAAGTCTTGAGATTGGCGAGCTTCTTCCAGAGGGCCCAGTCGGAGTCGAGCGGCGCCCCCTTCTCCGCCCGCTTCAGGGCGATGAACTCCTTGCGGAGCCCTTCCCGGACATTGTCCGTCACATCGCTGACGCCGGCGATGCCGGCGGGGAACTGCCGCAGCAGCGCCTTCACTGCGTCAAGCAACTGCCCTTTGAGGTGCTCCGCCAGCAGAGCCTCGCCGTAGAGGTTGCAAATCTGCCGCTCGATGCCGGCAGAAAGGCTTTCGGCTCTGGCGTCACGGCCGATGGAGCGGAGCGTGGCGATGAACTTAAGGACGGTTTCGCGGAAAACCTGCTCGGCGCTTTTGTTGTTGGTGATGTCCGGGGTGTACCCGTATTTCATCAGCCGCTGCATCAACAGGGCGGCGGAATCGGAACGGGTCAGCGACCGACTGACCAGCATTGACTGCTCGTCGTCGCTGAGCATGCGGGGAGCGGGGGATAGTCCGCCGTCGAAAGAGAACTCGGTGAGCAGACGCAGGCCGAAGCCATGGATGGTGGAGATGTAGGCATGATCGAGGCGCAACGCCTGGTCGAGCAGTCCCGCGCTCACCAGTGCCGCCCGGATGCGCCCGCGCAACTCCGCCGCCGCCGCTTCGGTATAGGTAACGGCGACGATTCTCTCCGGTGGAAGTGGATTTTTCTCGTCCTTGATCAACTCGACAAGGATTTCCTGGATCCTGTGAGTCTTTCCGGAACCGGCACCGGCGGGGATTATGGAGAGATGTTTCATTGTTTTAAAAAGATCCGTAATAAAGAACTGCTTTCCAACGCATACTTCGCATTGATTCCGCGTTTCTCCTTGAACTCCTTCTCATCCCCCGCACTGTTCAACTCCACCC
>VEPG01000104.1 GCA_012026975.1 Desulfuromonas sp. | reverse complement strand
TCCCAACGTCGCATTAATTCAAAATCGGAAACATTCAGAAATCAGCATTGTGCAAAATAAGCACAGATTAATTATTGTTCTATAATTTAAATAAATTAATTTATGTGCGAAAAATAACTCATGTAAATTAACATGTTATAATAAATAACAACGTATTAGTTCAAAGCCGTAAAAGATCAGAAATCCCTCGATGCAAATTAAGTACCAATTAATTGTCAGCGCATAATTTGTGATGATTAATTTTTTAAAGGAAAAATAACCCAGAAATATTGATCTATTATAATAAAAACGAATTTAATCATATTCCCCAGGCACGGGATCAACGTCTTGCATCGATCTCACGGCGCAGAGAGGCCCTCGGCAAATAGCCGGAACAACATAGCTATTCACCGGCACGCCCGAGCAGGAAATGCCAAGCCTGAAATCCGGGTGGAACGTCAGCGGATCATGTTGAAAAGTTGGCGACCAGGGGATTGCTTCAGATCTCAGAGGAGGAACTGCGGCGGCCGTTATTGACTCCCGGTAATTCTTCGAGCACGTCGCGTACCGCGACCACCGACAGGCTGTTTCCCAGCAGATGCCAACGCTTGCGCAACGGCAGTTCTTCAGGGAAACGGAAGGTTTCAGGGAAACCGAGCAGCCGGGCAATCTCGTGCGGGGCGAAACGGCGCTCCCCGTTGCGGCAGCGCAGGTAGGATCCGGCGTGCATCAGCGACTTGCCATAGCCGGCGGTGAAACAGGTGGTATAAGCAAAAGGGTCGGCGGGGTCGAGTAGGCGGAAGCCCTCGCCGAATCTCGTCACGACTTCGGTCGGGACCAGCAATTCCGGCGGCGGGTTCTCACTCAGGGCGGGATCGAGATAGCTGCCCAATGAGTGAGGGCAGGAGACGACCGGTCGGGCCGGCGCCAGCCCGCAGCACGAGGCGACCAGGTAATAGCGAGGGCGGCGTGAAGGAACCCCCAGTTCGGTGGGGCAGAGCAGCCGTTCCCGTACTTCGTACTTTCGCGAGACTAGCAGATCCACCAAACGCTCACGCGCACGGGAACGGGCAAAGCCGGCGACATTTTCCAGCGCCAGATACCGCGGCAGCCCTTTTTCCGGTATCTGCGGAAAGACTTCGAGGAGGCGGGCCAGACTGCGGGCACGGGGGTCGGCAAGATCGAGGCCGTGCCCACGTACCGAATAGGGTTGACAGGGGGGCGACAGCCACCACAGATCGGCGGCAAAACCAGCCAGTTCGGCGGCGGTGATTTTTTCCAGGTCCGTCTGCCGGGAGTTATGTTCAGAGAAGTTCAGGCGATAGACGGCAAGAGCCGCCGGGCTCTGGTCCAGTGCGCCGACAATCTTTACGTTCATCGCCTCCGCGGCCGCAGCGAAGCCGCCGATGCCGCAGAACAATTCCAGGGCTGTCAAGGATGCCGGCATGCCCTCCCCTATTCACCGATGATCTTGACGAGCACCCTTTTCCGGCGCTTGCCATCGAACTCACCGTAGAAAATCTGCTCCCATGGCCCGAGGTCCAGCGCCCCCTGCGTGACCGCCACGACCACTTCGCGCCCCATGATGGTGCGTTTCAGATGGGCATCGGCGTTATCCTCGGCGCCATTGTGCCGGTAGCGGGAATAGGGTTTCTCGGGAGCCAGCCCCTCCAGCCACTCTTCGAAGTCACCGTGCAGTCCGGATTCGTCATCGTTGATAAAGACGCTGGCGGTGATGTGCATGGCATTGCACAGCAGCAGACCTTCGCGTATGCCGCTCTCTTTCAGGCAGTTTGCTACCGTCCCGGTGATATTGATCAGCTCGCGACGCTGCCGGGTTTCGAACCACAGTTCCTTGCGGAAGGTTTTCATCGCCGTCCTCCTCGGTCATTCATTTTCGCACACCCGGATTGTTCCGGAAACCGGTTTTCGCTCCTCCACCTGCCTTCCGCTCCACGTCAGGCGTTCCAGCCGCCAGCGACATTGATCGTCGCCCCGGGCATCAAGACCATCCAAGGAAAGGACCTATAGGGGCACATCGTCGCCCGGGCAGAACCGGTGGGAAAGTATCGGAAAGGTCAATGATCCGGCGAACGCGGCATCGCCGGCGTGAAGCCTCGCCGCATGGTGTTCTCCGTCACCACCCGCGGATCCATGAAGTGCAGCAGATAGTCGGCGCCGCCGGCCTTGGTCCCCACCCCGGAGAGGGCTGCACCGCCGAAGGGCTGGCGGCCGACCAGGGCGCCGGTGATGGCACGGTTGACGTAGAGGTTGCCGACCCGGAACTCGCGCTTCGCCCGTTCGATATTGACCGGTGAACGACTAAACAGGCCGCCGGTCAGGGCGAAGCGGGTGGAATTTGCCCAGGCAAGCGCCTGGTCGAAGTCCGCGGCGCGCATGACGGCGAGAACCGGCCCGAAGATCTCCTCCTGGGCCAGGCGATGGCCGGGCTCGATCCCCGCAAAGATGGTCAGCGGCACCCAGTACCCTTCCCCTCGCGGAACGGGACTGGCGTAGAGCAGATGCCCTTCCCGTCGACCGATCCTGAGATACTCACCAATCTTGCGCTGGGCCGCCTCCTCGGCGACGGCGCCCATGGCGAAGGCCGGATCCTCCGCCGGTCCCAACCGCCAACCCCTGGCCGCCGCGACCAACCGGTCGACGAAACGTTCGTGGATCGCATCCAAGACGATCACCCGCGAACAGGCGGAGCACTTCTGTCCCTGGAATCCGAAGGTCGAGGCCAGCACCTGCGGCACCGCCTCGTCGAGGTCGGCGTCGTCATCGATGATGATGGCGTTCTTCCCCCCCATCTCGGCGACGACCCGCTTGATCTGACGCTGGCCGGGATGCACCACCGCCGCCCGTTCGACGATGCGCAGCCCGACCTCCAGTGAACCGGTGAACGCGATCAGGGCAACATCGGCATGTTCCGTCAGCCGGTCGCCGACCACGCTTCCCGGTCCCGGCACGAAATTGAGGACGCCGGCCGGCACCCCCGCCTCCCGGAACAGCTCGACCAGCCGGCGGCCGATGACACCGGTCAACCCGGAGGGTTTGAAAACCACCGTGTTGCCGGCGACCAGCGCCGCCGACATCATGCCGCAGGCAATGGCCAGCGGGAAGTTCCACGGGGCGATGACCGCCGCCACACCGCGCCCAGTGTAGGACAACGCGTTCTCCTCGCCGGGCAGGTCGCCCAAGCGCTGCGGGCTGCCAAGACGAAGCATTTCCGCGGCATAGTACTCGAGGAAATCGATGGCCTCGGTGACATCGGCATGGGCCTGATCCCACTGTTTGCCAATCTCCAGCACCTGCCAGGCGGCCAGTTCGAAGAGACGTTGCCGGGCCAGGGCGGCAGTCCGCCGCAACAGAGCGGCCCGCTCCACCACCGGCGTGGCCTGCCAGGCCGGAAAGGCCGCTCCGGCCGCCGCGATGGCCTGTTGCACCTCGTCGCTGCCGGCCTGGCAGACGTAACCGAGGATCTCCGTGGGGCGGTTCGGGTTGACGCTCGGCACGGTCTCCGCCGTCACGATATCCCGGCCGGCAATCCACAGCGGCACATTCCGGCCGACCTGGGCGCGGACTGCAGCGATGGCCTCGGGAAAAGCGGCGCGCATCTCGGCGCGGGTAAAGTCAACGGCCGGCTCGTTGCTGAATCCGCCGGCAGCCTTCGGTCTAATCCTTTTTCTGCTGGTCTGTCGAAGGGTTTTGACCGGATCGGCGAGCAGCTTTTCGATCTGACCTTCCCCCCTGAAGGTGAGCCGCAGGAACGACTCGTTTGCGGTATTCTCCAGCAGGCGCCGCACCAGGTAACCCATCCCCGGGACCATCTCCCCGTAGGGACAATAGAGCCGCACCCGCCCCGTTTCCGCCAGAATGCCTTTCCGTACCGGCTCGGCCATGCCATACAGCATCTGGAATTCGTAGCGGGAGTCCGGCACGCCCAGTGCGCGGGCCGTCTCCAGCGCCGCCGCGATGCTGCGGATATTGTGCGAGCCGCAGGCGAAGTGACAGATCGAATGATGCCGCAGGATGGTCGCCGCCATCCGTTCGAAGGTGGCGTCGGTGTCGGCCTTGCTGGTGCGGACCGGACTCTCCCACCCCATCTGCCGCGCCCGCACCATCTCGTAATCCCAGTACGCCCCCTTGACCAGGCGGATGGAGATGGGGATCTGTTCCCATTCCGCCCAATCCAGTAGTTCCGCCAGATCCGTCTCGCTCTCGCGCAGGTAGGCCTGCAGGGCAATCCCGATGTGTGGATAATCGCGAAACTCCCGCTTCAGGCGCCGGTATACTTCGAGGGTGATCTCCTTGGTGCGGTAAGATTCCATGTCGATGCAGAGGAACGCTCCGGCTTCGACGGCCTGTTCGGTAATACGGCGTAGCGGGGCCAAAATCCCTGCCACCGAGCCTTCGAAGTCCATCGGGTTGGCCAGACAGAAGAGTGCCGTCGGCTTGACCGCCAGATTGACTGCCGGCGCCGCCGCGAGCCCCGTCAGTTGCGGCCAGCGACGCTGCTGTGCAGTCAGCATCTCCAGCAACTGCAGATAAGTCGCTTCATACCGCGCGGCCTCATCGTGCGACAGGGTCGCCTCCCCCAGCACATCGACCACCGCGGCGAAACCGTGCCGGTGCAACTCCTTCAGCCGCGCCGTCAGTTCCTCCAGCCGCTCACCGACGATGAACTGACGGGCCATCTCGTGGATGTTGAGCGCGATGGCCTTGGCCAGCAGCGTCCCGCCCAGGGTACCGAGCCGCTCGGCCAGATGGATGCCGGTCGCCAGCACCGGCGGCAGTTTCGCCTCCTCGCCGAAATACTGGTGAAGATGACCGAGAATCTGCTGGGGGGTCTTCAGGACCGGAAAGACATCGACAAAGCGGAACAGGCTGGTTTTGAACTTTTCGTCCTGCATGCTCCATTGCATGACCCGGCCCGTCCACGTCGAACTGTCGAAGAGGGACGGTTTTTCATCGGCTATGGCGGCAAACAGCACCTTGCCGCGAGCCACGATCCGTTCGTTCAGGGCGGCGGGGGGCATGAGACTCCTTTCGACGGGACGATTACAGAATCCGTTTGCCGAACAGCGACGCCACCAGTTCGGCGGCGAGCAGGGCGGTCCGGTTGTTCTGGTCCTGAATCGGGTTGATTTCGACGACATCCAGGCTGCCGCAGCAGCCGCAGTCGGCAATGATTTCCATCGCCAGTTGCGCCTCGCGGGGGGTCAGTCCGCCGGGCGAAGGGGTGCCGACCCCCGGACCGTCTTGCGGGTCGAGGCAATCGACATCCAGGCTGACATGAATGCGATGATGATGTTCGAGCCGCTGCAGGGCCTCGCGGACCACGGCCCCGATCCCCCGCTCGTCCACCTCGCGCATGGTGTAGACCGTAACCCCGCTGCCGCGCAGGCGCTCCCGCTCGCCGGGGTCGAGGTCGCGAATGGCGATCATCACCACATCTTCCGGCCGCAGTTTCGCGCCGGGGCGGCCGATCTCGACCAGTTCCGGGTAACCCTCCCCCAGCAGCACGGCCAGCGTCATGCCGTGAATATTGCCGCTGATGGTCGTGGCCGGCGTGTTGCAGTCGGCATGGGCATCGATCCACAGCAACCCGGCCGGTGCCGCATGGGTGACTCCGCCGATGGAGCCGATCCCCAGACTGTGATCGCCGCCGAGGAAGATCGGCGTCTCCCCCGCGGCCATAGCCTGGCGGGCCGCCTCATAAGCCTCCCGGCAAACCTTGGCGATGGAGGGGAGATAATGCCGGGGCGCCTCCGCAACCACGGTTTCGCGCACCGGCACGGCCAGGTTGCCGCTATCGACCACCCGGTGTCCCAGCGTCTCCAGTTTTTCGGCCAGACCGGCGTAGCGCAGGGCGGCGGGACCCATGTCGACCCCGCGCTTGCTCTGCCCGAGGTCGATGGGGACGCCGATGATGCGGATGGTCCGGCTCATGGCTTCGTCCCCGTCAGCAGAGGTTGTGGTGCAGGTTGACCATGAAATCCTGCACGTTGGTCAGGATCGGCACGGCCTGCAGCGAGCCGCGATTGGCCAGTTTGTCGATGCCGAACTCGGACATGTCGACCACGAAGAAGTAGACTGGCCGGACCGCATTGTCCGCTCCAACCTGGTAGCCGGGAAGCATGTTGCCAAAAGCAATGGCGTGGAGCTGGGTGGCCAGGGCCAGTACCGTGGTGGCCCGCCGCGCATGGACGCGCATGGCATCCTGCGCCTGGCAGACGTCGGTGATCACCCCCGGCAACGGCCCGTCGTCGCGAATCGAACCGGCCAGCACATACGGCACCTGCCGTCGTTCGCAGGCCGCCATGACGCCGTCGGTCAGTCCCAGCTCGCGGATTGCCGCCGGAATCGAGCCGTAGCGCCGCACTTCGTTGATGATGTCCAGGTGGTTGCAGTGCCCCCCGTGCCGCAGTTCCTGGGTATAGATGTCCTGGCCAAGGCCCGTGCGGAAACGGGCTGCCTCCAGGTCGTGAGTGGCCAGGGCGTTGCCGGCCAGCAGCACATGGCAGTAGCCGGCCTCGATCATGGCGGCCATGGCATCGCGGCTGTCGCGGTCGAAAACCACCGCCGGCCCGACCACCCAGACAATCCTGCCGCCGTCCCGATCCTCCCTGAGCAACTCGTAAAGCGTGTCGTAGGAGCGGGAAAAAGGGGTCTCGCGGGTGCCGCGGGTACGGAAGGCGAATGCTTCTTCCCTGGCGAGCGGTGACTCAAATCCGTCGGCATGGACATAAACCCCCTCCTCGCCGCGGCTGCGGCGGGCGACCACAACAGGATCGCCTTTCCTGACCAGCCGCGGCTCGATGATATCGAGGGAGTCGTCGCGCAGCACCATGACCCCGTCCATCCGCCCTTCCCTCGCCAGCAACCAGCGGCCGCCGCCGAGATGGACATATTCCGGGAGATTCGAGGTAGCGTGGAAGCGTTCCGGGAGGACGCCGTCGGCCGGGGCCGCTTCGACCCGCGCGGGCGGGGCCGCGGCCAGTTCCGGCCGGGTGAAATCCGGGTGGATGTAGGACGCTCTCAAACTCATCTCGCGACAATCCTCCTGCGTTTCGCCTCGCCGCTGCCCAGGGTTGCCGGCTCTTGAGAATATTGTAGCCTTGCCGGCACGGATTGCCACTTGTTGCTGTTCATCAAAAAATCGAGCCCCCGCCCGGAACATAACCGTACGGGGGCTCGTGGCATCACCTCGTCAGCCTTTCACCGCTGTCAGCGCATCAGGCATGCCTGATTTTACAGGTATCGATGTTCAGCAGGTGGCTGATCGGACAATACCTGAAGATAGCCGTCGCGATCGGGATCAGCCCCAACAGCCCCCAATAACGAGCCGTGCCTTCCAGCAGCACCAGCAGGCTCAGCAAGGCAAGACCGACGATAACGCGGACGACGCGTTCGGTCGTGGAACAGACGTTGTGTAACATGGCGAGCCTCCGAAAATCGTGTTTACTGCTCTTTTCCCTGGCTCTATTATAATGCGCATGCGGAAAAACAGCCAAATCCCACCCGCCATCATTTTCTCGTCGAATTCCTGTATTCATTAAATTTAAACGCTTCTCCGCAGTGCCTTACCGCTTGACCTCAACCGGCTGAATTCTTCGGGCTCCCCCCACCTGTCGGCATTCATCCGCGAACTTGCCGATGGAGATGCCGGACACGGAACCGATTTGGCGACCGTGCTATCATAAAGTAAAAGAGGAGTAAGGACGGTGACCAGGACCATTCCGGAATGGATACCAGACCATTACTCCTACATATTTTTTGCCGGGATGAAGAATTCATCGTCATGCCAGGGACGCGGTTCGACAAACGCATCGACCGGACTGAAGGAAAAGGAGAATCATCATGAACACGGAAACTGCGACCGGGTTTGCAGTGAAAGACGTGGAGCGGGAACTCGTCATCACCCGCATCTTCTCGGCATCGCGCGAACTCGTATGGAAGGCCTGGACCGAACCGGAGCGCATGATGCGCTGGTGGGGACCCAAGGACTTCACCGCACCGTTCTGCAAAATCGATCTGCGCGTAGGCGGAAACTACCTCTATTGCATGCGCTCGCCCGATGGCCGGGACTATTGGGCCACAGGCCGCTACCGCGACATCGTGGCACCGTCGCGCCTGATCTTCACCGACAGTTTTGCCGATGAGAAGGGAAATGTCGTGCCGGCTTCGGATTACGGGATGGACGGCGAGTGGCCTCTGGAATTGCTGGTGATGGTGACGTTCGAGGCAGAGACCGGTCAGACCAGGATGACCCTGCGGCACATCGGTATCCCGGCGGGCGAAATGCGCGAAATGTGCGCGGCCGGCTGGAACGAATCGTTCGACAAGCTGGCGGCGGGCCTGGCTGAATCACCCTGACTACCCTGATCGCAAGCCGCCGGCGTATAATGAGTCATGGCAACAGAATCCACGGAGGTGGCGCCATGACACTGTTGGAACGTTTCGGGGAGATGCGGGAGCATCTTCTTCATCCCCATCATGACGAGCTGAGGGACGAGACCCGGCAAGGGCGGGAACATGAGGAACACGACACGCACCACATCGATCTGTCGACGGGCTCCGAGTTCCTGGATGTGATGTGACCGATGCCCGGGAGTGACACCGGGAGTGACACAAGGGGCAGGCTGTTGTCGCAACAAACAGCCTGCCCTTTTCCATGACTACTTCCTGGCCAGATAGCTGGTAATCAGATTGCGGTAATTCGGGATGTAATTCGCGAAGAGCGCCCCCAGCCCCTCGATGTCGTTGCGCCAGGCGCGGTGCAGCGCGCAGGCCACGGCGAACCAGTGCATCAGTTGTACGCCGGCCGCGGCCATGCGCGCCCAGGCGGCATGCCGGGTCACCTCGTTGAAGGTTCCCGAAGCATCGGTGACGACGAACACGTCATAGCCCGCCTCGACGGCGGACAGAGCCGGGAAGGCCACGCACACTTCCGTCACCACCCCGGCAATGATCAACTGCCGGCGGCCGGTCTGCTTCACCGCCTTGACGAACTCTTCGTTGTCCCAGGCGTTGATCTGGCCGGGACGGCCGATGTAGGGCGCTTCGGGAAACAGTTCCTTGATCTCCGGCACCAGCGGTCCGTTCGGGCCGTTTTCGAAGCTGGTGGTCAGGATCGTCGGCAGCTGGAAATATTTGGCGCTGGCCGCCAGGGCCAGCACGTTGTTCTTGAATTCTCCGGGAGAAAAATCCTGGACCAGCGAGATCAGCCCCGACTGGTGGTCGATCAGCAGGCACGCGGCGTCGTCTTTCGCGAGCCGGGTGTATTGGTATCCTTGATTCATGACCGGCACCTCCCCTTCGCGATCGTTGTTTCGTCTGATCGGGTCCGGTGCCGGACGGAACCTGTCACCCGGCCGGCAATGGCCCGTGGCTTATTTTCAGGATAGCAGAATGCGAAGATTGGTGCAGGGCCGCGGTCCCCCCGGAGCCTTGCCACAACAATGGCTGAACACCAGGGCTTTCATGATAATATCTATCAGCTGATCATTCGCCCAACGATTTTCAAACCGGAATTTTATGAGCATTGACAGACTTGCCCGGCTGCTCGGCGTCGACGAAAAGTTCCGGGCCGTGGCCTCCGACGTCCTCAAATACATCGGCCCGGGGCTGTTGGTCACGGTCGGCTTTATCGATCCCGGCAACTGGGCGACCAATACCGCGGCCGGCGCCGGGTACGGCTACCAGCTGCTGTGGATGGTCACGCTGTCCACGGCGATGCTGATCCTCTTGCAGCACAACGCCGCCCACCTCGGCATCGCCACCGGCAGCTGCCTCTCCGAAGCCGCCACCCTGCACCTGCCGCCGCTCGTCTCCCGTAGCCTCCTTGGATCGGCGGTCGTGGCCGCCTGCGCCACCGCCACCGCCGAACTGCTCGGTGCCGCCATCGCCCTCAACATGCTTTTCAACCTGCCGCTGACCATCGGCGTGATCCTGGTAACCGCGCTGGTCCTCTGGCTCCTGTTCGGCACCGCCTACCGCCGGCTCGAACGCTATATCGTCGGCTTCGTCTCCCTGATCGGGCTCTCCTTCATCTACGAGCTTTCTTTAGTGAGCATCGACTGGGAGGTCGCGGCCCGCGGCTGGGTCACCCCCTGCATCCCCCACGGCTCACTGCCGATCGTCATGGGCGTGCTCGGCGCGGTGGTCATGCCGCACAATCTCTTTCTCCACTCCGAAATCATCCAGAGTCGCCAATGGAACCGCGAGGATGAAGCACTGATCGTCCACCAGCTCAAGTACGAATTTCTCGACACGCTCTTCTCGATGGGGATCGGCTGGGCGATCAACAGCGCCATGATCCTGATGGCGGCCGCCACCTTTTATGCCCACCAGCTGCCGGTCAGCGAACTTTCCCAGGCCGAGGCGATGCTGCGCCCGCTGCTCGGCAATAGCGCCGCCGTCGTCTTCGCCTGTGCCCTGCTCTTCTCCGGCATCTCATCGTCACTGACCGCAGGCATGGCCGGCGGCAGCATCGTCGCCGGCATCTTCGGCGAGCCCTTCAACAGCAGCGACATCCACACCCGCTTCGGCATCCTGATCACCCTGGTCATCGGCGGCGGTGCCGTCTTCTTCATTGCCGACCCGTACCGCGGCCTGATCTATTCGCAGATCCTCCTCAGCGTGCAGTTGCCGTGGACGATCTTCCTGCAGATCTACCTGACCTCGTCGCGCAAGGTCATGGGGAAGCACGCCAACACCCTCTTCGGCAATCTGCTGCTCTGGGGCATCGGCGCCGTCGTCACCGCCCTCAACGTCATGCTGCTGATCGATCTGCTCGACTGAAAAACAGTGGCCCGGCAGAGTGCTTGCCGGGCCTTTCCTCGCAAAGAGTTCCCATCGACTTGCTGACCCGTTACCCGACCAGATCTTGACGGTCTGGTTGCTGTCAAAACGGCTTGGTTTTCAAGCTCCGGTCAATTCCCTGCTGCAGCCTCCAGTGGTTCTATACTCTCCACCCACGGCTCATACCGCCGGCCGAAGGCGATTTGTACTTGGTAGTGGGCCCTGGCCGGGACCTCGTCATCGTAATAACCACCGTAGATATGCAAACGTTCGCGCTCCGGAATCCCCTCCAGCGGGGCATGGAACTGCCGGGGGAGGTGCACGGTGTCGATGAGGATCCGCTCGATCATGCCGTGGATACGGCGCTCCGGCTTTTCGCTCTCGTGCTTGTCGGTCCAGGCGACGACGGCGCGCACCTCGGCGGGGGCAATCAGATAACGGGCACGATCCGGGTAGCGGGTCCGCAGGGCTTCGGCATCACCGCCGGCATCGACGGCAAAAAGGCGCGAGCCGGCCCGCAGCGCAAACGCGATCTCCTTGCGACGACGTTCCGCCGCAGCCGCCGTCATCCGAGCGGCGGCCACCTCCCCGTCGAGTCCGGTCCGTTCCGTTTCCACCCGCGCCTTGAAGCGCTCCCAGGCCGGCCCTTCATATTCGAGGACGGCAAAGGCCTTCACCGGCAGCGACTGGTGCCGGCGGGAGGCATCTTCTTCATCGAGTCCCTCGGCCGTGATGCCGAGTTCGGCCAGTTTCGCCCGGTCGAACCAGCGCCATTCCTCGCGGGGCTGGTTCCAGTTGAGCTGCAGGGCCACTCCGCTGTTTTCGGCGCGGCTCCAGTTCCAGGCCAGGGGGAGTTCACGCTCGGTCATCACCAGGGTCGCATCCGGTGTCCCCCGGCGATTGTAAGCCACCCCGGTCAGGACAAAGGCGTTGACCGCCAGCAGCAGGGCGAGGGCTTGCAGCAAGGTCCGGCGCGGGCGGCTCATACTGCACCTCCCCGGGCCATGCCGCGAATCCGCTTGAGAACCAGCAGCAACCCCACGGCGATCAGGCCGAGCAGCAGGAAGAAGAGGTACTTCGGCAGCCAGTCCCACCACCAGTCGAAGAGCTTGGTATAGAGGTAGAGGACAAAGAAGGTGCTGCCGAGGTTGGTCGTTCCCGGCCAGCGGCGACGAATGCCCAAAGCGATTGTCCCGGCCGCAAGAACGAAGCCGACCGTCTGGTAAAACCCTTCGATAACCTCGGCATCCCAGGGGAGGTAGCTGATATGCCCCCAGTTGCCGAGGATCAGGACGGCGATGAAAATCGCCAGCAGGCCGTAGCAGCGGTAGAGCCCCGGGAAGGACGGCCGGTCGCGGTGCGGGATGGCCGCCGCCAGCGTCATGACCGTCCCGGCGACGATGAAGTTCTCCGGACGTTCGCCGAAGGAGAGCCAGTAGCAGCCGCTCCAGGTGCCGACCGTCGCCGCCAGATAGCCAAGCAGGCAGGTCATGCCGGCAATCAGCTGCAGGCGCAGGCCGTAGCCGTAGGCGAAGATCAGGGCCAGGGAGCCCCAGGCGATGAACGCGTTCTGGGTCGGGGTGATGTTGAAGATGATGCCGAGGACCGAGAGATTCAGAACGAAGCAGGCAAAGGCCACCAGCGCCAGGAGTGAGGCAAAGTAGAGAGTCTGCTCGCGGCGCGCGGCGATCTCGACGGCGACGGTGGCCAGCAGCGGCACCATCAGCAGGATGCCGACCTGGGTCGGCGTGCCGAGGTTCCCCCAGAAGCGATAGAAGAAAAAGAAGACGGCGGCGGAAAGGGCCATGGCGCCAAGGAAAGAGACGATGCGCATCCCCATGGAGAGCTGGCGGTCGGCGCCGCTGACGTCGATATCGAAGCTGCGAGCGTAGGCGGTGAGCAGCCCCTTGTGATGAGCGGCGATTCGCTGTCGATCCTCCGCCGTGAGGCTGAGCACTCCTTCGGCTTCGAGGGCCGCCAGTTCACTGTTGAACTCGCGAATCCGGTCGGCCCGGCGCTGGGCATCGTCCTTCTGCATCGTTGATCCCGTCGGCGAGATGAAAGCTGGATCTTCCCCCGAAAATTCTGCGAGAAGATCAACTCTCTGTAATTTTCAAAAGATAGCGCGAAGGGAGATGGGTCTTCAAGAATATTTCTTTGAGGGACTCGCCCCCCGGGGTCAAGGCTGAATTTTGTATCCGTGGCCAGCAAAGATTTATACTGAATAAGGGGGAAAGAGCAAAAACGACGAAAAACGAGGTGACTATATGGAAACAACCGTTGGCAAGTTCAAATGGACAGCAGCGATACTTTCCGGGATCATTGCCGGAGCAGTTTTTCTGATCCTGGCGCTGTTGCTGGTACCAATCATCCTTGGCGGAAGCCCTTGGGGCCTGCCCCGCATGATCGCCGCCATCGTCCTTGGTAACGGGGTACTCACCCCGGCGACCTTCGATATCGGCATCATTCTCACGGCGGTGATATTGCACTTCTTCCTTTCGGTCATTTACGCGATCATCTTCACCCTTTTGTTCGGCCGACTGCAGCTCGGTCCGGCCCTGCTGGCGGGGCTCGTTGGTGGTCTGGTGCTCTACGGGGTGAACTTCTACGGCTTCACCGCCCTCTACCCCTGGTTCGCCACGGCACGCAACTGGGTCGTCATTGTCGATCACCTGGTCTTCGGAGTGGTGACGGCATGGTCCTACGTGACCATGATCCGGCCGCATACCCACGAAGAGGCAGGCAAAACCCCGTCCATCCGGGCGAAACATGCGTAACGCAAAGCGGGGGACAGAATTGAATTCTGTCCCCCGCTTTTTTTGCCTGATATCCAATAACCGAGGCGAAACCGCCTTACTTCTTACTTCATATACCCTTCCATCTCGTCGAACTGCAGATACTGATAGACCTTGTCGGCCTTGGGCACGACCTTTTCCTTGTACACCGCCAGATACTCCTTCGGCGTCGGCAGTTTGCCGAGGTTGACGGTCACCGCGCCGAGTTCGGCCGAGCCGAGGAAGACCTTGGCAAATCAGATTTATGCGATATTTATTAATAGGTGCGAAAAAGGAGTAGCTTCCATGCCTAGTTGCATCCGGCTATTCGTATCCCTAGCTCTCATCCTCCTGACCGGATGCACAGCACCAACAATCCCGAGCGGATCGCTGCTGTTGCGCCAGGTCAAGGAAATTTATTCCAGAGAGGAATTTCTCCAACTCGACAATGGCAGACGTTATCAGACTTTCCTGCGATTGGGCGGCAAGGATGTCGACATTCAAGATGGCAGTTTCGTCAACACCACCGGTTACAGTGGGCCATATGCCAGAAACAGAAGGGATATCGCCTTTGTAATACCAGGGCTGGAAGTCGATATCGACGATATCGTGGAGATGGAGGCATACGCCACCAGAGAAAAGAACCGCATTACACGTATTCGTCAAAAGCACAAACAGCCCAATGGTTGCCGATATGTGATTAATCATTTTCTCTGGAACAGCTACCGGGATTTTTATTGTGACGGCATGGAACAGGAGGGGTGGAAGCAATTTACAGGCTCATTCACCTGGTATAAGCCCCCGGAAGGAACGACAACCGATGGCGCAGACAGCAAATGATCCGAAAGTTTTCAAGAGCGGCTGTCTCTATTGCCCGTCAGGCCAGCGCACCAGGTCAATGCTCTTCACCCTGCTGATCGAAACAGTCTTTCTCCTCCAGACGGGATGCGCCCCCCACATACCCGAAACAGAACCACTGCCGCACCCTCTCCCGTCGCTTGCCGAACTCACGGCGATCGGTCCCATCGAGGTAAAGGTCGCTCCGGACTCCCGCCAAGAGACCGTCTCAAATGGATGGTACATTTGGAATTACCGACCAAAGTCAACCGGTGATTATCTTCTCTACCCGATTGCTTTAGCCCATTACATAATCCTGTCACCTCTAACTCTACCATTGACAAGCTACAACGCCTCGTCTTGGAATACCTATATTCGGGACGTTGCCCAGGAGATGAACCTGCGCCAGGAACTCTGTCGTCAAGTGTCCATCGCGCTGCAGAAGAATACCCAGACAGACAAGGTGGTGCCCTCTGAGGGGGAGATGCCTACTATCAATACGGCGCAGGCCAGAGCCGCCACCCTGGAACTCAGTGCTGTCAAACTCTACTTGAACAATGCCGGCAGCGCCGAGACCCTTCCGAAAGGCCAGCGCCTTTATTCTCTCGCTATAGAATCGCGTTGGATACTGCAAGGAACCGAGGGACATCGCAACTACGGGGAATTGCATCAGGTGACCACCCGCACAATCGGGGCTGACGAGCAATTTGAGATACCTTACGAAATTTACCAGCACGTCGATGAACATGCGGAAGCCATTGTCAGTCGCTTTACAAATCCTCAATAAGCGGGAGGGGGACAGGATCTAATCCTGCCCCCCTCATCTTTTCTCAATAAAGCAGAAAGCTTAGGCTTACTTCTTGTACCCTTCCATCTCGTCGAACTGCAGATACTGGTAGACCTTGTCGGCCTTGGGCACGACCTTTTCCTTGTACACCGCCAGATACTCCT
>VEPG01000105.1:3016-15416 GCA_012026975.1 Desulfuromonas sp. | reverse complement strand
ATCATACGCTGTTGCTGCTGGCCGTGGTGCTGACCTGCCTCGGCGTGGTCATGGTCTTTTCCTCCTCGTCGATCATGGCGGTGCGCGAACATGCCGACAGCCTCTACTTCCTCAAGCGCCAGGGGCTGTATGCCATGGTCGGTTTCACGCTGATGGCCGGGCTGATGCACTTCAACTACCTGTACCTGCGCAAGCTGGCAGTGCCGATTCTCTTCGCCTGCATGATCCTGCTGATACTGGTGCTGGTGCCGGGGATCGGCGCCAGGATCGGCGGCGCCAAGCGCTGGATCCGCCTCGCCGGTTTTTCCCTGCAGCCGGCCGAATTCGCCAAGCTCGGGCTGATCATCTTCATGGCCCACTCGCTGGCGCGCAAGCAGGACAAGATGAAGAGCTTCAAGCTCGGCTTCCTCCCCTACATGGTGGTGCTCTCCATCCTCCTGCTGCTGATGCTGCTCCAGCCCGACCTGGGGAGCGCCCTGACGCTCGGCGTGGTGGCGATGGCCATGATGTTCGTCGCCGGTACCCGCCCGATCTATATCGCCGGACTGGGGATCCTGGCCATGCCGTTCCTCTATTTCCTGGTGATGAACGTCGATTACCGCCGCAAGCGGATCCTGGCGTTCCTCAACCCCTGGGAGGATCCGAGCAATACCGGCTTCCAGATCATCCAGAGCTGGATCGCCTTCGGTTCGGGGGGGGCGCTGGGCAACGGTCTGGGCGAAAGCAAGCAGAAACTCTTCTACCTTCCCGAGGCCCATACCGATTTCATCTTTTCGGTGATCGGCGAGGAACTCGGTTTCGCCGGGGTGATCATCATCGCCGCCATGTTCCTGCTTTTGGTGCTGCGGGGATTCAAGGCGGCCACCAGCGCCCCGGACAGTTTCGGCAGCTACCTGGCCTTTGGCATGACCCTGCTGATCGGTATCGAGGCGTTCGTCAACATGGCGGTGGTCATGGGGCTGGTGCCGACCAAGGGGCTGGCGCTCCCTTTCCTCTCCTACGGGGGGTCGAGCCTGATGGCCACCCTGATGGCCGTCGGCATCGTGCTCAACGTTTCCAGCAAAAATCCGGGGGAGGTGCGATGAGGCTGCTGCTGGCCGGCGGCGGAACCGGCGGACACCTCTTCCCGGCGGTCGCGCTGGCCGAACAGCTGCGCAGCGAGGAGCCGCAAGCCGAAATCCTCTTTGTCGGCACCGAGCGCGGCCTGGAATATCGACTGCTCCCCGAACTCGGCTGGCCGCTGCGCACCATCCCGATGAGCGGCTGGGCCGGCTTGAGCCCTGGCGCGCGGATCAAGGCTTTGGTCGGGCTGATGAAGAGCCTGGGGCAGTCACGCCGGATCATCGGGGAGTTCCGTCCCGACGTGGTGGTTGGCGTCGGCGGCTACGCGTCGGTACCGGTGCTGCTGGCAGCCAGGCTTGGCGGGGTGCCGTACCTGATTCATGAACAGAATGCCTGGCCGGGGCTGGCCAACCGGCTGCTCGGTCGCTGGGCCCGGCGCGTCTGCCTGTCGTTCGCCGAGGCGCGCAAGATGTTCCGGCAGGTGCCCACCGTGTTGACCGGCAACCCGGTGCGGGCCGCGATGGAAAATTGCCCGCCGTTGCCGGACGGGCCGCCATTGCTGCTGGTGTTTGGCGGCAGCCACGGCGCCCGGGCCATCAATCGGGCGATGGTTGCGGCACTGCCTCGGCTGGCGCACTGGCGCGGCCGCCTGCGCATCGTGCACCAGACCGGGACCAACGAAGTTGAATCGGTCCGCGCCGGCTACCGGACGGCCGGTTGGGAAGACGTCGATGTGGTGCCGTTCATTACCGACATGGCGACCGCCTATGCCAGCAGCTGCCTGATCGTCTGCCGCGCCGGAGCGACCACCTTGGCGGAGCTGACGGCCTGCGGTCGTCCGGCGGTGCTGATTCCGTATCCCTTTGCCGCCAATAACCACCAGGTGGCCAATGCCGCGGCGCTGGCGTCCAGGGGGGCGGCGATCATGATCGAGGAGCGCGACCTGATGCCCGAAGAACTCGGCACCCTGATCGACGGCCTGCTCAATGACCGGGGCCGTCTCGAGAGCATGAGCGCAACGGCGCGCAGCCTGGCGCAGCGGCAGGCTGCCGCGCGGCTGCTTGCCGAGTGCCGGGCCGTGGCCAAGGCGGCCTGAGGAGACGCGTATGTTTGGCAAGATCCGCAAAATCCACTTCATCGGCATCGGCGGCATCGGCATGAGCGGCATTGCCGAGGTGCTCCTCAACCTCGGCTACCAGGTCTCCGGCTCCGACCTGAAGGAGAGCGACATTACCCGGCGCCTGGCGGCTCTTGGCGGGACGATCACCTACGGGCATCGCAAGGAGAACCTCACCGAGGTCGACGTGGTGGTCACCTCGACCGCCGTGCGCGCCGACAACCCCGAGGTGCTCGAAGCGCACCGCCGACTGATCCCGGTGATCCCGCGCGCCGAGATGCTGGCCGAACTGATGCGCATGAAGTACGGCATCGCCATCGCCGGTACCCACGGCAAGACCACCACCACCAGCATGGTGGCGACGATCCTGACCCATGGCGGCATCGATCCGACCGTGGTCATCGGCGGCCGGCTCGCCCTGTTCGAGTCCACCGCCAAGCTGGGCCAGGGGAGCTACCTGGTGGCCGAGGCCGACGAATCCGACGGCTCGTTCCTCAAACTGTCGCCGACCATCGCCGTGGTCACCAATATCGATGCCGACCATCTCGATTACTACCGCGACCTCGACCAGATTCGCGACACCTTCATCGATTTCATCAACAAGGTGCCGTTCTACGGGCTGGCGGTGCTCTGTCTCGACGATCCGAACATCCAGGCGCTCATTCCGCTGGTGCGCAAACGGATGACTACCTACGGGATCAACAGCCAGGCGGATTTTTCCGCGTCGGCGATCGAACATGTGGCTGACCGTACCGCCTTTACCGTGCACTACCGTGGCAAGACGCTGGGGCGGCTCGGTTTCCGCATGCCCGGAAGGCACAACGTCCTCAATGCCCTGGCGGCCGTGTCGGTAGGGATGGAGCTCGATCTGCCGTTTGCGGCGATTGCCGACGGCTTCAAGGATTTCGGCGGGGTGGGGCGGCGCTTCCAGGGCATGTGCGAGGTCAACGACATCATGGAGGTCGACGACTTCGGCCATCATCCAGCTGAAATCAAGGCGACCCTGGCCGCCGCCCGTGCCGGCTGGCAGAAACGGGTGGTGACGGTCTTCCAGCCGCATCGCTACAGCCGCACCAAGGCGCTGTTCGACGAGTTCCTCACCGCTTTCTATCAGGCCGATCATTTGGTGGTCATGGATGTCTACGCTGCCGGCGAGGATCCGATCCCGGGTGTGGCCGCGAGCGACCTGGCCAAGGGGATCAGCGGCCACGGCCATCGTTCGTGCGTCTATGCCGCCGACCGGCCCGCGGTGCTGGCGCATCTGCGCGAGACGGTGCAACCCGGGGACATGGTCATCACGCTCGGGGCCGGCAACGTCTGGCAGGTCGGCGAGGAGTTTCTCGCCGGTCTGAAGGAATAGAAGCCAGGTGGACCGGGCGCTGCTTGACGAACTGGCCCGTCGTTGCCGGGGGAGCCTGCTACGCGACGAGCCGTTGTGGCGCCACACCTCCTGGCAGGTCGGCGGCCCGGCGGCCGCGCTGCTGCGCCCGGCCAACCACGTCGATCTGGTCAAGGCGGTCCGGCTGCTCGATGCGGCCGGATGCCCCTGGCTGGTTCTCGGCGGCGGCAGCAACCTGCTGGTGCGCGATGGCGGTTTTCCGGGGGTGGTGCTCGATCTGCACGCGTTCAATGCCGTGCGCATCGGCGCGGATGGCCTGGTCGAGGCGGAAGCCGGTGCCCGGCTCAACAGCCTGATCAAGCAACTGGTGACGGCCGGGCTTGGCGGGCTGGAGGAACTGGCGGGGATCCCCGGGACCGTTGGCGGCGCGCTGGTCATGAACGCCGGCGCCGGCAGCCAGGAGTTCGGGAGGGCGGTCGATGAGGTGGAAATCCTGAGCGGGGAGACCTTCGACTGGCGGCCGGCCGCGGCCCTGGCCTTCGGTTACCGGCACTCCGAATTGAATCCCGGCGAGATCGTTACGGCCGTGCGCTTGCGGCTGGCGAACGATGACCCGGAGCTGTTGCAGGCAACCTATGCCGAGCGCATGAACCACCGTCGGCAGGCCCATGCGGTCGGTGGTCCGAGTGCCGGCTCGGTGTTCAAGAATCCACCCGGGAAAAGGGCCTGGGAGCTGATCGCCGGCTGCGGCTGGCAGGGACGCGGAATCGGCGGTGCCCGGGCCAGCGAGCGGCATGCCAACTTCATCATCAATACCGGCGGGGCCATGGCCGCGGATATCGAAAGCCTGATCGAAGCGATCCGTGCCGATGTCCTGCGACAGACCGGGGTGCTGCTGGAAACCGAAGTCAAAATCGTCGGTGTGCCGGCCGCGGCCCGCCCCGCAAGTGAGGGAGCATGAACGACCTGACATCATGGCAGGGGAAACGAATCGTTGTCCTGATGGGCGGGCTTTCCGCCGAGCGGGAAATTTCGCTGCGTACCGGCAACGCGGTCCTGCGGGCCCTGCAGGACCGGGGACTGGACGCCGTCGGCCTCGATGCCGGCCGCGATTTGCCGGCGCGCCTCGCGGAACTCGGCGCCGGGGTCGCTTTCATTGCCCTGCATGGCCGCTATGGGGAAGACGGTACCGTGCAGGGGCTTTTGGAGCTGCTGCAAATCCCGTATACTGGCAGCGGCGTGCTGGCTTCCAGCGTGGCGATGAACAAGCTGGTCACCAAACAGGTTTTGTTGCATCATGGCGTGGCCACTCCCGGTTTTGCCGTGTATCGGAATGGCGAGGACCGGGAGGCTTTCATCGCCGGGCAGAAGAGCTTTCCGCTGGTGGCCAAGCCGGCCCGGGAAGGGTCGACCATCGGCGTCAGTATCGTCCGGGATGCACAGGGGTTGCGCGCCGGTCTCGACGAGGCCTTGCGCCATGACGAACTGGTCCTGGTCGAGGAGTTCATCGCCGGGGCCGAAGTCACCGTCGGCGTACTCGGCGATCAGCCCCTGCCGGTCATCCAGGTGGTGCCGAAGGGGGGCTTTTACGACTTCCAGTCGAAATATACGCCGGGGCAGACCGAGTACCTGCTCCCGGCGCCGTTGCCGGAGGGAGTGACGCGCCGGCTGCAGGCGGCGGCCGTGACCGCCTGTCAGGCTCTGGGCTGCCGCGGGGCGGCGCGGGTCGATTTCATCGTGCGCGGCGAGGAGCTGTTCTGTCTTGAAGTCAACACCATCCCCGGGATGACCGAGACCAGCCTGCTGCCGAAGGCGGCCGGCGCGGCCGGCATCCCCTTCAGTGATCTGGTGCTGCGCATCCTCGCGGATGCCGGCCTGGACAAGTAGGCAGGAGCGGGGGGCGCCGATGCACGATTTCAAGCACAACCTGAAAGGGCATAAGCCGCCGAAGGTCAAGTCGAACAAGCGCAAGCAGGAGAAGCAGCCGCGCGACTGGCGCAAGCTGTTTCATCGTCTGCTGCGGATCTCCCTCTTTGCGGGGGGGGCGACGCTGGCGGTCGCCGGGGCCATGCTTGGCATCCAGCTGCTGCGTGAGTCGGACTACTTCACGGTCCGCAATGTCCGCGTGATTGCCCAGACGCGGGTTTCCGAGCAGGAGATTGCCGGTGCTTCCGACGTCCGGCTCGGCGTCAGCATCTTCGACCTGGACCTCAACCTGATCGGGCGCAAGATCGAGGAGAACCCCTGGATTGCCAAGGCCGAGGTGGTGCGTTCGCTCCCCGACGAAATCGTCATCAAGGTGACCGAACATCAGCCGCGTGCGGTGATCCAGCTCGACTACCTCTATTATGTCAGCGGTACCGGCGAAGTGTTCAAGCTGCTCGACGGCGGCGACAGCCTCGACTACCCGATCATTACCGGGATCGATCGTCAGTACCTGCTCGATCGCCCGGCCGAGGGGCAGGCGTGGCTGCGCCAGGCACTGGTCCTGGCCGAGCGGCTGGGAGCGCGTCAGCAGTTCAATCTCGCCGACGTCTCCGAAATCCAGATTGATCTCGAGGACGGGCTGGTGGTACACACCCGTCAGCACGGTGTGCCGATTCTGTTCGGGCGAGATGACTTCGACTCCAAACTTGACCGGCTTGAGCGGATCTATACTGAACTGGAGCCGCGCCTGACCGCGCTCCACTACATCGATCTGAATGTGGCCGACCGGGTGATCGTCAAGGTCGACCCGAAATATGCGGCCGGCCGCAACGAGAAGCAGGGAAGAAAGGGAGTGTCATGAGCAAGAAGGGTGAGAATCTGATCGTCGGTCTCGATATCGGCACCACCAAGATCTGCGCCATCGTCGGCACCATGACCGAAGCCGGTCTCGACATCGTCGGCATCGGCACCAGCCCGTCGCGCGGCATGCGCAAAGGGGTGGTGATCAACATCGAAGGGACGGTCACGGCCATCCGCAAGGCGATCCAGGAGGCCGAACTGATGGCCGGCTGCGAGATCAACTCGGTCTTTGCCGGGATTGCCGGCGGGCATATCAATGGCATCAACTCGCAGGGAGTGATCGCCATCAAGAGCCGCGAAGTGACCGCCGAGGATGTGCGCCGCGTGATCGATGCCGCCAAGGCGATCGCCATCCCGATGGACCGCGAGGTGATCCACATTCTACCGCAGGAGTTCATCGTCGACGACCAGGACGGCATCAAGGAGCCGCTGGGGATGAACGGCGTGCGCCTGGAGGTGCGGGTGCATATCGTCACCGGCGCGGTGGCCAGCGCGCAGAATATCATCAAGAGCTGCAACAAGGCCGGAGTGGCCGTCGGCGACATCGTTCTCGAACAGCTGGCCTCGGCGGAAGCGGTGCTGACCCAGGACGAAAAGGAACTCGGGGTGGCGCTGGTCGACATCGGCGGCGGCACCACCGACATCGCCATCTTCGTCGATGGCGCCATCAAGCATACCTCGGTGCTGTCGCTGGGCGGCAACCATCTGACCAACGACATCGCCGTCGGTTTGCGGACCCCCTCCCAGGAAGCCGAGCGGATCAAGCAAAAGTGGGGATGCTGCCTGACCTCCATGGTCGGCAAGGACGAAACCATCGAGGTTCCCTCGGTCGGCGGCCGCGAGCCGCGCGTGCTGTCGCGGCAGTTGCTGGCCGAAATCCTCGAGCCGCGCGTCGAAGAGATCTTCACGCTGGTCAACCGCGAGTTGATCAAGAGCGGCTTTGAGAACCGCATCAGCTCCGGGCTGGTGCTGACCGGCGGTTCGGCGATTCTCTCGGGAATGCCGGAACTGGCCGAGCAGATCTTCAACCTGCCGGTGCGGCGCGGAGTGCCGCAGGGGATCGGCGGGCTGGCCGACGTGGTCAATTCGCCCGTCTATGCGACCGGCGTCGGCCTGGTGAAGTACGGCAGCCGCAACCTGCAGAGCAGTAACTTTGCCATCGGCCAGGAGAACATTTTCGACAAGGTGGTCCGCCGGATGAAGGAGTGGTTCGGCGAGTTTTTCTAGGCATCCGGCTGATCCGCCGAGGTTTTTTAAAAACCCGCAAGATTTGTGCATATAGCGTCTTGACGTGAAAGCGGCCACAAGATATTGTGTGTCGAGATTTTTTGTGGCTGCCGTGCAGGCGGCGGGAACCCGGTTGGAGGGTGCGATGTTCGAATTCGATGACAGCGTGGAGCAAATTGCCAGAATCAAGGTGGTCGGCGTCGGTGGCGGGGGGAGCAATGCCGTCAATGCCATGATCGCCGCGGAGGTTGAAGGGGTCGAATTCATCGTCGCCAACACCGATGCCCAGGCACTGAAGGCAAGCAAGGCCCCGGTCCGGGTTCAACTCGGCGGCCGGCTGACCAAGGGTTTGGGCGCCGGTGCCAACCCGGAAGTCGGGCGCGAGGCGGCCGAGGAGGATCGCGGCCGGATCGCCGACCTGCTGCAGGGTGCCGACATGGTGTTCATTGCCGCCGGACTGGGCGGCGGCACCGGTACCGGTGCCGCGCCGGTCATCGCGGATGTGGCCCGCGAACTCGGGGCGCTCACCGTGGCCATCGCCACCAAGCCGTTTGCCTTCGAGGGCGGGAAACGCCAGAAGCAGGCGGAGCAGGGGGTTGAAGAGCTGAAGAAGGTGGTCGACTCGCTGATCCTGATCCCCAATGACCGGCTGAGCGGTTTGGCCGGTAAAAAGACCGGCATCCTCGATGCCTTCAAGCCGTCGGACGATGTGCTGCGCCAGGCGGTGCAGGGGATCTCCGACCTGATCACCACCCACGGCATGATCAACGTCGACTTCGCCGACGTCAAGGCGGCAATGAGCGAGCGCGGCATGGCGATGATGGGGATCGGCCTCGCCGAAGGGGAGAACCGTGCGGTCGAAGCCGCCCGCCAGGCGATCTGCAGCCCGCTCCTCGAGGATATCGACATCTCTGGTGCCAAGGGGGTGTTGGTGAACGTCACCGGTTCCTCGAGCATGACGATGGACGACTATCAGGAAGTTGCCAGGATCATCCACGAGAAGGTGCACGAGGATGCCAATATCTTCATCGGCCTGGTGATCGACGAAGCGCTCGGCGAACGGATCAAGGTCACGGCGATTGCCACCGGTTTCGGCGACGCCTTCGACCGCCGCCGCCAGGCGGGCAAGGAGATGGCCCGGCCGACACTGGCGGCCATTGCCGGCAGCGGCCCCGTCAACCAAGGGGACATGGATGTGCCGGCCTACATCCGCAACCGCGATGGCGTCAAGCCTGCCCGTGCCGCGCGCACCGGCCTGGCCGAAGGCGAGGAATACGATATCCCGGCGTTCCTGCGGCGACGGGTTGATTGACACCCACGCTGCGGTGGTTTGTCGCCAGCTGGAAAATTAAATGACCGAAACAAAAGACCACCCTTTGCAGGGTGGTCTTTTTGTTAGGGGAGATGGAGCTGCTTTTCAACGCGTCGTGCCAAGGCCGATGCGCATGGCATAAATCGCCATTTCGGCGGCATTCTTGACTTTGAGCTTGTCCTTGATGGCAAGTTGGTGCTTGGACACCGTCTTGATACTGATAAAAAGCGTCTCGCCAATCTCCCGGGGTGACATCCCCCTGGCCAGCAGCAGGAATACCTGTTTTTCTCGATCGGAAAGCGAGTTGTATTCGATGAACTCGCCGGTGTCACTCCCCTGCTTTCTCAGATAACGTTTGATAATCGCAGGGTTGAGTTCGGTACTCAGCCAGTATCCCCCGTTGTTGACCTCCCGCAGTGCGCTGACCAGAACGGACACCGGGGAACCCTTGACCACATATGCCCGGGCACCCGCCTGCAACGCCTCATAAACCAAAACCTCCTCGGTGTGTCCGGTATAGACCACGATCCCGAGATCCGGGTTTTCCTTCAGATAGAGGCGGATCGCCTCCACCCCTCCCAGCTTTGGCATGGACAGATCGACGATCATGCAATCCGGACGCAGCCGGCGAAGTTGATCAAGGCCCTCCAGTCCGTCACCGGCTATTCCTACGATTGAGATGTCGGTATAATTGTTCAGAAAGACATGCAGCCCATCGCTGATGATCGGATGGTCATCAACAATCAGGACACGTATCGACCCCATGCTTACCCCTTGACTTCCGTCCAACGTGGGTTCCGGCCTTGCGTAGGCCCTTCCAGTTGCCACGGACACAAGCGTTTTTAACCCGCCGCGATACCTAACATCCCAAAGCTTATCAACAAAGTCGTCCTCCGCAAGCTTTTTTCTACCAGACAAGTAGAAAAAATCTACCGTTAAAATCATCCAACCACCATCATTAAAGTAGCAATGGTCACATTGTGGAGAAAGGCGCGGGATGTTTCAATGATTCCATCGGAAAGTGTGGTTGTTCGGACTGTGCCAGAGAAACCTCTTCATCGGCAACGCGTTCAAGGAAGACGGCTTCCCAAAAGAAAGGAGAACAGCAATGTCAGACAAAACCCCTTGGAAAACGAGAATTGTGGCCTTCGTGGGGGTCCTCCTCCTGGGGAGCGCCGCCACCCTCCATGCCGTGCCGGTCCCCGGCGGGACCCTGAACCCGACCACGGTCCCGAAATACGTCAAACCTCTGGTCATTCCCCCGGTGATGGACGATGCCGGCACGGCGGCCGGTCTGACACCCACCCCCAACACCTATGACATCGCCGTCCGGCAGTTCCTGCAGCAAATCCTGCCGGCACCCCTGCCACCGACCACGGTATGGAGCTACGGACCGGCGGCGGATCCGATTCCGGCGATTGCTCCCGCCGCCACCTCCCAGTTCAACTATCCGGGCTATACCCTCGAGACGACCGCCAACACGGCGGTCAACGTCAAATGGCGGAACGAACTGGTGACCATCGACCCGGCCACCGGCTTCCCCTATCCGGAGGGGAGTGCCAACCGGACTTACCTGCCGCACCTGCTGCCGGTCGACCAGACGCTGCACTGGGCCAACCCCCCGGGGACCGGGTGTCTCATGGGTGACCCGAACCGTGTCGACTGCCATACCGACCGTCCTGACCCCTACCTGGGGCCGGTGCCGATCGTGACGCATCTGCACGGCGCCCATGTCGACGCGCACAGCGACGGCTACCCGGAAGCCTGGTGGCTGCCGAAGGCCAGCAACATTCCGGCGGGTTACGTAACGGAAGGGGACTTCTTCGACGACGCCCTCGGCCAATTGCCGGGGACCAACTCCGGCTATGCCGATTACCGTTACCGCAACGATCAGGCGGCCACCACCCTCTGGTTCCATGATCACTCCCTGGGGATGACCCGTTCCAACGTCTATGCCGGTCCGGCCGGCTTCTGGCTGATCCGCGGCGGCACCAAAGACCTGGCCACGGGTCTGCCCGGTCCGGCGCCGACGGCCGGACAGACCGTCACCCAGCTGAACTCCCCGGGCAATGCGGTGCGGCAGGGGATTCGCGAGATCCCCGTCGTCATCCAGGACCGTTCCTTCAATGCCGACGGCTCCCTGTTCTATCCGCCGGAGCGAGCGTTCTTCGAAGGGGTGGCCAACAATGCCACGCTCGGCATCCCGTTCATCGGCAACCCGACCGGAACCACTCCCGGTCCCTCGGATATCGCACCGCTCTGGAACCCCGAGGCCTTCTTCAACACCATGGTGGTCAACGGCGCCACCTGGCCGAAATTCGACGTGGCACCCGCCCTCTATCGGCTGCGGCTGCTCAACGGCAGCAACTCGCGCACCCTCAACCTGTCGATGCTCAGACTGTATGTCACGGCCACCAAGAAAAAGCTCGGGCAGATCGACAACAGCTACGAGATCCCCTTCTACCAGATCGGTGGCGACCAGGGGTTCATCCCCCGGGTGGTCCGGGTGCAAAGGGGTTTTGCCACCCCCCTCACGCCGGGTGTGCCGCTGACCAGCGTCAACCAGCTGCGCAAGGGGCCGAGCAAGCAGCAGGCGCTGCTGCTCGGACCTGCAGAGCGGGCCGACGTGCTGATCGACTTTCGCGGCCTGCCGAACGGCACCAAGGTGAGGATGTACAACACCGCGCCTGATACGCCTTTCGGCGGCTTCCCCGATATCCCGGCCGATCCGGCCACCACCGGGCAGGTTATGCAGTTCACGGTCAATGTCGCCCTGGACGGCAAGAGCGCGACCGATCCGGCAGGGACAACCCCGGCACTCGATCCGTGGATGCTGACGCTCCCGGCGCCAGCCGCCCTCGGCGCCACAACCAATACCCGGCAGGTTTCCCTGAACGAGGAAGTGTCCAACGAGGTCTGTGTGTCAATCAGCCCACAGGGGACGATCACCTACATCCCCGGCGTGACCTTCAGCGCGACCGATCCGACGGTGTTCATCAACGCCTGCGCGGCAGCCGGCGGCGTGCCGTTCGGACCGAAGGCCGCGAAGTTGGGGACGGTCGGCACCGATCCGGTGACGGGTGCGCCGATCGGCATCCCCCGCAACTGGGACGATATGACCGCGGGGAGCATCATGGCCAATGTGACTCTCCATAGCGGAACGCCGGGAGCCGTGACGAAAATGGTCAGCGTGACCGAAAACCCGGCCCTGGGCAGTACCGAGGAATGGGACATCTACAACTTCACGGTGGACGCCCACCCGATCCATGTGCACCAGGTGGCTTTCAAGGTGCTCTCCCGGACGCCGATCGGCACCGCTCCGGTTGCCGGCGCCGGTATCACCCAGCTGGAAAGAGGTTTTAAAGACACGGTCATTGCCTATCCTGGTCAGGTGACCAGGATCAAGGCGACCTTCGATATCGCGGGGCTTTACGTCTGGCACTGCCACATCCTCGAGCATGAAGACAACGAGATGATGCGGCCCTACGTAGTCTCGCCCTAACCGGGTCGAAGGTTGTTGATGACCGTCCAGCCCGTGGCGTCCGCTCATGGTGAG
>VEPG01000105.1:0-2932 GCA_012026975.1 Desulfuromonas sp. | reverse complement strand
CCCCCCCCCCCCCACGGCCCGAATCGAGCCGCTTCCGGAAACAAGGGAGAGTATGAAATGAGGCAACGTCCGAGAATGGTCCTCACCCTGATGCTGTTGTTCTTGGCGACCTTGAGTGTGGCGGCGGAACCGCCGGGTCTCGATAACGACGCGGCCAGAATCAACTACAGCGTCGGCTACCAGATTGGCGGCGACTTCAAGCGCCAGGACGTGAGCCTGGATCGGGAGGCGCTGGTCAGGGGGATTGAAGATGCCCTCGCCGAAGAGGGGACCCCACTCCTCTCCGCCGAGGAAATGCGGAAAACCCTGGTCGATCTGAAGAAACGCATTGTCGCCGAGCAGAACCGGCGGCAAACGGTAACGGCCGAGCAGTACCGCGGTGAGGGGCGGGACTTCCTGGCCGCCAACGCTGGGAAGGAAGGGGTGGTCACCCTGCCGAGCGGTCTGCAGTACAAGGTGCTGACCGCAGGCAGCGGCCGGCATCCCACCCTGGCGGACACGGTGACCGTGAACTACCGCGGCACCCTGATCGACGGCAGTGAGTTCGACAGCTCCTTCCGCGAAGGCAAGCCGGCGACCTTTCCTCTGAACAGCGTCATCGCCGGCTGGAAGGAAGCGCTCCCGCTGATGAAGGAAGGGGCCAGGTGGCAACTCTTCATTCCGGCCGATCTTGCTTTTGGCGAGCGTGGCCCGCTGGCCGACCGCACCGTGATCTACGAGTTGGAACTGCTCACGATCCAGCCGGCGGGAAATGAGAATAGTACAGCATCGCCATCAGGGAAGTCCGCGTTGTAAGGCAGCGCCAACCGGTAACTGCATCTCACAGGAGGCATGGCCATGATCAAATCGAATATCATCACACGCAGGAAATTCATCACCATGACCTCCCTCGGGACGGTCGGGGCCTATGTCGGGCTGGGTGCCGGGATGGCCTGGGGGGCCATGCGCAGCGGCGGCGGCATGGGTGGTGGCGGTATGGGCAGCGGGGGCACGACAACAACCATTATCGATCCGCCGCCGGGGTTGCCGTTTGCCGACCCGGTCACGGCGATCAAAAACGCCCTTGGTGTCTATGAACTGGAAGCAAAGCTGGCGCAGATCAATCTCAACGGGACGACGGCCAGCCTGCTGACCTACAACGGCACCTATCCCGGTCCGACCATCCGCGCCCGTGCCGGGGAAACGCTGCGCATCCGCCTGAAAAACGCTCTGACCGACAACGGCATCAACATTCTCGGCCATCAACGCAACATCACCAACCTGCATACCCATGGCCTGCACGTCTCACCGAAGCGTCCGGCCGACAGTATGGATGTGATGCTCGATAATGGCGAATTCTTCGATTACGTCTACGATCTAGCCTACGAGATGCCGGGGCACCTGAACCTGTATCATCCCCATGTGCACGGCAACGCCGCCGAACAGTACTGGGGCGGACTGATGGGGGCGCTGGTGGTCGAGGACGACCCCGCCATCCCCCTGGGCGGATATGAAACCCACGTCATGGTGCTGAAGGACATCACCCTGAACTATGGCGTTCCGCAAGCGCATGCCTCGACCATGGACTACATGCAAGGCAAGGAAGGGAATCTGGTCATGGTCAACGGCCAGGTCAACCCGGTGCTCAACATCCAGCCGGGGCAGGTGCAGCGCTGGCAGATCGTCAACGGCTGCAACGCCCGCTTCTTCAAGCTGAACCTGGAAGGGCACTCCCTGCATCTGATCGGCACCGACGGCGGCCTGCTCGATTGGCCTTATCCGGTGCAGAGCCTGCTCCTGTCGCCGGGTGAACGGGTCGATCTGCTGATCAAGGCATCGACCACCAAGAAGAACTACCGCTTCCTGTCGCTCGCCTACAGTCGGAGCGGAATGAGTTCCGCGCAGCAGGTGACCCTGCTGACTCTGGCTGTCAGCGGCAGGGCCGTCGGCGATCAGCTGCCGACGACGATCAACCCGATGGCGGCCCGGTTGAATGTCAACACCACCGGCCTGGTCCGGCGCAGCCTGGCCCTGAGCATGGGGCAGGGCCGCGGCTACATCAACGGCCAGACCTACATCGATCCGATGAATGCCTGCACGATCAACTCCGACATGCTCGGCATGATGGGGGACCCGGTCTACGAGATATGGGAAGTCAGCAACCAGAGCGGCATGGACCACCCGTTCCATCAGCATGTGAATGCCGCGCAGGTCCTGGCCATCAGCGGCGGGGACGCAGCCTATGCATCGCTCTACACCTCGATTCCGGCCTGGAAGGACACGGTTCTCATCCCGAAATGGGGGAAAGTTATCCTGTTGGTGCCGGTCATGGACTGGTCGGGGATGGGGATGTTCCACTGCCACATCATGGAGCATGAAGACATCGGCATGATGGGGGTGTGGAACATCGCTGATACCATGTCCATGCCGATGTAAGGGGTCCATGGCACTTCACATCAAGACGCCCCCGGGTTCATCCCGGGGGCGTCTTGATATTGTTGCACTGCCGTCGTGACGGCTAGGTAGCTGCGATACTTGTTCCTCACCAGGGCGACGCGAAGCCTTTGTCGTGGCGGTGGCAGAAGGTGCATTCGTTCCCGCCGCCGTGACCGGCCGTGTTGTCCTGGACCTTCCGGTGTTCCGGTGTCTGTGACGGACCTCCCTTGGTGAGGGTGTGGCAGACTTCGCAGATTCTGTTGATGGGCGGTTCAACCGGTCTTGCCACGCTGTCGTCACCCATGCCGAAGCCCAAGGCGTTGTTCCCGTCGAAGCGCACCGGCCCGCCGAAGTTGCTGCTCCCGGGAAGGGGCATGAGCATGATGGCCGGTTTGACCCCCGCCGCGTTACTGGTCCGCAGTTCATGGCAGGTCATGCAGGTGAACTCGCCGTATTGCCCCCCCGGGATTCCCCACCCGCCGTATGCATAGGGGGGCAGTGTCCAGTAATTCTTCTT
>VEPG01000075.1 GCA_012026975.1 Desulfuromonas sp. | reverse complement strand
GTCGGAAGGTGTGCAGTAGCTTGCCGGCGACCGGTGGCGCCGACTGCTCGGAGCACTGACCGACAATCGGCTGATCGGGATGCTGTTCGGCGCCGGGGGCACCGACTTGCTCCAGTCTTCGACGGCAACCACGGTGATGGTGGTCGGTTTTGTCAATGCTGGCCTGATGTCCCTGTTGCAGGCAATCGGGGTCGTGATCGGCGCCAATATCGGTACCACCGTCACCGCACAGTTGATCGCCTTCAATGTGGCACAGTACGCGTTGCCGGCAATCGGTATCGGTACGGCTCTTAAGCTGTTTGTCAAGCGGCAGCGCTGGCAGCAGATCGGTGAAGTTGTCCTGGGCCTGGGCCTGGTCTTTCTCGGCCTGGCGCTGATGAAGGGAGCGTTCGACCCGGTCAGGGGAAATCCTGAAGTTCAGAAGATTTTTCTGACGGTTGGCAACAGCCCCCTTCTGGGTGTTCTGGTGGGAGCTGTTGTCACCATGCTCGTGCAGAGCAGCAGCGCAACCATCGGCTTGACGATTGCTATGGCGACCAGCGGCCTGCTCAGCTTGGAAGCAAGCGTGGCCCTGGTCCTCGGTGAGAACATTGGCACGACTGTCACTGCCAATCTCTCTGCGCTCAGGACCAATCTGGCAGCCCGACGCACCGCGCTGGCCCATTTTTTGTTCAATGCCATCGGGGTCGGCTGCATGTTGCTGATTTTCCCGATTTTCATCAAGCTGGTGACGGTCATCAGCCCCGGAGATCCGGATTTCATTGTTCAGTCCGGTGAACAGCTCGCTGTGTTCGGCGGCGCGCTCGGCGACAAACCGTTCATTGCCAGACACATCGCCAATGCCCATACCTTGTTCAACGTCATCAATGCCTTGCTGTTCCTGCCGCTGGTTGGACATCTGGCCAGGCTGACGGCCGCACTGATGCCGGGGCGCGAAAAGCAGCCGGAATTTCATCACAGCCACCTAGATGCCCGGGTGCTGAATACGCCGCCCATCGCGCTGTCACAGGCTCGCTCGGAAACCATTCATATGGTTCGGATCACCGGTGAGGTTTTTCGAGAGACCTTGAGCCTGCTGCATGATCAGGATCCACAGCGGATCGAGCTGATAAACCGGCGGGAAGAACATATTGATCTGCTGCAGCGGGAAATCACCGATTTTCTGGTTGCGCTCTCCCGGCAGTCGATTACCGAGGAAACGTCTCTGGAAGTGGGCGAGTTGATGCATATCGTCAATGATCTTGAGCGAATCTGTGATCATTGCGTCCACCTGAGCCGGCTTATACAGCGCAAGCGCGACCAGCGTATCGAATTTTCCGAGGTTGCCCGTCGGGAAATCGATGAGATGTCCGGCCTGACGGGGAATTTTTTCGCCTTGACGGCCGCCGCATTTGAAGCTGATGAAGATTTTCCCCTCGAAAAGGCCCGAGAGATTGAAGTCTCCATCAGCCGGCTGGAAGAGATTTTGCGCAACAATCATATTGCCCGGCTTAATACCGGCGAATGTACAGTCGTTTCCGGCCTGGTTTACATCGACATTCTGCACAACCTGGAAAAGATCGGTGATCACACCTTCAAACTGGCCAGGTCGATAGCTGCCAAAGGATGATTTTATGCATGGAATTCCGCATTAAATCAGTGGCAAACAGAGTTTGACAACCCTCGCCGGATTAGATTAACATCACCACTCCGTACCGCAACAGAAGTTTCCCCATAAGTCTTTGATATCAAAGAGATTCGAGGTGTTTCCCTAATGTCCATCGCTGTTCTGTCCGGGAACGAAGCCATCGCTCGCGGCGCCTATGAGGCTGGTGTGCTTGTCGCCAGTGCCTATCCCGGCACCCCTTCCACCGAGATTCTTGAAAACATCGCCCGTTATCCCGAGATCGATTCATCCTGGGCGCCCAATGAAAAAGTGGCACTGGAGGTGGCAATCGGCGCATCCTTCGGCGGCGGGCGTGCGATCGCCTGCATGAAGCACGTCGGCGTCAACGTGGCGGCCGCCCCGCTGTTCACGCTCTCCTATACCGGCGTGCGCGGCGGATTGGTGCTGGTGGCGGCCGACGATCCGGAGATGCACTCTTCGCAGAACGAGCAAGACAGCCGCAATTACGCCAAGTTCGCCAAGCTGCCGATGCTCGAGCCGGCCGATTCCCGGGAATGCAAGGAATTCACCAGGCTGGCTTTCGAGTTGTCCGAGCAGTTCGACACACCGGTCATGCTGCGCAGTTGCACGCGCATCTCCCATGGCAAATCGGTCGTCGAACTCGGCGAGCGGGTGAGTGGTCTGCCGGAACCGCAACTGGTCAAGGACGCGCCGAAGCTGGTCATGCTTCCCGGCAACGCCAGGGTGCGTCATCCATTGGTTGAACAGCGCACGCTCAACCTGGCGGAATATGGGAATTCTTCCGCCATCAACAAGATGGAAATGCGCTCCGTGAAGGTGGGGGTGATCTGCGCCGGCGTGGTTTACCAGTATGTGCGCGAGGTTCTGCCGGAGGCATCCGTGCTCAAGCTCGGCATGGTCTACCCGCTGCCGGGGGCGTTGATCAGGGATTTCGCTGCGAGGGTCGAACAACTGTACGTTATTGAGGAACTTGATCCGTTCATTGAGGAACAGATCCGTGCCATGGGAGTGAAGGTCACCGGCAAGGAGATCGTGTCTCTTTGCGGCGAACTCTCTCCGGGACGCGTCCGCGCAGCCTTTGCCAAGGCCGGCCTCGTGACCGCACCGGAATCGCCGGTTGTTGACCAGGGACCGTTGCCGCCGCGTCCGCCCAACATGTGCCCGGGATGTCCGCACCGCGGCCTGTTTTATACGCTCAATCGGCTGAATGCCTATGTGACCGGCGACATCGGCTGCTATACCCTCGGTTTCATGCCGCCGCTCAATGCCATGGATACCTGCGTCTGCATGGGAGCTTCGGTCAGCAACGCTTCCGGCATTGTGCGGGTTTTGCCGCCGGAGGAGCAGCGGCGTGTGGTCGGCGTCATCGGCGATTCGACCTTTCTGCACACCGGCATCAACTCCTTGATGGAGATGGCCTACAACCGGGCGCCGGCGACGGTGGTCATCCTCGACAACCGCATTACCGCCATGACCGGCCGCCAGGAGAACCCGGCATCCGGCTTCACCCTCTCCGGCGAGACCGCCCATGAAGTCAACCTGGTCGCCCTCTGCCGTGCCTTGGGAATCCAACATGTGCGCGTGATCGATCCCAACGATCTGGATGCGACCCGCCAGGCGCTGGCGGAAGAAATGGCCCGTCCCGAGCCGTCGGTGGTCATCACCAATCGGCCGTGCTGCCTGCTCAAGGGTGAGGACCGCTTCAAGCCGGGGGAGGTGCTGGCAGTCGATCAGGAGCAGTGCACGGGATGCCGGGCCTGCCTGCGTCTCGGCTGTCCGGCCATCGAGTGGCAGCCGGCTCCCGACGGCAAGAAGGGCAAGGCATATATCGATCCGCTGTTGTGCAACGGCTGTACCGTGTGCCAGCAGTTGTGCAAGTTTGATGCGATCAAATAGGACTTCATTCGATGAGTGACAAGATTACCAATATTCTGTTGGTCGGCGTGGGCGGTCAGGGGATTCTGCTGGCTTCGGAGATCCTGGCCGAAACCTTCATGCTGGCCGGCTTCGATGTAAAAAAGAGCGAGATTCACGGCATGTCGCAGCGCGGCGGCAGCGTGGTCTCGCATGTGCGCTTCGGCCGCGAAGTCTTCTCGCCGACCGTGCCTGAAGGGGAGGGCGACATCCTGTTCGGCTTCGAACTGCTGGAAGCCTATCGCTCCCTGTCGCTGCTGCGTCCCGACGCGAAGGTGGTCGTCAACGATTACCGCATCCCGCCGCCGGCGGTTCTGCTTGGCCAGGCCAGTTATCCCGACGATCTGGCCGCGCGGATCCGCACCGGCTTCGCCAATACCCTGCTGGTCGACGGTCTGCACCTGGCGCAGCAGGCCGGCGATGCCCGGGCCGCCAACACCGTGCTGCTCGGGGCCGTGTCGATGCGGTTGCCGATTGCCGAAACCGTCTGGCAGGAGGCCCTGGAAAAGATGGTGCCGAAAAAGGCCCTGGAGATAAATCGCAAGGCATTTGCCCTGGGCCGTGCCCTCTGACAAGGTGATCGCCATGACCAGCTATTTCCACGAAGAAATCGAAACCATGCCCCGGGTGGTCCTGCAGGCGCTGCAGCTCAAGCGGCTGCAGGCGACGGTTGCCCGTGTCTATGAAAAAGTGCCGTTTTATCGGCAGGCGCTGGACCGGGCCGGCGTCCGCCCGGAGCAGATCCGGAGCCTCGACGATCTGCGCCGGCTCCCCTTTACGACCAAGCAGGATATGCGCGACGCCTATCCCTATCATCTCTTTGCCGCGCCGATGGATGAGATCGTGCGCATCCATGCGTCCAGCGGCACTACCGGCAAACCGACCGTCGTCGGTTATACCCAGAAGGACATCGACGTCTGGACCGAACTGATGGCCCGTTCCTTTGTCGCCGCCGGGGCGCACAAGGGTGACATTATTCATAACGCCTATGGCTACGGCCTGTTTACCGGCGGTCTCGGAGCTCATTACGGCGCCGAGCGGCTCGGCGCCTCGGTCCTCCCGATTTCCGGCGGCAACACCGCCCGCCAGTTGATGATCATGCAGGATTTCGGCTCGACGGTACTGACCTGCACCCCCTCCTATTCGTTGTACATGGCCGAGGAGGCGCGGGAAGCCGGGATCGATTTCCGCAACCTCAAGTTGCGGGTCGGCATCTTCGGTGCCGAGCCGTGGTCGGAGGACATGCGCGCCGAGATCGAAGCCAAATTGAATCTGCATGCCATCGATATCTACGGCCTCTCGGAAATCATGGGGCCGGGGGTCGCCATCGAGTGCATCGAAATGAAAAAGGGACTGCACATCTGGGAAGACCATTTCCTGGCGGAAATCATCGATCCCGATACCTGCGAAGTCCTTCCCGAGGGAAGCCGCGGCGAGCTGGTGATCACCACCATTACCAAGGAGGGAATCCCGCTGGTGCGCTATCGCACCCGCGACATCACCAGCCTGACCTGCGAACCGTGTGCCTGTGGCCGCACTCATGCCCGCCTGACCCGCATGAGCGGCCGCTCCGACGACATGCTGATCATCCGCGGCGTCAACGTCTTCCCGTCGCAGATCGAATCGATCCTGATGCGCGTCGAAGGGGTTGAGCCGCACTACCTGCTGATTGTCGACCGGGTCGACAATCTCGACACGCTGGAAGTTCAGGTGGAGGTTAACGAACAACTCTTCTCCGACGAGATCAAGGTGCTGCAGACGCTGGCACAACGCATCGAGAAGGAGATCAAGGATCTGCTCGGCGTGACCAGCAAAGTGCGCCTGGTGGAGCCGAAAACCATTGCCCGCAGCGAGGGCAAGGCCAAGCGCGTCATCGACAATCGCAAGCGATAGGGGAGGGAACCATGAAGGTCGAGCAAATCTCCATCTTTATCGAAAACAAATCGGGGCGTCTGGCGGAAGTGGCCCGCGTTCTCGGCCAGAAGGGGATCAACATTCGTGCCCTGGCGCTCGCCGATACCTCGGACTTCGGCATCCTGCGCCTGATCGTCGACCAGACCGACCTGGCCAAGACGACCCTTAAGGAAGGTGGTTTTACCGTCAGTAAAACCGAAGTGGTGGCGGTAGAGGTGCCCGATCAGCCTGGCGGTCTTTCGGGAATACTCGATGTTCTAGACCGGGCCCAGGTCAATGTCGAATACATGTATGCCTTTGTCGAGCGTTGCGGCGGCAATGCAGTGATCATCTTCCGGTTCGACGACGCCGATGCGGCGATCAGGGTTTTGACCAATAGTGGCGTGAACATCCTGGAAGGGGAGCGGCTCTACAAGATGTAGGCGCTCCCATGACTTCAACGGTTATGTACGTACGCGGGGAGGAATGACCATGCGGAAACTGGCAGTGATGTGGTTGGCGCTTTGTCTTGTACTGAGCGCCGGTGCGGTTTTGGCCGAACCGCTGCGAATCGGGGCGCTGTTCTCGGTGACCGGGCCGGCCGCTTTCCTCGGCGAGCCGGAGAAAAACACTCTGGAAATGCTGGTCAAGGAAATCAACGCCAAGGGCGGAGTCAAGGGACAGCCGATCGAGGCGGTGATCTACGACACCACCGGCGATCCGACCAAGGCGGTGCAGTTGGCCACCAAGTTGATCAAGGACGACAAGGTGGTGGCCATCATCGGCCCGAGCACCACCGGTGAGACGATGGCGGTCAAGCCGATCACCGAAAAAGAGCAGATCCCCCTGATCTCATGCGCCGCCGGGATCAAGATCACCGATCCGGTCAATGCCTGGACGTTCAAGACGCCGGCCAACGACCATATCGCCGGAGAAAAGATCCTTAACTATGCGGTCGGAAAAGGGCAGAAAACCTTTGCACTGCTCACGGTATCCGACGGCTTCGGTGCCTCGGGACGCGAGCAGTTGAAGACTCTGCTTGCCAAAAAAGGACTGGCACTGGTGGCCGACGAGACCTATGGTCCCAAGGACACCGATATGACTGCGCAGCTGACCAAAATCCGCGCTTCCAGCCCCGATGCCATCATCTGCTGGGGGACCAATCCCGGGCCGGCGGTGGTGACCCGCAACGTCAAGCAGCTCGGCATCAAGATCCCCCTGTACATGAGTCACGGCGTGGCTTCGAAGAAATACATCGAACTGGCCGGCGCCGAAGCCGCTGAAGGGGTCATGCTCCCGGCCGGCAAGCTGGCGGTGTTCGACAAGCTCAAGGAGAGCGACCCGCAGGCCAAGCTGCTCAAGGAGTATGATCAGGCCTACCGCAAGGCTTTTGGCGTGGAGGCTTCGACCTTTGGCGGTTATGCCTACGATGCCTTGCAGTTGATCGTTGGCGCTGTGCAGAAAAGCGGCGCCTCTCCGGAGCAGATCCGTACGGGGATCGAGCAAGCCAGCAATCTGGTCGGCGTTTCCGGCGTTTTCACCATGTCCGCCAGCGACCATAACGGTCTCGATCTCTCGGCCTTCGAGATGGTTCGCATTGTTGCCGGCGACTGGTCTATAGCCCAATAATTCCAAGATTGATTCAGGAGGAGTCCATGAAGAGCCGATTTGTCCGTATGGCCGCGCTGCTGTTGGCCCTGCTGTTTGCCGCGGGCGCGGCGGTTGCCGCCGAGCCCATCAAGATTGGCGCACTCTTTTCCGTAACCGGGCCACCGTCGTTCCTTGGCGAACCGGAACGCAACACGGCCCAGATGGTTGTTGACGACATCAACAAGGCGGGGGGGATTAAGGGGCGGCCGATCGAACTGGTGGTCTATGACACCACCGGCGACCCGACCAAGGCGGTACAGCTCGCCACCAAGCTGATCAAGGACGACAATGTGGTGGCCATCATCGGGCCGAGCACGACCGGCGAGACAATGGCGGTCAAACCGGTGACCGAAAAGGAGCAGATCCCTTTGATTTCCTGCGCTGCGGGGATCAAGATCGCCGATCCGGTCAACCCGTGCACCTTCAAGACCGCGCAGAACGATACCCTGGCTGTCGAGCGCATCTATGAGCACCTGCAGAAGCACAAGATCACCAAGGTTGCCATCCTCACCGTATCCGACGGCTTCGGCGCGTCCGGGCGCGAGCAGCTGAAGAACCAGGCGGCGAAGTTCGGCATTACCCTGACGGTCGATGACACCTTTGGCCCGAAGGACACCGACATGACCGCTCAGCTGACAAAGATCCGCGGCAGCGAAGCCCAGGCGATCATCTGCTGGGGGACCAATCCCGGGCCGGCCGTGGTCGCCAAAAATGCCCGCCAACTCGGCATCAAGTTGCCGATGTTCATGAGTCACGGCGTCTCTTCCAAAAAATTTATCGAATTGGCCGGCGATGCGGCCGAGGGGATCATCCTGCCGACAGGTCGGGTGATTGTCGCCGACCTGCTGCCGCCCTCCGATCCCCAGAAGAAGGCGCTGATGACCTATGTCATGAATTACAAGCAGCGCTACGGGGTGGAAGGCGATCATTTCGGCGGGCATGCCTGGGACGCGGTCATGCTTCTGAAAAAGGCTCTCGACCAGGGCGCCGATACCCCGGCGACCATCCGTGAGGAAATAGAATAGACTTCCGGTTTCGCAGGCATTGGCGGAGTTTTCAGTTTTTCCTCGACGGATCATTGCGGTCTGACCAAGGACGCTTTTGTCCTTGTGGAAATCAAGAACAAAGACTGGGTGCTGGTTGACTGACCAACCCCTGGCTGTCTCCTGCAGCGCCTATTTTAATTGGCAGCGCAGGCGGAGCATTCCGCCTGCGCTGCACCTTTGACTGCGATCACCGATTTTATGGATTTTTCCCAGCAGCTTTCGCAATATCTCCTCTCGGGGCTGGCCACCGGCGCCATCTACGCGCTGATCGGTCTCGGCTTTGCCATCATCTACAACTCCACCGGGATCATCAACTTTGCCCAAGGTGAGTTTGTCATGCTGGGCGGTATGTTCGGGGTCTATTTTTACACTGTTCATCAATTCCCGCTGGTCGCCGCCCTTTTGCTTGCCGTGCTCTGTGCCGCAGCCTCCGGAGTCGCCTTTGAACGGCTGGCCATCCGGCCGATGCGCCGGGCGCCGCCGCTGGGGCTGGTCATCATCACCATCGGCGGCAGCATCCTGGTCCGGGGCATCGCCATGCTGGTATGGGGCAAGGACACTCACGCCCTGCCGGGTTTTTCCGGGGATGAGCCGATCATTCTGTCCGGAGCGACCCTGCTTCCCCAGCATCTGTGGATCTTCGCCTTGACGGTCCTGCTGATCATCGCCAACAAGCTGTTCTTCCAGTACACCATCACCGGCAAGGCCCTGCGCGCCTGCGCGGTCAACCAGCGCGCGGCCGGCCTGGTCGGCATCGATGTGCGGCGCATGGTCATGTTTTCCTTCCTGTTGGCTTCGGGGATGGGAGCGCTGGCCGGGATCATCGTCGCGCCGTTGACCATGACTTCCTATGACGTCGGCATCATGCTTGGCCTCAAGGGGTTCTGTGCCGCCATTATCGGCGGCATGAGCAACGGCATCGGTACGGTCCTGGGCGGCCTGCTGCTCGGTGTGCTGGAAGCGCTCGGCGCCGGGTTGATCTCTTCCGGATACAAGGATGCGGTGACCTTCATCATCCTGCTGCTGATCCTCTTCCTGCGCCCGCAGGGGTTGTTCAGCCGCGGCGAGAGCGAACGGGTTTAGTACGGGCATGCGTCGGGAACTGATCAAGTTTGCCTTGTTTGCCGCAGTCGTGCTGGTAATTCCGGCCACGATCAAGGGCGGCTATCTGCTCAACGTGCTGGTCTTTGTCGGCATCAACACCATGCTGGCAGTGGGGCTCAACCTGCTGCTCGGTTTCGCCGGGCAGATTTCTCTCGGTCAGGCCGCATTTTACGGTCTGGGAGCCTATCTGTCCGGCATTCTGACTGCGACTTACGGTTGGAATCCCTGGACGGCGATGGCCGTGGCCGCGATCGCCGTCGGCATCCTTGCTTTCGTCATCGGTTTTCCGATCCTCAAGCTCAAGGGACATTACCTGGCGATGGCCACCTTGGGCTTCGGCATCATCATCTACATTGTCTTCAACGAGTATGTCGATGTCACCGGCGGCCCCTCCGGTTTTTCCGGCGTTCCCGGATTGAGCCTCGGCGACTTACATTTTGACAGCGACCTGAAGAGCTACTACCTGATCTGGACCATGGCCTTGCTGGTCATGCTGCTGGCCGTCAACCTGACCCAGTCACGCATAGGCCGCGCCCTGCGCGCCATCCACGACTCGGAGGTGGCGGCGCGGGTGCTCGGCGTCAACGCCCGCCTGCTCAAGGTCCAGGTCTTTACCTGTTCGGCGATCATCTCCGGTCTTGCCGGCAGCCTCTATGCCCACACCGTGACGTTCATCTCGCCAAGCACCTTCGGCTTTCATTTCTCGGTGGAACTGCTGACCATGGTCATCATCGGCGGACTGGGGAGCATTTACGGCTCCTGCCTCGGCGCCGCCCTGCTGACCTTGCTCCCCGAATTCCTGCGCACTTTTCAGGATTACGACATTGTCGTCTACGGACTGCTGCTGATCATCATGACCATGTTCCTCCCTGGAGGGCTGGTGCAGGGGTTCGAGCTGCTGTGGATGGGGATGCGCAGGCTGCGGCCGGGGAGGGCGGGACGCAATGCTTGATATCCATGGCATTACCTGCGTCTTCGGCGGGCTCACCGCCCTCGATGATGTCTCCTTTTCCGCTCGCAGCGGGGAAATCACCGGGGTGATCGGCCCCAACGGCGCCGGCAAGACGACGCTGCTCAACATTATAACCGGCATCTATACACGTACTGCCGGCCGGATTACTCTCGACGGCCGCGACATCAGCGGCCTGCCGCCGGAGCGGCTCACCCGCCTGGGACTGGTCCGGACGTTCCAGAATATCGAACTGTTCGGAAAAATGTCGGTGCTGGAAAATGTCATGGTCGGGTTGCACACCCGCAGCCGCAGCGGTTTTCTCGCCTGTGCCTGTAAGTTGCCGCACCATTTGCGTGAAGAGCGCCGCATCCGCGAACAGGCTCTGGAACTGCTGGAGTTTGTCGGCATTGTCGACCTTGCCGGTACGGCTGCCGCCAACCTGCCGTTTGGCAAGGGACGATTGCTGGAGATCGCCCGTGCCCTGGCGGTGCAGCCCCGGATCATGCTGATGGATGAGCCGGCCGCCGGGCTCAACAGCCGTGAAACCTGGCAGCTCGGCGACCTGATCCGCAAGATTCGTGAAACCGGGGTGACGGTCGTGCTGGTCGAACACGACATGGAGTTGGTGATGGATATCTGCGACGCCATCGTGGTGCTCAACCTCGGCAAAAAGCTGGCCGAGGGCACCCCGCGCCAGATCCAGGAAAACCCGGAGGTGATCGCTGCCTACCTGGGGGATGAGTAGAAACGATGCTCACGGTCAAGAACATCAACACCTATTATGGTCAGGTGCACGCCCTGAAGAACGTCTCCCTGCACCTCAAACAGGGGGAGATCGTCACCCTGATCGGCGCCTACGGTGCCGGGAAGACCACCATCCTCAACTCCCTTTCCGCAGTGACCCCGGTGCGCAACGGCGAGATCACCTTCGCGGGGGAGCCGATTCAATCCCTGGCGCCCGAGCGGATCGTCGAACTGGGCATTTCCCAGGTACCCGAAGGCCGCCAGGTCTTCAAGCCGCTGACTGTCGAGGACAACCTGGAACTGGGCGCCTATCTGCGTTATCGTCGCCGTGAGGGCCGGGCCAGGATTCGTGCCAGCCTGGATGAAATCTATCGGCTTTTTCCCCGGCTTCAGGAACGGCGGCGGCAATTGGCCGGCACCCTGTCCGGTGGTGAACAGCAGATGCTCGCCATCGGCCGGGCATTGATGGCCCGCCCCAAACTGCTCCTGCTCGACGAGCCTTCGATGGGGTTGGCACCGCTGGTGGTCCAGGAGATCTTTGCGGTTATCGCCGCACTGACCCGCGATTATGGGACCACCGTGTTGCTGGTCGAGCAGAATGCCAAGGCGGCGCTGAAACTGGCCAGCCGTGGTTACGTGTTGGAGACGGGGAAGGTCATCCTCGAGGAAAGCTCCACCGAGCTGCTGGGAAACAAGGAAGTGCAGAGGGCTTATCTCGGCAAGGAAAAGAAGGAAATCTGGGAGCGTTAGCGCCATGGAAATCTGGGATCCTACACACGAAGGCATGCCGCGGGAGGAGTTGGAACAACTGCAGTTGGAACGTCTGCAGGCCACCCTCAACCGGGCGTACAAGAATGTCACCTGCTATCGTCGCAAGTTCGACGAACTGGGGATCATCCCCGAGGATGTTCAGTCGCTTGCCGATCTGCGCAGGCTGCCGTTCACGTCCAAAGAGGATATGCGCCTCAACTATCCGTACGGGATGTTCGCCGTGCCGCTGCGCGAAGTGGTACGCATCCACTCGTCTTCCGGGACCACCGGCAAGCCGACGGTGGTTGGCTACACCCGCAACGACATCAAAACCTGGTCGAACCTGGTGGCGCGCTTTATGACCTCCGCCGGCGTGACCCGCGACGATGTGGTGCAGATCACCTTCGGCTACGGTCTCTTCACCGGCGCCTTCGGTTTGCACTACGGGGCCGAGCAGATCGGTGCCTCGGTGATCCCGATGGGGGGCGGCAACACCGAGAAACAGATCATGATCATGCAGGACTATCGGACCACCGCGCTGGTCGGCACGCCGAGCTACGCCCTGACCCTGGCCGACCGCATGGAAAAGATGGGGATCAACCCGAGGAATCTGTCGCTGCGGGTCGGCCTGTTCGGTGGCGAACCGTGGAGCGAAGAGATGCGTCGCGAGATCGAGCAGCGTCTCGGTATCATTGCCACCGACAACTACGGCCTGTCGGAGGTCATGGGGCCGGGGGTGGCCGGTGAATGCCACGGTCGCTGTGGCATGCACGTCTTCGAAGACCACTTCCTTGCCGAGATCATCAACCCCGAGACCGGTGAAGTGTTGCCGCCGGGCGAAGTCGGCGAACTGGTGCTGACCAACCTGACCAGGGAGGCGCTCCCCGTCATCCGTTACCGCACCCGCGACATCACCCGGCTCAATTACGAGCCGTGCAGTTGCGGTCGCACCTTTGTACGCATGGAGAAGACCCGCGGACGTTCGGATGACATGCTGATCATCAAGGGGGTCAACGTCTTCCCGACGCAGATCGAGGAGGTGCTCTTCCAGATCGAGGGGTGTGAACCGCACTACCAGTTGGTGGTTGATCGAATCGACAATGTCGATACCCTGGAAATACTGGTCGAGGTCAATGAAACCATCTTCTTCGACGAGATGAAAAAACAGCGCTCCTTCGTCAGTCAGGTCGAAAAACGCCTGGCTTCGATGCTCAACGTCGGTTGTCGGGTCAAACTGGTCGAGCCGGCTTCGATTCCACGTCATGAAGGGAAGGCTCAGCGGGTGATTGACAAGCGCAAAAGGTAGGCTACATCAGGATCATTTTGCTTCCGACCAGAAGCAGGACGGTTGCGAGCGCATAACGGACCAGGTGGTCCGGGGCGCGGGTGGAAAGCAGCGAGCCGAGGATAATCCCCGGGATCGAGCCGATCAGCAGGTTGCGCAACAGGATGAAGTCGACGTTGCCGATGGCCAGGTGTCCTGCGCCCGCCACCAGGGCCAGCGGGATGGCGTGGGCGATGTCGGTGCCGATCAGCGTTGCCGGCTTCATGCGCAATGGATAGAGGTAGAGCAGCATGGTGGCGCCGAGAGCCCCGGCACCGATGGAGGTCAGGGCAACCAGCGTCCCGAGAATGGCACCGGCAAGAATGGTGCAGAGTGCCTGCAGGCGCAGGAACTTTTCCGGGCTGCCGAGTCGGCGGCCCAGGCCAAGGCGATGGATCAGCGGCTTGGCGAGCAGTCCGGAAGCCGTAATCACGATGGCCAGGCCGACCATGTGAACAATCAGACCATCCTTTGCGACCGGTGAACGATTGTTGAACAGGTAACAGACCGTCAGCAGGGCCGCGGGCAGGCTCCCGCAGCTGAGGCGGCGGAAGACCTGCCAGTCGACGGTGCCGCGAAGGCCGTGAACGTCCCATCCGGCCGATTTGGTCACGGCAGCAAAGATCAGGTCGGTACCGACCGCGGTCTGCGGTGCAAAGCCGAAGATCAGCACCAGGACCGGCGTCATCAATGCCCCTCCGCCTACTCCGGTCATGCCGACGACGACCCCTACCAGGAAGCCGGCGATAATGTTGGCCAACACGATGGTTTCCTCCGTAAAACCCCGCTCGGAGTTAATAGCCGGGCAGATGAGCGACAGTATACGAGGCACTGCAACGATTCAACCCATTTGTCACCACCATACCCTTGACAACAATGGTAGGCTGACGCATAATCCGGCTCCGTTGTGCTGACGGGGCGTAGCGCAGTCTGGTAGCGCACCAGCATGGGGTGCTGGGGGCCGGAGGTTCAAATCCTCTCGCCCCGACCATACAACGGAGAACGGGGATGACCACATGGTCGTCCCCGTTTTGTTTTCGGCACACACCCGGCTGTTTCTGGTATTCTTACAAAAAACAGGGGGTCAAGATGCTCCGCATACAACTGGTGCTGATCATAATCTGTGTCGCCCTGGCATCCGCCGGTTTTGCCGAAACGCGCATCTTCGACCTCAATCATCGGCGCGCGGCCGATGTCGCCGAGGCGGTGCGGACGGTTCTCGGTGACGAGGCCAAGGTGACAGCCGTCGATCGCAGCCTGGTGGTCAATGCCAGTGCGGCCGAACTCACCGGGGTCGCAGAATTGATATCCCGGCTCGATCGCCCCGCGCGCATGCTGAGAGTCTATGTCGCGCAGGATCAACAGGACCGCAGTCAGGTAAATTCCTTCGGCGGCTCGATTGAGGCCTCTTCCGGCAACTCTACCGTCATCATCGGGGGGAGGCCGACGGCCCATCCGCCAACCCATGGCGGGGCTACGGTGGTCCTTGGCGGTGACCACGGCATGATGGTCGGCAGCGCTCAGACCGGCAGTCGAGTGGAATCCCGCCGCAGTGAACAATTTCTGGTGACACTCGAAGGGTCGCCGGCGCGCATCAGCGTCGGCCGGCGCATCCCCTTTACCGAACAATGGCTGGTTCTGACCCGCCGCCACACTCAGATTGTAGACTCCACTCGTTATGAAACCGTCGACACCGGCTTTGAAGTCGTTCCCGAATTCGTTGCCGGCAACCAGGTTGAATTGGCCATCCACCCATTCATGGCGTTTATCGATCCGCGTCACGATCGTGAGATCCGTTTTCTTGAACTGACCACCCGGGTACGCATCCCCATGGGCGAATGGTTTGACCTTGGCGGCACGATGTCCGGGAAGGACGAGGTCAGCCGCGAGATCCTTGCCACGGGCAGTAAGGGGCAGGGCGAGGACGGTCATGTCCGCATCAGGGTCGAATTGCAACCGAATTAGCTCTTAGCTCTTGACAGTTCTCCCCGCGGTTTGGTATTGAAGACTTCCGTTTCTTAACGGCCCCGTCGCCAAGTGGTAAGGCAGAGGTCTGCAAAACCTCCATCACCCGTTCAAATCGGGTCGGGGCCTCCATCAACTCAAGCCAGCCCCTGAAAGGCTGGCTTTTTTACTTGCACCCTCCAGCTTATGGCACTGCTCACTCCGACAATTCTTTTGATGTTCGCTCTGGTCGGCGCCCTGGCCGGGTTGCTTGCCGGACTGTTCGGCATCGGCGGCGGGCTGATCCTGATCCCGATGTTTCTCTGGGCCTTCAAGCTGGCTGGCTTTGCCCCGCAGATCATCGTGCATCTGGCCTTCGGCACCAGCCTGGCGATTATCATCCCCACAGCTGTCAGCAGCGCCCTGGGCCATCGCAAGCGCGGCAACGTCGACTGGCACCTGGTGCTGCGCATGGCCTGCGGCAGCGTGGTCGGCGTCGCCGACGGCTCATCGCTGGCCGCCGGCCTCTCCGGCG
>VEPG01000045.1 GCA_012026975.1 Desulfuromonas sp. | reverse complement strand
TGTCAGGAACAGCCCTAATGACGGCCAGGACCTGATCAATGCCCAAAAGATCCAGCAGCTTCTCCTGCCAAAAAGTTCACCGGTCTGCTCGTGGTGCTGCATCGGCGTCAAAAACCGGATGGCGTCAGGGCTTGGCGGCGACTATTTCGACTTCATCTCGCTGCCCGACGAATCCCAGTTGCTGTTCATCGGCGATGTAACCGGTCACGGACTGCATGCGTCGCTGGTCATGTCGCTCATATACGGGTTCATGCATCGGGCCGCACTCGGAGTCTGTACCCCGCTGGAACTGGTGAAGCAGGTCAATCGGTTCCTGATCAATTTTGCCCGACGTTCCGAACTCATCGACCAGTATTTCTCCTCCACCCTGTTCTACGGCGTTATCGCTCCGGGAAAACAGACTCTCCATTATGTGAACGCGGGGCACGTCCCGGCGCTGGTGCTCAGGGACGGTGAGGTCGCGGAATTGAAATCAACCGGTCCGCCGATCGGTTTCTTTGAGACGCCGGAGATGCAGTTGCAATCCTTCAGCTTTGCCAAAGGGGATCGCCTGCTGCTCTACACCGACGGCTTTCCCGAGGCCACCAATGCCAAGGGCGAAATGTTCGGGATGGCAAGATTGAAACGATTGCTGCAACATTCCGTTGATTGCGATGATCAGGAATTGCTCGGCAGGCTTTTTGATGCGCTCCATGAGTGCGGCTCATGCGACCCCCTTGCGGATGACTGTTCCGCCATCGTCATCGATTTCACCGGGCTCGGATCTTGTCGGTGCGGCTTCCTCCCAGAGCCGATACAGGCCGGGCCATTCACGGGCGGCTCATCCCGCCTCCCCGGCCGTTTCGTGAAGTTCCTCCCAGCGCGCCATGCATACGTCCAGTTCCCGCTGCAGGCCGTCATGCCGGTCGATCAGCGGGTAGAGCCGGGCATGGTCGGTGGCCATGGCCGGATCCTGCATTTCCGTGACCAGGTCGGCGATCTGTCCTTCCAGGTCGGCAATCCGTGCCTCGACCTCCGCCAGCTGCTTTTCGCGCCGCTGCGCCTCGCGCTGCGCCACTTTGCGTTCGGCGTGGGAGGCGATCCGGGCCGCCTTGTCGTCCGCGACCGGAACGATCCCGGCAGTCGCTGTCGTCTCGACGCGCAGACTTGAGTGCCCTTCCCCCCCTTTGGCCCGCAGAAAATCCTCGTAGTTGCCGAGATAGGCTGTCGCCGCGGCATCGGCCACCTCGACCACCCGGGTGGCCAGGGCGTCGACGAAGTAGCGGTCGTGGGAGACGAAGACCAGCGTCCCCTGGTAGCTGCGCAGAGCGTCGAGCAGCACCTCCTTCGACTGCAGGTCGAGATGGTTGGTCGGTTCGTCGAGGAGCAGCAGGTTGGCCGGGCGCAGCAGCAGAATCGCCAGGGCCAGGCGGTTGCGCTCGCCGCCGGAGAGGACCGCGACCTTCTTATGGACGTCGTCGCCGTGAAAGAGGAAGGTGCCAAGCAGATTGCGCAGCTTCGGCACCATGTCGAAGGGAGCGACCCGGGTGATCTGCTCCAGCACGGTCGCCTGCGCATCGAGGGTGTTCGCCTGGTCCTGGGCGAAGTAAGCCAGCACCAGCCCCGCCCCTTCCTCGCGCGTCCCCTGCCGGGGCTCTTCGACCCCGGCCAGCAGGCGCATCAGCGTCGACTTGCCGGCGCCGTTGGCCCCGACCAGGGCTACCCGCTCGCCGCGCTCGACGGCCAGATCGACCCCGGAGAGCACGGTTTGCGCCCCGTAACCGTGGCCAACGCCATGCAGCTCCACCGCCAGCCGCCCCCCCTTGGGCGGCGGCGGAAAGTGGAAGGCGATGCGCTTGCGCTCGGGCGGCAGATCGATGCGCTCGATCTTCTCCAACTGCTTGATGCGGCTCTGCACCAGCGGTGCCTTGATGTTGTTGTAGCGGAATTTGTTGATGAACGCCTCGATCTTGGCGATTTCCTCGTCCTGGCGACGCTTGGCCTCGCGCAGAGCCGACACCCGTTCCTCGCGCACCGTCAGGTAGCGGGAGTAGTTGCCGGGGTAGCTGGTCAACGTGGCGTGCCAGACCTCGACGATCCTGGTCACCACCTGATCGAGGAAGAAACGGTCATGGGAAACCAGCACGACCGTGTGCGGATAGCTGGCCAGGTACTCTTCCAGCCAGTCGCGGGCGGGGAGGTCGAGGTGATTGGTCGGCTCGTCGAGGAGCAACAGATTGGGGCGGCGCAGCAGTAGCTTGGCCAGGGCGATGCGCATCTGCCAGCCGCCCGAGAAGTGTTCGCACGGCTTGTCGCGGTCGGCCTCGCTGAAGCCGAGCCCCTTGAGCACGCGGGAGACTTCGGCCTCCATCACGTAGCCGCCGCGCTGGAGGAACTCTTCCTGCAACTGTGCGTAGCGGTCGAGGTCGGCTTGGGCGTGGCTGGCGCTGATGCGGGTCTCCAGTTCGCCCAACTCCGCTTCGATGGCGAGAAGCTGCTCGAGCGCACTGCGGGCCTCGGCAAACAGGGTGCGCCCGGCGTGTTCGAGGCCGTCCTGCGGCAGATAGCCGACCAGGGTGCCGCGCGCCATCTGCACCGTACCGGCATCGGGCTCGTGCAGGCCGGCCAGCAGACGCAGCAACGTGGTTTTGCCGGCGCCGTTCTCGCCGCACAGGCCGATCCGTTCGCCGGGGCGCAGATGCCAGTCGACGGCATTGAGCACGGTCTGCCCGGCAAAACTTTTGGTGACATTGATCAGTTGCAGCATGGGGATGGTTATAGCACAGGGAGGGACCAGCGAGGTAGCGAGTAGCGAGTAGCGAGTAGCGAGGTAGCATGCAGAAAAAACGATCTCGTTGTCTCGCTATCTCGCTACTTGCTTGAGACAGTTGACAGGTTGCAATGTACCATCCAGAATTGAAACCACTTGTCCGACGAAAGGATCTCCCATGGCCCGCAAGATCTTCATCGCCGCTACCGGTCAGAACTGCGGCAAGACCACCACCAGCCTGTCGCTCATGCATCTGGCGAAGAAAAAGTACGGCCGGATCGGCTTCATCAAGCCGGTCGGTCCGAAGCCGGTGAAAGTCGGCGAGGTCTGGGCCGACAAGGACGCCGCCCTGATCGCCGGGGTCTACGGCATGGAGCATCAGCTGCCGCTGATGTCGCCGGTGGTGCTGCAGCCCGAGACCACCCGCCAGCTGCTCGACGGCAAACTGCCGGCCGCCCTGTTCGAAGAGCAGTTGCTCAAGGCCGTGCACGATCTGGATAAATCCTGCGATTTCCTGATCATCGAAGGGGCCGGCCACAGCGGCGTCGGCTCGGTGCTGGGCCTGAGCAATGCCCGTGTCGCCCGGATGATCGGCGCCCCGGTAATGATGATCTCGGGGGGCGGGATCGGCCACGTCATCGACGATGTCGCCCTCAACCTGGCGCTCTACCGCGAGGCCGGCGCCAGCGTGCGCCTGATCATGCCCAACAAGCTGATCGCCGACAAGCGCGAGCGCACCCTGCACTACCTGGAAATGGCCGCACGGCCGCACGGCATCAAGGTCCACGGCGGCTTCAACTACTCGCCGATTCTCGCCGGCCCGACCCTGCAGCACATCGCCAAGCTGCTCGACCTGCCGCTGCGCGCCACACGCGAGCAGGCACTGCGCATCATTCACCACGTCCACCTTGGCGCCGCCTCGGCCCAAAAGGTCGTGGAAATGCTCGAGGACAACACCCTGCTGCTGGTGACCAGCAGCCGCGACGAACTGCTGGTGCTGATGGCCTCACTCTATAACATTCCCGAGTATCGGCCGAAGCTGGTCGGCATCGTCATCCCCGGCCTGAGTCCGGTAGTGGGCATCGTTCAGGAGGTGCTCGACAACAGCGATCTGCCGTTCATGCGCATTGCCAAAAGCACCGCGGAGATCTTCCGCTCCATCAACGAGGACGTGTCGAAGATCACCGTCGAGGATCATGAGAAGATCAGCCTGGTACAAAAACTGGCGGAAGATCAGATCGATTTCGATTTCATCGATGCGCAACTCGATTAAAGGCAGAGCCAAGAGCCACGAAAAGGCGGCTGCATCGAAAAAGCAACCGCTCGAACCACCTGAGACTCGAATAATCACTACGAAATGGGGACAGAATTGAATTCTGTCCCCATTTCGCAAGAACTCTGCTATAATTCATAAGATTCGCCCCCTGAGCGCGCCGGGGGCGATAGACGCCGCAGCGCCCATCGTGGGCTGCGCGGCGCAGAATTTCAAGGCGTAAGTCCTGACGACCGTCACGGCTCCCGGGTGAGCGATGCTCCCCGGTCGAGCGGGCGTCAGGGTTGGCCCACCCCGACTTGAGGCGGTCGCGCGCGATCGCCGGAAAGAATTTGCATGTCGAAAAAGATGTTGATTAATGCCACCCATCCCGAGGAAAACCGGGTGGCCATCGTGGAAAATGGCGTCCTCACCGAGCTTGGCATCGAGGTCGCCGGGCGCGAGCCCACCAAGGGGAACATCTACAAGGCGGCGGTGGTCCGGGTCGAGCCCGGGCTGCAGGCCGCCTTTGTCGATTACGGCGCTGAGCGTCTCGGCTTCCTGCAGATCGACGAAGTCAACGCCGCCGTGATCAAGCCTGATTTCAAGGTGAGCGGCAAACCGCGCATCAATGACCTGCTGCACCGCGGCCAGGAGATCCTGGTGCAGATCGTCAAGGAAGAGCGCGGCACCAAGGGAGCGGCGCTCACTACCTATCTGTCGCTGGCCGGTCGCTACATGGTGCTGATGCCGGGCACACCGACCCGCGGCGTCTCCCGCAAGGCCGAGGATGACAAACAGCGCAAGCAGATGAAGAAGGCGCTCACTTCCCTCGACCTCCCCGAAAATGTCGGCTGTATCGTGCGCACCGCGGCGCTGGACCAGACCCGCGAGGAGCTGGAGCGCGACTACCAGTACCTCATGCGCCTCTACGAGAACATCGAGGCCTTGGAGAAGAAGGTCAAGGCGCCGGTGCTGATCTACAAGGAATCGAACCTGGTGATCCGCTCGATCCGTGATTACTTCACCACCGACATGGACGAGGTGCTGATCGACGATCCGGAGGTCTTCCGCGAGGCCCGCGAATTCTTCGAAGTGGTCATGCCCGACCATGTCGGGCTGGTCAAACTGCACCAGGAGCGCCGGCCGATCTTCTCGCGCTATCAGATCGAGGAGCAGATCGAGACGATCAACCGCAACAAGGTGCCCCTTCCCTCCGGCGGCTCGATCGTCATCGACCCCACCGAGGCGCTGGTGGCGATCGACGTCAACAGCGGCAAGATGGCCGGCGAGTCCAACGTCGAAGCCACCGCGACCAGGACCAACCTGGAAGCCGCCGAAGAGGTGGCCCGCCAGCTGCGCCTGCGCGACCTCGGCGGACTGATCGTCATCGACTTCATCGACATGCGCGAGCGCAAGCACATCCGTCAGGTCGAGGAGCGTCTCAAGGATGGGACGGCGCGCGACAAGGCGCGGATCACCATCGGCCACATCAGCCAGTTCGGCATGTTGGAAATGAGCCGCCAGCGGATCAAGCCGGCCCTGACCGAGGGGAGCTTCCGCATCTGTCCGCACTGTCAGGGCGCCGGACGGATTCGCAGCGTCGAGACGCTGGCGGTATCGGTGATGCGCCGCCTGCATGCGGCACTGGCCAAGGGGCAGATTGCCCAGGCCGAGGTACAGATGGCCCGCGAGGTCGCCAGTTTCCTGCTCAATGAGAAGCGCGAGGAGCTGGTGGAGATGGAGCGCCGCTACCAGGCCGACATCCAGATCACCGGGCGCACTTCGTTCCTCGCCGACCAGATCGAGATCATCCTGCAAAAGCGCGAGAAGGAAAAAGCGGCGGCCGAGTACGTCGAGGCGAAGGTCACGGCCATGCCGGAGAAGCCGCAGCGGCCGGTTGAAGCGGAGAAGACGGCCGCCTCTCAGTCTGTTGCCGACGTAACCGAAGAGGCCGAAACACGTGAAGACGCCGCCCGGAAAAAACGCAAGCGGCGGCGCAAGAAGAAGGGTGGCGATGAAACGGTTGCGGGCGGACACCTGGACGTCGTGGGAGGTGCCGAGGAACACTCCGAGGAAGAAAACGTAGAAGCCGGGGAGGTGGAAGGGGAACCGACTGCCGCCGGTGGAGACGCCCCCGCCAAAAAGAAGCGCCGGCGCCGCGGGCGCAAAAAGAAGGCCAGCGCCGCGGGAGAACCAGCCGAAACCGGAGAGACGATGGCGGAGACCGGGAAGGTCGCCGGTGAAATCGTCGTTCCGACCGCAGCCACGGAATCGGTCGATGCCGAGCAACCGGCCCGGAAGAAGCGTCGGCACCGCGGGCGCAAGAAGGGTTCGAGCGAAACCGCCGAAGCGGCGCCGACGGAACTCCCGGTGGCGGCTGAACCACTGCCGGCCGATGAGCCGCAAGCCGCTCGCAAGCCGCGCAAGAAAGCGGCTTCGGCAGGTGCCATCGTCGCAGCCCCGGTGGAAACGGCCACGGCCGCACCAGGCAAACCGAAGCGCGCGCCACGCCGGAAAAGCGGGGATGAACCCGCCCCTGCCGAAACTGCAACGGCAACGGCAGACGTTGCTCCAGAAGCTGGCAGGCCGAAGCCCGCGCGGGCACCCCGCAAAAAGAAACCGGCCGCGGCAGACGGCGAATAAGTACAACAGGCAACGGCCGGGATCATCTCCCGGCCGTTGCCTGTTGTAGCCCGGAAATTCCGATGCGTATCGCCTCAATCGGTGAACGATTGCCTTGAGCCATCACGCCACGCAGCCATTCAGCATGGAACAAACGGACTTCCACCGGCATCGCCGGCAGATCGAGCAGCCGGGCAATTGCCGTACGGTGCTGACCGCCGGGGAGACGCAGCAACCCGCCATCGGCGGTCACTGCCACGCCGACATCGCCTTCACCGGGTGCGGCGGCACCCAACTCCCGCAGGCGCCGCTGCGGTAGCACTCCCTGCGAAGCAATGGCATGAAACAGGGCGATGAATCGCTCGAAATAGAGGTCGATCTGCCGCGGCGTATCGAGCAGTATCTGCTGGCGGCGCACGGGCCGACCGGCGCCGATCGCCTCAAGCAAGGCCGCGTAGGAGGTGGTGGACCGATAGTCGAAAGAGCAGGCATGGAGTTCGGCCGCCTCCCGGCCGACACTGGTGTCGTCGCTCGGCCGCGCCAGCGGTAGCCAGTCGCCGGTGCCGAGAAAATAATCGTTCAGGTGCCAGCGCTCCTCCCCGCGACCGACCCAATCCACCAGTTGCAAGGGGATCTGCCGGGGCGGGCAAAGAAGCTGCAGCTCGAGGCCGCAAGCCGCAACGCCCCATGAGGACGGCACGGCAAAACCATGCCTGCGGCTGGACAGCATCGCCAGCCCCTGCCGCAACCGCCAGTTGAAGATTGTTTCGTGGCGGAACAGCCACCGGGAACGTCTTGCCAGGCCAAGACGCCAGCGACGACGGCGAAGGTCGGCTGGCGCCAGTTCATCAAGCGGGATGTGGCGATAGTTCCCCATTTCAGGGTAACGGTACGGTCGTTTCCCGCGGTGAGTCAGAAAGCGCTCGTGCCCTGGTCCGGCACGGCCTCGGCAGGGGCGGCTTGCGAGTCTTCATCTGCCGGCCAGTTCAGGCCGGCGTGAGAACCGGGGATGGGCAGTCTTTTGTAGAAGCTGCCGTTGAGCTGGGTATGCTCGGCAAGATAGGCGCGAAAACGCAGGTACAGCTTCTGACTGGGAGGCATCTGATGAGCGAGGCTCCAGAACGTGTCCAGTCGGGATTGGCAGGTCAGCCCCTGCATGTCGTAAACCGCCTTGCCACAGACTTTGACAGGGACACGATGATGCAAGGCCGATAAACCCACCGTGCTGTTGACCACCACCACGCCGCGCGCGTGGCGCAACAGGGTGGGCAGATGCTGATCGTGAATATAATGAACGCGGCGGCGCAGCCCATGAGCCAACGCCAGCCTGGCGATTAGCCGACGGTAGTCATGATAGCCCCGATCCATGGGGTGATGCTTGATCACCAGATGAATATCCGCCGGGGCGTGCTCCGCGAACGAGGCGACGACGAACCTGATGAACGCCCCGACATCCTCAAAATCGGAATGCATGCAAATCTGCGCGTCGTTGTGAACTTGCAGCGGAACCAGAAAATATTTTCGGGAGAGGGTGGTCTCCAACTTTCCTTGCACCCCCTTCTCCTTGACAGCATAAATCCATTTGCGCCAGGCAGAGCGCAGCCAGGGGAACATCTCCAGCAGCATCAACGGACGATGATGCCGGTAATGGCGGAACAACGGCCACAGCAGGGCGCTGGCCACATAGTAGAGGATGGCCCAGACGACGCCATACCAATAGCTGTTGCCGACTTTCTGGACAGGCCTGGGATGGGGTTGAAACCGGTTCAGGTAGAAGAGGGGCGTACGCGGCAACCGTGAAAGCGCATTGACGCCGAACCTCTCGAAGGTGATGTGATTGGGGCGAAGATAGCCTTCCTCGAAGACGCCGACATCGATGCCCCGATCGGTCGCCACACGACGGGCTATTTTGTGAATCGGCCGGCAGTCGCCGAAAAGCAGTACGATATCGATGCCACGCTCGGCAAGCAGTTGATCGAGAAAGCCTTCCCACTCCTCCATCCGACCGTGAAAGGCGATCGAACCGGCAGGATAGAACAACCAATCCCCTCCGTTGAAGTTGACCTTGCAGACCTTGGCACCGGCCCATTCCAGGTCGCGCGCCAAACGGCGGAAGAAAGGGCCCATCGGTCCCTGCAGCAACAGGACCTTTTTCCCCCGGAACGCCTGAATTCCTCTTTTGATCACTGCTTCCCTCCAAGCCGCATGAGCAATCGCCATCCTTGCCGCCAAAGCGGCAGTCTGGCAGGTCCCTCCTCGCGCCAGAGCAGCAATTCCTGCAGGGCCCGTTCGGGCGTAGTGAACCGTCCGGTGCGCCGACTGACATAGATCGGATATTCTATCAGCACTCCCGCCACCAGTTCCTCCAGCTTCAACTTGCGACTGCGCCGCGCCAGCGGCACGATATCCTGTGTCAACCCCCAGCCCGCGTAGAACGGCAGTCCATAGGTCACCACCTTCCTGCCGCGCAGCAGCGCTTCGAAACCGGCCAGCGAGGTCAGCACGTGGACTTCGTCGACCATGTCGAGCAGCATTCCCATGGGAACGTCGACGACGATTTCGTCGCAATACTGCCCGGCCGCGCCCTCCCCCTGCCCTTTTGCCCGCAACCCGGCAACGACATCGGGATGAGGTTTATAGAGCAGGCAGGCATCGGGATTGGCTTCACGAACGGCCCGCAGCAAATCGAAATTGCCGCGGATGCCCGGGGCGCCATAACGGATCGAAGCATCGCTTTCGACCTGCCCCGGCACCAGGATGACACGCCTTGCCCCGGGGGGACGCCGCCATGACCCCTCGCCCACATTGTACTTGGTCAAACCGTGTTGGCAAATCGCCGCGCGCAAATCACGCGCCCGAGTCAGCAGCGGCACGTCGAATTCGGCTGTCTGCAGCAGTTGTTCCAGGTCGCTCGGCACCGTGGCGTCATAATAGATGCCGCGACGGTCCATGATCCACGACAGCGGCCTCACCAGGTCCGCTCCCAGACCGACCGAACGGAGGAAACCGTCCTCCAGGCGGAGCAGGGAAACCGTTTCCGGAAGCTTCCCGCGCACGGGCTTGCGGCCCCAGACCGCCAGCAGGCTTTTCTCCGGCACCTTTTCGGCACGGTTCACGAACCGGACATTGCTCCCCTGGAAAAAATCGCGCACGAACGGTTTCTTCCAACGGGAAAAGCCGAGGGCATACAGCGTTCCCGGAAAGCGTGCCCGCATCCGGCGCTGGAGTCCCATCCAGGCGAGCAACCTTTCGACTTCGCAGCGCTCGCCGCTCTCCGGATCGAGGTAGCGCGAGTAATTGACCAGTACGGCATGAACCAGATTTTCCAACGGTACCGGCCGGCGCCGCGAGGGTGCGGACAGATCATCCTCCGTCAGCCCCCAACCGGCATAGAAAGGCATGCCGAAGGTCCTCACGCGCTTCCCCCACAGCAGCCCTTCGAACCCCACCTGCGACGTGACGGTGTAGATTGCCCGCGCCTGTTCGACCAGGGTGGCCGGATGGGCATCTTCCGCCAGTACCCGCACCCGCGACAGCTTGCCGAGCGCGGCCGGGTCGTAATGCCCCTGTTTGCGGCCGGCCATGACATCCGGGTGAATCTTGACCAGCACCGTCGCTTCGGGATTTTCCCGCAGGGCGGCCTGCAGCATGGTCTGGAAACTCGCGGGGTCGGCCAGGCCATGGCAGATCGACGCATCGCCCCGCGTCTGGTCGACAACCAGCACATACCGCTCCGGCAAGGGGCCGGCGTAGTCCCGCGCACCGTTGTACTTGGACATGCGCTGTTCCCGCCAACCGGCCATCAGCGCCCGCGCACGGTCCTGCTCGGCGGCCGCATACGGGGCGGCGATCAGGGTTTCCAGCCGGGATGGCGTCGAGGCGTCGTAGTAAATGCCGAGATCATCGACGACTATGGCCAGGGGCGGCTCGTCCTGCCCCAGGCCGACGGAACGGAGGAAGCCGTCCTCCAGGCGCCAGAACGGCAGGCCATGACCGAGGGCGAATCGCGCCGCCCGGGCGGCGCTTGGCTTCAACCCCCAGCCGACTACTGCCGGGGAGTGCCCCGCGGCATGCTTTGCCGCTGCCGGACAAAGGGAGGCTCCCAGCAACGCCGGCAGGCCGGCAAGCTCCGCAACCGATCGCGAATGGGCGATGAAGCCGCTAGGCGTCGGCAGCAGCTTCCCCTCGACAGCGCTACTCATGGCCATGGCTGAGCGACAGGGCTCGCTGCCGTGCATTCAGGGCAACCTGTCTGCGCAGATCGGGATCCTTTGCCAGGGAGATAATCCGCCGGGCCCAGAGGGCCGGATCATTGTCCGCCAGAAAACCGTCGACCCGGTCCCGGATGAACGACCGGAACGGTTCCCGGTTCGAGTAGATCCCGGCCGCGCCGCACCTGACGACGTCGAAGAATTTGGTGGTCGAGCGCGCGGCGTTGAACGGGTTGTCCAACAGGGGGGCCAGGCCGATATGCAACTCGGCACGGGCACAGTGGGCACGATAGTTCTCCCACCCCATCGGGTGCAGGACCGATACTCGCGGAATGTCCCGGTACAGGCGGTTTACGGAGAGGTCGCCGAAGATTTCGAAGGAGGTATCGTCACAGCTGCTCTGGACCTCCCGGATCACGGGGACCAGCCACTGGATTTCCGCAAGGTGCGAGGCCGTGCCGTGATAAAAGACGGCGGTCCCGGCGCACCGGCTGAAAAGAGCCTCGCCCGGTTTTGGGTCAATCAATTCCGGTGCCAGTTCGCGATATTTTTCCTGGAGGCAGCGACTGGCGACCCACAGGCTGACCCGATGCTTCCGCAGCCACCCGGCCGTCGGCGCCAGTTTCTTGATTTTCCGCGAATATTTTACCGGGACAGGGCCCCAGGAGCGGCTGTCGAGCAGGTCATCGTCCATGAAGTACGCGATCCCCGCCAACCGCCCCGCGGCTCTGGCCTGCGATGCGGCCTTCGCCCACGGGCTGTCGACATAGCGGACGAAAATGACCAGGGTACCGGCCGGGAAGGCCGCCGGGGAGGGTTCTGCCCGCGAACTGTCGAGCAAGGTGATCGGAACCCCAAGGGATTCGGCCTTGGGCAGGACAAAATAGTCGGTAGTCGGCATGCGGCCGTGCTCGACGATCAGAACCGATCGCAGTCCTCCCGTATATGCGCTATCGGCTTGGCCGGCAAACAATTTCAATCGGCCGATCTCCCTTTGGCAATGAAAGTCGGGGGCCATCCGGTAAGTTGCAGGCAGGGATGGTTTGCCCTCTTCGTCGCTAAATTCCGTCCACCCACATCCACTCGCTCTGGGCCGTGCCTTTTTCTCCGACGCCCAGAATCCGGTCAACGATCCGCATGGCCAGTTCCTCGGCGGATGCCTGGCTGGCATCGACAACAATCTCGGCATGTTCCGGCGGCTCGTAGAGCGAATCAATGCCGGTGAAGTTTTTCAATTGCCCGGCCCGGGCCTTGACATAGAGCCCCTTGGGATCGCGCTGCTCGCACACCTCCAGCGGCGTGTTTACGAATATTTCGAAAAATTCTCCCGCGGGGATGAGTTCGCGGGCCATCTGCCGCTCGCTGCGGAACGGTGAGATGAAGGAGACCAGCACAATCAGGCCGGCATCGGCGAACAGCCTGGCCACCTCGGCCACGCGGCGAATGTTTTCGACCCGGTCGGCATCGGTGAAACCGAGGTCCTTGTTCAGGCCATGGCGCACGTTGTCGCCATCGAGCAGGAACGTGTGCTTGCCCAGGGAAAGCAGCTTGCGCTCCACCAGGTTGGCGATGGTCGACTTCCCGGCCCCGGAAAGACCGGTAAACCAGAGCACGCTGGCCTTCTGGTTTTTCAGGAGCGCATGGCTGCTCCGGTTCACCGTCAGATTCTGCCAATGGATGTTGGTCGCCCTTCTGAGGGCGAAGTCGATCATGCCGGCGCCGACGGTGGCATTGGTCATGCGGTCAACGAGGATGAAGCTGCCGGTGGCCCGGTTCTCCGTGTAGGGGTCGAAGGCCAGCGCCTTGCCGAGCGCCAGGTTGCAGACGCCGACCTCGTTGAGCGTCAGTGTCTTCCCCGGTTCATGCTGCAGCGTGTTGACGTTCACCTTATACTTCAGTTCGCTGATCTGGGCGGGCACGGTGGCGGCACCGGCCTTGAGCAGGTAGCCGCGCCCGGGGAGCAGCGGTTCCTCGTGCATCCAGACCACCCGCGCCGCGAACTGGTCGACGTGCTCGGGACGTGCCTGCGGCGTGGCAAGCAGATCGCCGCGACTGATGTCGATCTCGTCGGCCAGGGTCAGCGTCACCGCCTGTCCGGCGACCGCTTCGTCCAGATCGCCGTCCATGGTCACGATCCGCGAAACGATGCTGCATTTTCCCGACGAGGGGACGACAATCTCATCGCCGGGACGGATGGATCCCGATGCGATCGTGCCGCAAAATCCGCGGAAGTCCAGGGTGGGACGGTTCACCCACTGCACCGGCATGCGGAACGGCTTGGCCAGGGCTTCGTCGGCGACCTCGACGGACTCCAGGTATTCCATGAGTGTCGGCCCGGCATGCCAGGAAGTTCTGCCGCTACGCTCCAGCACGTTGTCTCCCTGCAGCGCCGAGATCGGGATGGCGGTGATGTCGGCAAAGCCCAGGGAGGCCGCAAAGGCCTCGTACTCCTCACGGATGGCGTGGAAGCGCGACGCCGAATAGTCGACCAGGTCCATTTTGTTGATCGCCAGCACCACGTGCCGGATCCCCACCAGCGACACCAGGTAGCTATGCCGGCGGGTCTGGGTCAGCACCCCCTTGCGGGCGTCGATGAGAATGACGGCCACACCGGCGGTCGAGGCGCCGGTGACCATGTTGCGGGTGTACTGCTCGTGCCCCGGCGTGTCGGCGACGATGAACTTGCGCTTGTCGGTGGAGAAGAAGCGGTAGGCGACGTCGATGGTGATCCCCTGTTCGCGCTCGGCCTGCAGCCCGTCGAGGAGCAGCGCGTAGTCGATTGCCCCCCCCTGGGTGCCGACCTTCTTGCTGTCGGCCTCGAGCGCCGCCAACTGGTCCTCGAAGATCATCTTCGAATCCCAGAGCAGGCGACCGATCAGGGTACTCTTGCCGTCATCGACGCTGCCGCAGGTGATGAAGCGCAGCATCGACTTCTCTTCCTGGGCCTTGAGGTAGGCGAGGATGTCTTTTTCGATCAATTCGGATTGGTGGGCCATTTGATAAACTCTCCGATTTCCAGGTTAAAGGCAAAAGGTTAAAGGCAAAAGAAAACCTTTGACCCTTGATCTTTGACCTAGAAGTATCCCTCTTGCTTCTTCTTCTCCATGCTGCCCGCTTGGTCGTGATCGATCAGCCGTCCCTGGCGGTCCGAGGTCCTGGTCAGTAGCATCTCCTGGATGATCTCCGGCAGCGTCGTTGCCGTCGACTCGATGGCCCCGGTCAGCGGATAGCAACCCAGGGTGCGGAAACGCACCGACTTCATCTGGACCTCTTCGCCGGGCTGAAGCTCCATGCGCTCGTCGTCGACCATGATCAGCATGCCGTCACGATCCACCACCGGACGCTCCTTGGAAAAGTACAGCGGCACGATGGGAATGTTCTCCAGATGGATGTATTGCCAGACGTCCAGTTCGGTCCAGTTGGAGAGCGGGAAGACGCGAATGCTCTCCCCCGGCCGCACCCGGGTGTTGTAGAGGTTCCACAACTCCGGGCGCTGACTTTTCGGGTCCCAGCGATGCGTGGTCGTGCGGAAGGAGAAGATTCGCTCCTTGGCCCGCGACTTTTCCTCGTCGCGGCGGGCCCCGCCGAAGGCTGCGTCGAACTTGTACTTGTCCAGCGCCTGCTTGAGCCCCTCGGTCTTCATGATGTCGGTGTGCAGCGCCGAACCGTGGGTGAACGGGCCGATCCCCTGGCGCACCCCCTCCTCGTTGATATGAATCAACAGGTCGAAGCCGTATTCCCGCGCCATCTTTTCGCGGAACTCGATCATCTCCCGGAACTTCCAGGTGGTGTCGACATGCATCAGGGGAAAAGGCGGCTTGGCCGGGTAGAAGGCCTTCAGCGCCAGGCGCAGCATCACCGAGGAGTCCTTGCCGATGGAGTAGAGCATCACCGGGTTTTCGAACTCGGCCGCCACCTCGCGGATGATATGAATGCTCTCCGCCTCCAGCTGACGGAGATGGGTGGTTTTCAATTGCATGGATTTGTCTGCCTCAGATTCTTTAGTAAAATTGTGCGACAATAGGAAACCAGATATAACACAACTTCAGGATAGTTTACCACCCAAAATGGCTATGGCAATACTGTCGCAGAGAGAATCAGCATGGCCAGACCAGAGGGTCATTGCAACGGAGACGATCCTGTCCGGCTGCAGCAGTTCAACAATCAACCCGAGCAGCATCGGGCCGACGATCGGCAGGGTGAATCGGGCCTTTGCAGTTATGCTGCCGGGCCTCCCTTGATCAAGCCTCCCAGGGTCTTTTCACCATCGGTGTATTGCTCAGAGAAAAATCCGGCCGCTCATAGCTCAGATTCGGGTTGTAGAACGGATCGTGGTGCATTATGTGCTTCCACCGCCGGCGCATCCAATCTGCCTCGCGGCGGGTACGCTCGGCCCGTTCCGGATTCTCGTCCTTCCCCCGCGAGATCGACTCATGGTGATACAACTCGGCATGGGGAGTCCACACCACCCGGCGGCCTGATTCGCGCACGCGCAGGCAATAATCAACATCGTTAAAAGAGACCGGCAGATCATGGCAGTTGAGCCCGCCCAGTTCACGGTACAGCCGCCGCCACGTCATCAGGCATGCCCCCGTCACCGCGGAAAGATCCTGGGCCAGAATCGCCCGGTCACAATATCCCGGAGCATCCCTTACCAGCAATGAAAGCAGATGATGTGCGCG
>VEPG01000023.1 GCA_012026975.1 Desulfuromonas sp. | reverse complement strand
GGACCAGACTCGCAGCGCGCGGCAGGCATCCCAGCAGCGGCGGCAATTCCGGCCGCGAGGCGTGGGCCGCGCGCAGCAGCCGCTCATGATTGGCACTGCCGACCCGGTTGTAGAGCACCCCGGCGAAGGTCAGGCCGGGGGCAAAGGTCGTGAAGCCATGGCCCACGGCGGCGGCGCTGCGCGCCTGGGCGCGGGCATCGACCAACAGCAGGATCTTCCCGTCCAGCCAGCGGGCGATCTCGGCCGTGCTGGCGGCCTCGATGGCACCGGAAGCCCCGTCGAAGAGCCCCATCGCCCCTTCGATCACCGCCAGGCCGGCGCCCGTGCTGCCGACCGCAAAACTGTGCAGCACGCCGTCGCGGCCGCACATCCAGCCGTCGAGATTGCGGCTGACCCGCCCACAGACGGCGGCATGGTGGCCGGGGTCGATGAAGTCCGGGCCGACCTTGAAAGGGGCCACCGTCAAACCGTGACGCTGCAGGGCGCCAAGCAGGCCGAGGGTCACCGAGCTCTTGCCGCTGCCGCTGGCCGGCGCGGCGACGATCAGCGGACGCACAGCCGCTCCGGCAGATGGTCGGCGTTCATCAGCCGCACCGTGCGGTAGCCGTCGGCAAAGTAGTCGATCACATTCAGGCAGGCGTAGTCCTGCTCCAGACAAAAGACCCGCTCCAACGGAGCGCCGAGGGCATCGAGCAGGATGACGCGGTTGACCCCGCCGTGGGCGACCAGCGCCACGTTCTGGCCGGGGTGTGCCGCCAGCAGCCGGTTCAGTTCGGGGAGGACGCGCTGCGCGGCATCGTGGAAGCTCTCCCCGCCGGGCATCCGGTAATTGACGATATCGTTGAGGCGCTCCTGCCACTCCCTCGGATAGAGCCGCTGCAGTTCGTCCCAGGTCAGCCCTTCCCAGTCGCCGGCGTGCAGTTCACGCAGCCCCTCGCGGTAAACCACGGGCAACGCGCGCGGGGCGGCCAGGCGCTCGGCTCCGTAGCGGCAGCGATCAAGATCGCTGCTCCACACCGCATCGAGCGGCACCCCGGCCAGCCGCGCCGCCACTTCGTCGAGCTGCCGGCGGCCGTGCCCGGTCAGGGGGACGTTCTTCTGGCCGTTGTAGCGCTTGGCCTCGAACCCCTCGACCTGACCGTGACGGATCAGAAAGAGACGTGTACGTTCCACGGATTATACCCTGGTTGTTTGATCCTCATGCCTTTGATAATACCAGTACGAGCAGCAGGCTCGCCACTTCCAGTAACTCGGCCGAAGCCCCGAGGACATCGCCGGTCACCCCGCCGAGCTGTCGTCTGATCCACCAGCCGAAGGCGGCCGCAACCAGTGCCAGCCCGCCACAGATCAGCACCCCCTCCCAGTGCAGCAGCCCGGCGGCCACGGCCAGCAGCGTCAGCGTCGCCAGCAGCAGTTCACGAGCCCCGGCATGGGCGGCAAACGCCGCTCCGGTCCCTTCCGGACCACGCAGGTACGGAACCGTCACCGTCAGGAGCACCGGTGCCCAGCGCCCGGCGACCGGCATCAGCAGCAGCGCCGGCAGCTTGACCGCGGCGGGAAGAGCGAGCAGCGCCTGGTATTTCACCAGCAGCAGCAGGATCAGGCCGACGGCCCCGAACGCCCCAATGCTGCTGTCCTTCATGATCCGCAATGCCGCCTCGCGGTCGCGCCCCCCGCCGACGCCGTCGCACAGGTCGGCGAAGCCATCGAGATGCAGGGCACCGGTCAGCAGGGCCAGCAGCGCCAGCAGCAGGGCATCGCCGACCGCCCGCGGCAGCAGCCCGGCCAGGGCCGCATCGCCGGCCGCCAACCCGCCGCCGAGCAGCAGGCCGACCAGGGGGAAAAAGGCCAGCGCGCGCCCGAGTTGCGCGGGGCTGACCTCCGGGAACGCCCCGACCGGAAGACGCGTGAGAAACGCGACTGCCAGACGCAGCTCCCGCAACAGCTTGATCAATGGTCGTTCCCTTCGGCGACACCGGCCTCATCGAACGTCTTGACCTCGCGCAGCATGCGCAGGGAAGCCTCCACCAGGGTCATGGCCAACGCCGCGCCGGTCCCCTCCCCAAGCCGCATCCGCAGGTCGAGCATCGGCTCCAGGCGCAGCCGTTCGAGGATGACCGTGTGACCGATTTCCAACGAGCGGTGGGCGGCAAACAGGTACTCGCGGATGCGCGGATGCAGCTCACAGGCGATCAAAGCCCCGGCCGTGGAGATGAAGCCGTCGATCACCACCGGGATCCCTTCGGCGGCACAGCCGATGATCAGCCCGGCAATGCCGCCGATCTCGAAACCGCCGACCTTCGCCAGGACATCGACCGGGTCGCGCGGGTCGGGGCGGTTGACCGCCAACCCCTGCTCGATCACCCGGATCTTGCGGGCCAGGGCCTCGTCGTCGATGCCGGTCCCGCGATGGGTGACCCTGGCCGGAGCGAGTCCGGTAAACGCCGCGGCAATCGCCGCCGACGGGGTGGTGTTGGCGATCCCCATGTCGCCGGTGCCGACCAGGTCGATCCCGGCCGCCGGGCAGGAACAGGCCAGGGCGATACCGGTTTCCAGGCAGCGGATGGCCTCGGCGTGAGTCATCGCCGGCCCCTTGGCGAAGTTGGCGGTGCCACGGCCGACCTTGCGGTCGAGCAGACCACCAAGCCGGCCGAAATCGTGATCGACCCCCATGTCGACGACGATCACATCGGCGTCGGCATGCCGGGTCAGGGCGTTGATCGCCGCGCCCCCTTCGACAAAGTTGTAGACCATCTGCGGCGTCACTTCGCGCGGGAAGGCGCTGACCCCTTCGAAGGCGACGCCGTGATCGCCGGCGAAGGTAAAAATCACCTTCTTGCGGATCTCTTCACGGCCAGTGATCGCCACGAACTGGCGGGCAAACTCCTCCAGCCGGCCGAGCGACCCCTTGGGCTTGGCCTGACGGTTGATGCGGGCCTGGATCTCCGCGGCCGCCGCCTGGTCGACGGGACGGATACGGTCGAGAGTGCGTTGCAAATCAGCAGGCGGGGTTGTTCTTCCCATTGGCATGACTCCTAAAAGTACTTCATTCCGCGTGCGTCCAGAATAGGACCCAACCGGTTTTCGAACCGGAAACGAGGGATTTTTCGTCCTGGCAAGGAAGTCGAGAGACGCGCGGAGGCGTACGTCGGTACGCCGCACAAGCAGACTCGCTGACTGACACCGCCAGGGCGAAAAAGAACCGTTTCCGGACGAAAATTACTTCAGCTGCAGAGGCAGCCCGGCAGTGACCAGCCAGACGCGATCGGCGCGGGCGGCCAGGCGCTGGTTGACCTGGCCGGCGAGATCGCGGAAGGTCCGCGCCAGGGCGTGCTCGGGGACGATTCCCTGACCGACCTCGTTGCTGACCAGAATGATCGGGGCCGGCAGCCCGGCCAACACGTCGATGAAGGCATCCACAACCGACCAGAGGGCTTCCGGCGATGCGCTGGCCAGCAACAGATTGGTCAGCCACAGGGTCACGCAGTCGACCAGCACCGCGCCATGTCCGGCCGCGGCCGGCACCACCACGGTCAGATCGAGCGGCGCCTCCAGCGTCCGCCAGCGTTCCCCCCGATTCCGCCGGTGACGGGCGATGCGCTCCGCCATTTCATCGTCGCCGGCCTGGGCTGTCGCCACATAGAGCAGCGAGCCTGGCTGATGCTCGGCCAGTTCCTGGGCAAACCGGCTTTTGCCCGACGCCGCGCCGCCCAAAACCAGTGTTACCGGAACGGTATTGACCACCGGAACTTTCACGGTCGTGCCACCTTTCTCAAGCAATGTGTAGACGCAAAAGCCCCGGGTCGCACGAAACGACCCGGGGCTGACGAATGAACGACCGCCCGGCCCCTTCCCGCGAAAGGCCTGCTTGCATGACCGGGCAGGTCTCCTGGCTCGTGGATCATCTTACTTGCCGGCCCTTCCCACCCCGATCGGGGCAGTGGCACATCACCGGCGTTCATCACCACTCACAGTTGCGGGGCAGCGAGGGAATTACACCCTCTTCCCTATTCTCCCGCCATAGCCTTGGCGAAGGCGGGCACCCGGACGTTTCAACCTTGACTGCAAAACTGATTAAAGCAGAGGCCGGCAAAGGGTGTCAACGGCCAAAGCACGCCAGTCACCCTTCCTCGATGGCGGCCTCGATCCGCTCCCACAACTCCGCGCATCCCTCCCTGGTCACGGAAGAGAAGGTCGTGAACAGCTCGCGATCCAGCCCGGTGGTCCGGGTGATGACCGCCAGCTGCCGGGCCAATTCGTTGCGGCTCAGCTTGTCGATTTTGGTCACGACCGGGATGGTTGGACGCTCGGCCTCTTCCAGCCAGTCGAGAAACTGCAGATCCTCCCGGCTCGGTTCGCGCCGGGAATCGAGCAGCCAGACCACCGCCTTGAGGTTGGCCCGGCCGGCCAGGTAGTCGCGGATCATCGGCTGCCAACGCTCACGTACGGCACGCGGGGCGCGGGCAAACCCGTAGCCGGGCAGGTCGACAAAATGCAGTGCCTCGTTAATGGCAAAGAAGTTGAGCAGTTGCGTGCGACCGGGGGTGGCAGAGGTACGGACCAGCCCCTTGCGGTTGAGCAGGGTGTTGATCAGGCTGCTCTTGCCGACATTGCTGCGGCCGGCAAAGGCAATTTCCGGCCAGGTCGAGGCAGGACAGGACGAAAGCGCCGGAGCACTGGAGACAAATTGCGCGCTGCTGATGATCATGGATCTGGCGACTGCCTTTCCCGGGAATGACTTTACCGGTCGACCGGCGGATCATGCTAGCACATGTACAGGGCACTCCCAAGCACTTCATGGAGGCCAGTAAAAACGCTTGTCTGCGGGAATAAGACGTTGATTTTTTTTTTGAAAGCTGTTATCCAAAGGGCTGTTAATGGGGTGTTCCCGCTGATTTTAACGCGTTGTCTATTGCATCTATTGCCAAAAGGAGTGCCGTGACATGGGAGTTCGCCTGTGGATACGCCTGTCTGTTATAACCCTGGTGCTGCTTTCGCTTTCGGCGGGGACCGTTCTTGCCGACCAGTCCCGCCCCGGGCGCCTGGTGACGCTGGACAACAAGGAAATCGTCTTTGACAGCATCAAAAATCGCGACATGGTCAAGGGCTGGTGGAACGGTTCCGCTATCTCCGTGCCGCTGGATACCGTTTCGGAGATGACCTTCTTTGAAGCACCCAAGGTTGATTACAGCATTATCGGCAACAACATCAAGACCGGCATCGTCGGGCTGACCCGGCGTGCCGACGGCAAGAAATTCGTGCTCAACGACGCGTTCCTCCCTTCGGACTGCAACTGCAGCTATCTGACCTACACCTACCGCAACCCGTTTACCGGCGAAGTGCTCCAGGCCAACGCCGCCATTGACGGCCTGCAGAAGATCATTTTCGAAGACGGCGTCCGCTAGACGCTTTTCCCTTACGGTTGATCGATTGAAAAGGCGAGGTCATTGGACCCCGCCTTTTTTATTGTCACGTTGCACAACCGTACTTGTGCGGTATAAATATTCAGCAAAGCAGTCATCATTTCATCCCTGAAGGAGGCTCCATGTTCAGCAAGAAACTGCTCGATGCCATGAACGAACAAATGAAAAATGAATTCGCTTCGGCCTATCTCTACCTGGCCATGGCCGGGTATTTCCAGTCCGAAGAGCTGCCCGGCATCGCCAACTGGATGCGCGTCCAGGCCCTCGAGGAACTGACCCACGGTGAAAAGTTCTTCCATTTCATCTGCGATGCCAATGGCCGGACCGACGTCAGGGCCATCGAGGCCCCGCAGAACAGCTACAAGTCGCCGCTCGACTGCTTCAAAGCCGGTCTCAAGCACGAGAATTTCGTCACCGCCAGCATCAACAACCTGGTCGATCTGGCCCGCAAGGACGGCAACCATGCGACCGAGATCTTCCTGCAGTGGTTCGTGACCGAGCAGGTCGAAGAGGAGGCCAACTTCAGCCTGATCGTCAAGAAACTGGAAAGAATCGGCAATGACGGCAACGGCCTGCTGCGTCTCGATGAAGAGTTGGCCCAGCGCGTGTTCGTTCCTCCCGCGACAACCGCCGCATAACCAGAGCGAAGGAGGTTGGCATGTTCACCCAGATTGATCTGAAAGAGGCCGTGCGCCGCTCCATCCAGACCGAGAAGAATGCCATGGATTTCTATCTGCGCGGCGCCGCGCAGATGACTTATGCCGGAGCCCGCAAGGTCTTTGAATTGCTGGCGCGCGAAGAGCATGAGCACGCCCAGTGGTTCTACAACGTCTACCCCGGCGACGACATCCCCAACCTGGAGGCATTTCTCAGTTCGGGTCCGGCGGTCGATTCCGACTGGCTGCGGGATCTCGAGAAGGTCAACACCGCCGGCTTCGATGAACGCAAGGCGATGGCCCTGGCCATGGAGAAAGAAAAAAAGCTGGCCGAGCACCTCCGGGACCTGGCGGCAAAGATCGAAAACCCCGAGGTGCGCGCGGTGTACGAACAGAATGCCCGCTCCACCGATCACCACTACCAACTGATCGAGTCGGAATACGCCCGCTTGATGGGGATGGTGCACGAAACCGACATCGATACCTACGTCCGCGAATAGACCTGGTCGCGACCAGACGAGCAAGGGCCGGGGAAATCACCCCGGCCCTTGCTGTTTTCATCCGCGGCGGGAAGTCCCGCGCGTCAGCTTTTGTCCTCTTCCGCGTCGGGGAGCACCGCATTGCCGCTGCGCAGATATTCGGCAATCTGGTCGGCCGGCAGCGGCCGACTGAAGAGGTAGCCCTGCATTTCGTCGCACTGGCGCTCCTTGAGCATGGCAAACTGGCCGGCGGTTTCCACCCCTTCCGCGATGACCTTTAAATTGAGACTGGTCCCCATCGAGATGATCGCCGTGGCAATGGCTGCGTCGGTTGAGTTGACCTCGATGTCCCGGACAAAGGTCCGGTCGATCTTCAGCGTGTTGATCGAGAAACGCTTGAGGTGGGCCAGCGACGAATAGCCGGTGCCGAAATCGTCGATCGAGATGTGGATGTCGAGATCGCGCAGCTGGCCGAGAACCCCCACGGCGAATTCCGGATTCTGCATGATGACCGTCTCGGCAATTTCGAACTCCAGGTACTCACCGGAAAGGCCGGTTTCCTTGAGAATGTTCCTCACCATATCGACCAGGTTGCGCTGCTGCAGCTGGAAACCGCTCAAGTTGACCGCCATGCGCACCTTGGGCAGCCCCTCGTCCTGCCACTCGCGGTTCTGCCGGCAGGTTTTGCGGATCACCCATTCGCCGATCGGAATGATCAGTCCGGTTTCTTCGGCCAGGGAAATGAAATCGGCGGGGGAGAGCAGCCCCATTTCCGGGTGTTCCCAACGGATCAACGCTTCGAGGGCGGTCACCCGACCGGTTTCGGCGTCGATCTTCGGCTGGTAGGCGATGCGGAACTCTTCACGTTCGATTGCCTTGCGCAACCCCCGTTCAAGGACCATCCGCCGTTCGGAATCGAGATCCATGGACCGGTCGTAAAGCTGGAAGTTGTTGCGCCCCAGCGACTTGGCCTGATACATCGCCACATCGGCGCGCTTGATCAGCAGGTCGGGATCTTCGCCATGCTCCGGGAAAATACCGATGCCGATACTGGTGGTGATAAAAAGTTCATGGGTTTCGATGAGCACCGGCTTGGCCAGGTTGGCAAGAATCTTCGCCGCAACCTGTTCGGCATCGCCGGCGGCGTGCAGATTGACCAGCACGATGGCAAACTCGTCGCCGCCGAGCCGGGACACGGTATCGACTTCGCGTACGCAATGGCTCAGGCGCCGCGCCACTTCCTGCAGCAGTTGGTCGCCAACGGCGTGGCCAAGGGTGTCGTTGATGATCTTGAAACGATCGAGGTCAAGATACAGTACGGCGCACTGCTGTTTCTGGCGCCTGGCCAGTGCCTGGGCCTGGCGCAGTCGATCGGCGAAGAACAGCCGGTTGGGAAGCCCGGTCAGCAGATCGTGATGAGCCATGTGATAAAGCTGTTCCTGGGCCCGCCGGCGCGCCGTGACATCGCGGCAGATGACCCAGATCACCTTGTCCTTGTGACCTCCGCTGCTGCAGGTGATCGTCCCTTCGATTTCGACTGTGTCCCCCTTTTTGGTGACCAGCTTGCCTTCCAGCGGCTCGACCCGCTCACCCCCCATCGCCTTGCGCATTTCGGTCAGGCATTTGGTGCGAATGGCGGGGTCGATCACTTCCGTAATGGTTTTCCGTGCGATTTCATCGGGACTGTAGCCCAAAACCTGCTGGCACGCCTGGTTGGTGTAGAGGAAAAGGCCTTCCGGAGTCAGGCTGAAGATCAGGTCGTTGGCCTGATCAAGGAAGGTGCGCAGACGGTTCTCGGCATCCTGCACCCGGTCGTGCTCACTGCGGATAACCCCCATCAGGTAGGCGCCGGCCAGGGCCAGAATGGTATTGAGCAGACTGACCCAGCACCAGAGCAGGAACAGATAAAGGAGGTGATGGTGCAGGTCCGGGTCAACGAAGGGCATGTTGACGAAGGGCAGGACTTCGACATACTGGCCGGCCAGAACGATGCCGTAACAGGCCCCGCCGAACAGACCGAAGAGGAAAACCTGCAGACGGCTGCCCAACAGAATGGCCGCCTCGAAGGTCACCAGCAGATAGACCGGCCAGAACCAGCTGGCGGCCCCGCCGCTGAAATAGACCAGCAGCGTGACGCAAAGGAAGTCGAGCTGCACCTGGAGATGGTCGCCCCACGGTTTGGCGGCCATCTGTTCCGAGGCAAACTCGTAAAGCGCGTTGTAGCTGAGGATGCAGCCCAGGACCAGCAGCATCCCGTAGAACTGGACGGGCGACAGGAACCAGCCGACCGAACTGAAGGAATAAAACAAACCGGCAACCGCTCCGTAGCAGGCAGCCAGGCCGAGGAACAGCCAACGGGCCTTGGCTATCAGAAGGTAGCGTTGGACGCGGGAAAGCGCGTGGGTTGTTTCGGCATTGTGCAGGCGCACGAGATCCGCCATGGCTGAGGTTGGCTGCTGGTTCGGGAGAGGTTGTTGGCTGATCGGCACGTCGCCCCCTTGGATGAAACCGCCATTTCACATTAAGTTGAATAAATCGGAGCCATATTACCTTTTTTCCTTACCGACAACCAGTCTAATTCTGCGGGGGACCGACCGGCGCCTCCCTTGTCCTTCACCATAGGGAAGCGACCGGCAAAACTGGTTGTGTTTTTACCGGAAGGACGGTATCTTTAGGCTTAATCTCGTCTTCAGGAGCAACGCCATGTTTGGACTGGGTACCTCGGAACTCATCATCATTCTCGTTCTCGTGCTGATCATCTTCGGCGCCGGGAAGTTGCCGAATGTCGGCAAATCGCTGGGAGAGGGGCTGCGCAACTTCAAGGAAGGGATGAAGGAGGGTTCGTCCGACAAGAAGGACGGCGACAAGGACCGGGTCGATCAGAATAAAAGCTGAGGCGGGAGAGCAACCTGCCCGCCGTGCAACGTCGAAGATCAAAAAGACCGCTCCCTTTCGGAAGCGGTCTTTTTTTGTCGGTATTTTCGCGAATCAGGCGTTCTGCGGGACGATGGTGATGACCACCCGGCGGTTGAGCTGCTTGCCGGCCGCCGTGTTGTTGTCAGCCACCGGCTGGCTCTCGCCGAACCCGGCCGTGGTAATGCGCGCAGTGGACACCCCCTGGGAAACCAGGGCATTGCGGATCGCTTCGGCACGGCGCACCGACAGGTCCTGATTGAACGCTTCGGAGCCATCGCTGTCGGTATGTCCGGCGACCATGATGCGGGTCTCGGGATACTGCGTCAGCACCTGGGAAACCCGGTTGATCTCCTGGTAGGCACCAGGCTTGAGCGAAGCCGACCCGGAATCGAACAGCACGTCGGATTTGAAGGTCACCGCCAGCACGTTGGCATCGCGCTGGATGCTGGCGCTTTCACTGGCTGCAAAATTCTGCTGCAGGGCTGCTTCCTGGTTCTCCATGTAGCGGCCGATCCCGGCACCGGCCAGGCCGCCGACTGCCGCCCCGATCCCCGCACCGATCAGGGTTCCCTTGGTGTCGCCGCCAATCGCCTGTCCCAACCCGGCACCAACGACCGCACCGATGCCGGTGCCATACGCCGCACCCTTTTGGGTCTTGCTCATCGGCTGCGCGCAACCGGCGGCAACAAATGCCCCCAGGACCAAAACCGCGGCAAATTTGTTGATTTTCATGCCAAACCTCCTTCGTTGTTCGGTTAATACCACCCCTCGGTGGTGGATGGATACGGGTCGCCAACAACTGTGCCACACATGAGGCAATTCGCAAGCCTTGAAACTCCTGAAAACCAAGGCCGAGACTTGCCATCACCAAGCCAGCGTGCTAGTTTTCTGGCCTGCCTGTTGGACGAAAGATCCATGGAGAGGTTTACCAGAGCAATGAAAATTTCCCGCAGCGAAGTAGAGCATGTCGCCCGCCTGGCCCGTCTGGCCCTCAATGACGAGGAACTTGACGCCCTGACCGGTGACATGGACGCCATCCTGGCCTATGTCGACCAGCTCAACCGGCTGAAAACCGACGGCATTGTTCCGACAGCCCATGCCGTGCCGATGGCCAATGCCTTCCGCCAGGACGAGGTTCGCCCATCGTTCACCCCGGAGCAGGCCCAGACCAACGCCCCGGCTCCCGACCCGGGCGGCTTCCGCGTGCCGCGGGTCATCGAATAGGGGGCCAGCGATCATGTCCCTTTACGACAAGACCCTGAGCGAATTGCGTGCCGGCCTCGACCGTCGCGAGTTCAGCGCTGCCGAGGCAGCCCGGGCGTTCCTTGACCGGATCGCCGCCACCGACCCGCGGCTCAACGCCTTCATCACCGTCTGCGCCGACTCCGCGCTGGCGGAAGCGGCCGAAGCCGACCGGCGCCTGGCCGCAGGCGACCCCGCCCCGCTGACCGGCATCCCCCTGGCGATGAAGGACATTTTCAACACCCTCGGCGTGCGCACCACCTGCGCCTCGAAGATCCTCGCCAGCTACGTCGCCCCCTACGACGCCACCGCCTTTGCCCGTCTCAAGGCCCAAGGGGCGGTACTGCTCGGCAAGGTCAACATGGACGAGTTCGCCATGGGCAGTTCCAACGAGAACAGCGCCTATGGCCCCGTGCGCAACCCCTGGGACACGACCTGCGTCCCTGGCGGCTCGTCGGGGGGGAGCGCCGCCTGCGTCGCCGCCCGCCAGGCCCCGGCAGCGCTGGGCACCGACACCGGCGGCTCGATTCGTCAGCCGGCCTCCCACTGCGGGGTGGTCGGTCTCAAGCCGACCTACGGCCGGGTGTCGCGCTATGGCGTCATCGCCTACGCCTCGTCCCTCGACCAGGTCGGGCCGGTCACCATCGATGTGCGCGACTGTGCCCTGCTGCTGCAGGCGATCGCCGGCTTTGACCCCCTCGACTCGACCTCGGTCGACACCCCGGTGCCGGACTACGCTGCCACGCTGCAGCCCGATCTCAAGGGGGTGCGCATCGGCCTGCCGAAGGAGTATTTCATCGAAGGGCTCGATGCCGACGTGCGCGCCGCCGTGGAACAGGCGGTGACGACCTGCCGCAGCCTCGGTGCCGAAATCGTCGAGGTCAGTCTGCCGCACACCGAATTTGCGGTGGCCTGCTACTACCTGATCGCCACCGCCGAAGCCTCCAGCAACCTGGCCCGCTACGACGGCGTGCGCTTCGGCCATCGCACCGCCACTGCCGGCAACCTGATCGAGACCTACAGCCGCAGCCGCGACGAGGGGTTCGGCTCTGAAGTCAAGCGCCGCATCATGCTCGGCACCTACGCGCTGTCGTCGGGCTACTACGACGCCTACTACCTGAAGGCGCAGAAGGTGCGCACCCTGATCCGCCAGGACTTCCTCGACGCTTTCGACAAGGTCGACGTCATCCTCGGCCCGGTGGCGCCGACCCCGGCGTTCCGGATTGGCGAAAAGACCGCGGATCCCTTGCAGATGTACCTGTCGGACATCTTCACCATCCCGGTGAACCTGGCCGGCACCTGCGCCATGAGCCTGCCGTGCGGCTTTTCCGGCACAGGCCTGCCGATCGGCCTGCAGCTCATCGGCAAGCCGTTCGCGGAGAGCGACATCCTGCGCACGGCCTACGCCTTCGAGCAGGCCACGGAGTGGCATAAGCGGAAAGCCGAGATCTAGGTGAAAGGTTGATGGTGAATCCTCAACCCCAAGCCCATGACCTTGTCGACGTGATTTTTAACCTTGGACCTTTAACCTTTTACCTTGAGCCTTGAGTCATGTCCTCTCACTACGAAGTCGTCATCGGCCTGGAAGTTCACGTCCAGCTGACCACCAAAACCAAGATCTTCTGCGGTTGCTCCACGGCCTTCGGCCAGACGCCGAACTCGCAGACCTGCCCGGTCTGTCTCGCCCTTCCCGGCGCCCTGCCGGTGCTCAACTACCAGGCGGTGGAATACGCCATCCGCACCGGGCTGGCAACCAACTGCACGATCGCGCCGCAGTCGGTATTCGCCCGCAAGAACTACTTCTACCCGGACCTCCCCAAGGGCTACCAGATCTCCCAGTACGAGCTGCCCACCTGCCGGCTCGGCTGGCTGGACATCGACGGCGAGTGGGGAACCAAGCGGATCGGCATCACCCGCATCCACATGGAGGAGGACGCCGGCAAACTGGTCCACGGCGAGGCGCCGGGGAGCAGCCAGAGCTCCTTCGTCGACCTCAACCGCGCCGGCACCCCGCTTTTGGAGGTGGTCTCCGAACCGGACCTGCGCTCGGCCGACGAGGCGGTGGCCTACCTGAAGAAGCTGCACCAGATCGTGGTCTACCTCGGCGTATGCGACGGCAACATGGAGGAGGGGAGCTTCCGCTGCGATGCCAACGTCTCGCTGCGCCCGGTCGGGCAGGAGGCCTTCGGCACCCGTGCCGAGATCAAGAACGTCAACTCCTTCCGTTTCGTCAAGCAGGCGATCGAATACGAGATCGAGCGCCAGGCCGACGTTCTCGACAGCGGCGGCAAGGTGGTGCAGGAGACCCGCCTCTACGACCCCCAGACCGGCGTGACCCGCTCCATGCGCGGCAAGGAGGAGGCCCACGACTACCGCTACTTCCCCGACCCCGACCTGGTGCCGCTGGAGATCGACGCGGCGTGGATCGAGGCCGAGAGCGCGCTTTTGCCGGAGCTCCCCGACGCCCGCCGCCGCCGTTACCAGGAGGAACTGGGGCTGAGCGCCTACGACACCGAGGTGCTCACCGCCGAACGGCCGATGGCCGAGTACTTCGAAGCCTGCGTGGTGCTGCTGCCGGGACAGGCCAAGGCGATCGCCAACTGGGTGATGGGGGAACTGGCCCGCAAGCTCAACGACGGCGGCCTGGCCATCGCGCAGAGTCCGGTGACGCCTCGGCTGCTGACCGACCTGCTCAAGCTGATCGAGGGCGGGACCATCTCCGGCAAGATCGCCAAGACCGTCTTTGACGCAATGTGGGCGAGCGGCCATGAGCCGGCGCGGATCGTCGAGGAACAGGGGCTGGTGCAGGTTTCCGACACGGGGGCCATCGAGGCGATCGTTGATGAGGTGCTCGCCGGCAGCGCCGCCCAGGTCGAGCAGTACCGCGGCGGCAACGAGAAGGTCTTCGGCTTCTTCGTCGGCCAGGTGATGAAGGCCAGCAAGGGGAAGGCCAATCCGGCGCTGGTCAACGAGCTGCTGAAGCAGAAGCTCGGGTAGCGACGCCGGTGAAGGCGCTGATCTTCGCGGCTGTTTGCACGCTGCTCTTCCCCGTTGCCGCCCTGGCCCTGGAACCCCGCCAGCAGCGGGAGATCGTCCTTGCGCACAACCAGTGGCGGGCCGCCGTCGGGGTACCGGACCTGGTCTGGTCCGAGCGACTGGCCGCGCTGGCATCGGCCTGGGCGAACCGGCTGAAGGAGCAGAACGCCTGCGAGCCCGTGCACAATCCGGACAACGGCAGGAACCGGACGGGCGAGAACATTTTCTGGGCCAGTCCGGTCATCTGGTCGGACGGGCGGAAGGAGCCGCAGGAGATCGCGCCGGCCGCTGTGGTCGACGATTGGGCCGGCGAGAGCCGCGACTACCACTACGCGGACAACAGCTGCGCCAGCGGCAAGATGTGCGGCCACTACACCCAGGTCGTGTGGAAAGGGTCCCGGGAGGTCGGCTGCGGTTATGCCGTGTGCCGTGACGGGGCTCAGGTGTGGGTGTGCAACTATTCGCCGCCGGGCAACTTCGTCGGGCAGCGGCCGTACTGAATTCTTTTTCTCCTCCCCGAATCACCCCTCGGCCAGCGACCAAACTTTTCCACGTCGAGAATCTAAGTCGGCCGGTCCCGTCCGGCCGGACGGCTTACTCTTTTCCAGGCAAAAAGAGTAAGCAGAAACGCCGGTCCCCTACCGTCTTGCCCGCCTGCGGCGGGTTCCCTCCGCCGGACAGATGAATGCCGGCCGGACAAAAACTCGGGGGCTTTGCCCCCTCAAACAGTTTGTCCGGCTTTTCGTCATTCATCCATCCGGCTCCGGCGGCGACGGCACGGGGCAACCCCCTTCGGCCAGTGGCTGACTGCTGAATGTCAATCTTTCGGACAACCGATGGAAATAGGTAGCCCGGTGCGGGGCCCCAAGTGGATGGGCCCCGCAAATGGTGGAGAGGGCGCAGGAGGTTATCAGCGCAGACGTGTCGATGGACGAAGCCATCGCTCATGCCCTCCGCGAGGAGAAAGGCGTTTCTGCGTACTCTTTTCGCCGGAAAAGAGTACGTCGCCGTGCGGGGGCGAGACCCCGCGATTTTACCTTGAAGACCTCGCGCCGGCGCGTTATGTTATGAGAATTGCTTCAGGTTGATTTCCGTGGGGGGAAGATGCCGGAACGCGCGTAATGCCACGACCACCCAAGCCATGCGGATGATGGCGGGAGTGGTCGTTTGTTTTTGCCGGCATTGATCGCCAGGCTGCCGTGCGCGGCGACTACAGCGAGCACGACCTGCGCGAACGGGTTAAGCTGGCCGGCGGCTGGTGGGACGCCGGCAAGAAGGTCTGGCGGCTCGGTTTCGGGAAAGTGCTGGAACTGGGGCTGGAACGACGGTTAGTGGATGAGGAGTTGAGTTTATAGTTTCTACAGTTGGAAACAAGGATCCCATATACATTAACCAGGAATCTATGTTTAGAAATTGCTTCTAAACATAGAAATTCCGCCTAATTACTTGTTGGGTGGCAGTAGTCATTAAACATGCATAGAATTCTTCTGTTAATAATTCTCGTCGTGGGGATCCTGGCCGTTGCTGCCGGCCAGCATATGGTTTCAAAAAACAGAATGACAGAAGCACAGGGGTTTCACCTTGGCTTAGTTGTATTGGGCTTGTTCTTTATCTATCTGGGCTTGGACTCTCTTTATCAATACATTACTTATGGAGAAATTTGGTATTCGCCGAAGGGATTTCCAACTGTAATAAAAGATGCGCGTGGTGCCTACTTGTTTGTATCAGCGTCACTCGGAGGCGGAGTGATATTGGCCACCTATAATGCCATCAAAATTTATAAAGGCAGGCATCATCACATAGAGCCACCCAACACTTATCAGGCCCCCGGTGGTCAAGGGGTAGAATCGTCCAGCCGCGAAAAAG
>VEPG01000046.1:12366-53657 GCA_012026975.1 Desulfuromonas sp. | reverse complement strand
CGCCTCGCGGCCGGATTTGCCGCCGCTGCTGGGATGCCTGCCGCGCGATGCGAGACTGGTCCTGCCGGAGCGCCATCTCGGCCAGGTGACGGCGGACGATGCGGCGGCGACCGCGATCTACGCAAAACTGGCGGATTGGATCGAGGCATACGTCGATCTTGACCAGCTGCTGGAGAATTTCTCCCCTCACCCCCGACCCCTTTCCCAGGGGGCGAGGGGAGAGCACCCTCTCCTCGGGGAGAGGGTGGCCGAAGGCCGGGTGAGGGGAAATGCCGACCCGGTGCGCATCGGCGTCGCCCGCGATGCGGCCTTCTGCTTCTGCTATCCGGAGAACCTGGAGCTGCTGGAGCGCGCCGGCGCCAAACTGGTCTTCTTCTCGCCGCTGACCGAGCGTCTGCCGGAGGGGATCGAGGGACTCTACCTGCCGGGAGGGTATCCGGAACTGCATGTCGAACAATTGGCGGCAAATGCGACGCTGCTTGCCGGCTTGCGTGCCGCAGTGGACGGCGGCATGCCGGTCTATGCCGAATGCGGGGGGTTGCTGCTTTTGTCAGCCAGCCTCGACGGCGTGCCGCTGGCCGGGATCTTTCCGGCGGCCGCGCGCATGCTGCCGAAACGCAAGGCCCTCGGCTACCGCGAAGTGACCATGACCGTCGCCACCCCTCTCGGCCCGGCCGGCACGACGGCGCGCGGCCACGAGTTCCACTATTCGGAGCTGGCGATGCCGCCCGACGTTTCCCGCGCCTACCGGCTGGCCGGGCGCGACGACACGCCGTACGGGGAGGAAGGTTACCTGCGCGGCAACGTGCTCGGCTCCTATGTGCACCTGCACTTCGCGTCGAACCCGGCGCTGGCGGCGAACTTCGTCGCCAGTTGTCAAAGGTGGCGGGACCGGTCGCCGTGAACCGCCGGCCCCTCGCCCTGTTCGAATCGTTCCTTCCCGGTCCGGAGGGTCGGTCGTTCCGTTTCGACGGGCTGGAGCGGGTGCTGACCGCGCGGACCGTGGCGGAGGTCGCGCCGCTGCTGGCCGAGGTTGAACGGGCGGTGACGGCGGGACGTCATGCCGCCGGCTTGGTCGCCTTCGAGGCGGCGCCCGGTCTCGATCCGGCCCTGCCGGTGCACCTGCCGGAGGCGCTGCCACTGGCCTGGTTCGGCCTCTTTGCCGAACGCCACGAGGTCACGGCCGGAGCGACGACGGTTCCCGGCGCCTGCCGCCTGGCCATGCTGCCGCCCGCCTGGAGTGAATCGCGCTACACGGCGGCCTTCCGCGCGGTCAAGGAATACATCGCCGCCGGCGACAGCTATCAGGTCAATCTGACTTTCCGCCAGCGTTTGCGCTTTGCCGGCGAGCCCTTTTCCCTCTACCGGCGGCTGTGCGCGGACCAGCCGGCGGCGTTTTGCGCCTGGCTCGATCTCGGCGAGATGGTCATCGCCTCGGCGTCGCCGGAACTGTTCTTCGTCCGGCAAGGCCACGCGATCGCCATGCGGCCAATGAAGGGAACGGCGCCGCGCGGACTTGACACGGCGGACGATCTTCGGCGGCGGGAGGAGTTGGCAACCGCGCCCAAGGAGCAGGCCGAGAACCTGATGATCGTCGACTTGGTGCGCAACGACCTCGGCCGGGTTGCCGCCACCGGTTCGGTGGCGGTCCCGCAGCTGTTTGCGGTGGAGAGCTACCCGACGCTGCATCAGATGACTTCGACGGTGACCGCGCGGCTGCGGGACGGCGTCGGCCTGGTCGATATCTTCCGCGCCCTCTTCCCGTGCGGCTCGGTGACCGGGGCGCCGAAGCGGCGCAGCATGGCGATCATCAAGGAGTTGGAGAATGGGCCGCGCGGTCCCTATTGCGGGGCGATCGGCTTCGTCTCGCCGGGTGATGAGGCGGTCTTCAGCGTGGCGATCCGCACCGCCGCCCTCGATGTGCGACGCGGCGCGGGGGAGATGGGGATCGGCAGCGGCGTGACGGCGGATGCCGAGGCGGCGGCGGAATACCGGGAGTGCCTACAGAAAGCGGCCTTTCTGGCGTGTAACGCCGAACCGCTGCAGTTGATCGAAACACTGCCATGGGACGAGCCGCAGGGTTATGCCCTGCTGGAGCGGCACCTGCGGCGACTGGCGGCTTCGGCAGCGGAGCTCGGCTTTGCCTGCGATCTCGATGCCGTGCGCCGGCAACTGCTGACCGCGGCGCCAACCGGCACGGGGCGGCACAAGGTCCGCCTGCTGCTGGCCGCCGACGGCATCATCACGGTTACGGCTGTGCCGTTGACTCAGCGGGAGTCCGCAGCGACGCCGGCGCGGGTGACGCTCGCGACGGCACCGATCGACAGCCGTGAGCCGCTGCTCCGGCACAAGACCACCTGGCGCCCATGGTATGATGGCGTGCTGGAACGGCACCCGGGCTATCTCGACGTTCTATTCTGCAACGAGAGCGGCGAGGTGACCGAGGGGACGATCCATAACCTGGTGGTGGAGCGGGAGGGCCGGCTGGTGACGCCGCCGGTGGCCTGCGGGTTGCTGCCGGGAACGCTGCGCGGCGAATTGGTGGAGAGGGGCATTCTGGCCGAAGAGATTGTTACCCGGCAAGAGCTGTTGGCCGCCCGCCGCCTGTGGTTGATCAATTCCGTCCGCGGCTGGCGGCGGGTGAATTTGCATTCCGAAGGAGAGAATGGTTGAAGACCCAGATCGAACACGCTCGCGCCGGCATCGTCACCCCGCAGATGACGGCGGTGGCCCGCAATGAGCAGGTGAGCGAAGATTACATCCGGCAGATGGTCGCCGCGGGGAAGGTGGTCATCCCTTGGAACCACAACCGCAAGCCCGCCCGGATTGCCGGAATCGGCAAGGGGCTCGCCACCAAGGTCAACGCCTCGATCGGCACCAGTTCCGACATCGTCGACTACGCCGCCGAGGTGCAAAAGGCCCGGGCCGCCCAGGAGGCCGGCGCCGATACCCTGATGGAGCTGTCGGTGGGAGGCGATCTCGACCGGGTGCGTCGCGAGGTGATCAATGCGGTCGACCTGCCGGTCGGCAACGTCCCGCTCTACCAGGCGTTCTGCGAGGCGGCGCGCAAGTACGGCGACCCCAACAAGCTTGACGAGGAGTTGCTCTTCGACCTGATCGAGCAGCAGTGCTCAGATGGCATGGCCTTCATGGCGGTGCACTGCGGCATCAACCTCTATACCATCGAGCGCCTCCGGAAGCAGGGCTACCGCTACGGCGGGCTGGTCAGCAAGGGGGGAGTGTCGATGGTCGCGTGGATGCTCGCAAACAACCGCGAGAACCCGCTCTACGCGCAGTTCGACCGGGTGGTCGCCATCCTCAAAAAGTACGACACGGTCCTGTCGCTGGGCAACGGCCTGCGCGCCGGAGCGATCCACGACTCAAGCGACCGGGCGCAGATCCAGGAACTCTTGATCAACTGCGAGTTGGCCGAACTCGGCCGCGAGATGGGCTGCCAGATGCTGGTCGAGGGGCCGGGGCACGTGCCGCTCGATGAGGTCGAGGGGAACATCCGTCTGCAGAAGCGCATGAGCGGCGACGCCCCCTACTACATGCTCGGACCGATCGCCTGCGATGTCGCCCCCGGCTACGATCACATCACCGCTGCGATCGGCGCCGCCCAGTCGAGCCGTTTCGGGGCCGACCTGATCTGCTACATCACCCCCGCCGAGCACCTGGCCCTGCCCAATGAGCAGGACGTGATCACCGGCGTCAAGGCGGCCAAGGTGGCGGCCTACATCGGTGACATGAACAAGTACCCGGAAAGGGGGCGCGAGCGCGACAAACTGATGAGCAAGGCGCGCCGCGACCTCGACTGGCAGAAGCAGTTCGAACTGGCGCTCTTCCCCGAGGACGCCCGGGCGATCCGCGCCAGCCGCACCCCCGAGGACGAGGCCACCTGCACCATGTGCGGCGACTTCTGCGCCTCGCGCGGCGCCGGGGCGCTCTTTGCCGGCGATCTGCGCGGCGACAAGGTCTAGGGACTGTCCCCGCACGGGGACTGCCCCTCTGAGGATGAAAATAATGGATGAAATTCGCAAAAAACTTGCCGAGGAGCTGGCCACCGTCGACTGGCGGGCGCTGCGCCCCCAACTGGGGCGGGACAGCGTGATCCTGGTCGCGCCGGAGTTGGAGCTGGTGGAGGTCGGTTGGTGCGTGGCCAGGGACCGAACCGCCGAAGTCGCCGGCTGGATCGGCAGCGGGCAGCTGCGCAAGCCAAGCAGCGAGGAACTGACCGCCTGGGAGCTTGAGCTGGAGAAACCGTTCCGGATGTTGATCGTCGCCCCGTACGTACTCATTCAGACCGTTTGAGGTTTTTGAAAGGATCCTTGCCGATGAAAACCGCTATACTGCTGATGGGCCACGGTTCGCGCGTGGCCGAGGCCAACGACGCCCTGCACGCCATTGCCGCCATGGTGCGGCAGCAGGGGTACGAGATCGTCGAAGTGGCCTTTCGCGAACAGCACGCGCCGAACATCCAGAAAGGGATCGATGCCTGTGTCGCCCAAGGAGCCGAACGGGTGCTCCTCTACCCCTACTTCCTCTTTGCCGGGGCGCATGTCCTCGAAGACCTTCCCGCCGAGATGGAGGAGGCGAGGCAGCGCCACCCCGGCGTAGAGATGCTGATGGGCCAGCCGCTCGGCACCCATCCCAAGCTGGGCGAGATCGTCTGCGAACGGATCCGGGAAGCGCTGGGTTGATGTCCGTCGGTCCGACTATTCTCGACCCGGCCGCCATCGAGGCCGAAAGCTTCCGCCTCATCGATGCCGAGGTCGGAACGCATCCCTACGATGACCGCCAGTGGCCGATCGTGCGGCGCATCATCCACACCACCGCCGACTTCGACTTCGCCGCGACCACCTGCTTCTCGCCGGGGGCGGTCGCAGCGGGGATCGCGGCCCTGCGCAGTGGCGCGAAGATTCTGTGCGACACCCACATGGTCCGCGCCGGGGTCAGCAAGACCCGCCTGGCGGCATTCGGCAGCGACCTCGTCTGCCACGTCGCCGACCCCGACATTGCCCGGCAGGCGCGCGAACTGGGGGTCACCCGCTCGTTGGTCGCCATGCGTCGCGGCGTGCAAGAGGGGTGCGGCATCTTCCTGATCGGCAACGCGCCGACGGCCCTGTTCGAACTGCTTGATCTGGCTCGGGCCGGGAAGGTCGAGCCGGCGCTGGTGGTCGGCGTGCCGGTCGGTTTCGTCGGCGCCGCCGAGTCGAAGGCGGCGCTGCTGGCCTCAAATCTGCCGTTCATCACCTGCCGCGGGCGCAAGGGGGGGTCGGCGATTGCCGCCGCGATCCTCAACGCCCTGATGATCCTCGCCGCGGAGAAGGGCTAAAGGGTGCGCCGGCCACTGCGCCATGGGTTCACCACCGGCGCCTGCGCCGCCGCGGCGGCCAGGGGGGCGGCGCTGATGCTGCGCGACCGGCGATTGGTGGCAACGGTGGAGCTGACCCTGCCGGCGGGGCTTACGGCAACTTTCCCTCTTCATGGCCAACGCTTTGACGAGCGGACGGCGGCCTGCTGCGTGGTCAAGGACGCCGGCGACGATCCCGACGTCACCAACGGCTGTGAGGTGTGGGCGGAGGTGAGACTGGAGAATGGGGACAGTCCCCTTGAAGGAGGGGGACTGCCCCCTTCGTTCCCCATTATCATCACCGGTGGCACCGGCATCGGCCGGGTGACCAAGCCGGGACTGGCGGTGGCGGTTGGCGAGTGGGCCATCAACCCCGTCCCCAGACGGATGATCACGGCGGCGGTCCTTGAGGTTTTCCCTGATCACGGATCACGGATCACGAATCACGGGGTTACGCCTCACGTCACCATCAGCATCCCCGACGGTGAGGAACGTGCCCGGCGTACCCTCAACGCCCGCCTCGGCATTGTCGGCGGTCTGTCGATCCTTGGTACCACCGGCGTGGTCACGCCGGTCTCCCACCGGGCCTGGACCGACACCATCGACGCCGCCCTCGGCGTGGCGTTGGCAGCCGGCTGCCAAAGGGTGGTGGCCAGCACTGGGCGCAGCAGTGAACAGGTGGCGGAAAAGATGTTGTCGCTGCCGGAAGAAGCGTTCATCCTGATGGGCGATCATGTCGGGCACCTGGCTGCCGCCTGTGCCCGGCGCGGTGTCAGGGAGCTGGTCGTGGCCGCCCAGTTCGCCAAGCTGATCAAGATCGCCTGCGGCCACCCGCAGACTCACGCGGCGGTGGTGGCCCTTGACCTGGCGATGCTGGCCGAGTGGGGACGTGCGAGCGGCCTTGACGCTGCGCTGATCGAACGGCTAGAGTGGGCGCACACCGCCCGCGAGCTGTACCTGGAACTCGGGCCGCACCACCCCCTGGTGGCGCTGGTCGCGGCACGGGCGATCGACCGTCTGCAGGAGTGGGCCCCCGGCGTATGCTGCGGAGTGCTGTTGGCCGGTTACACCGGTGAACCTGCCGTGACCTTTGGCGAATTGTTCGGAGCGAGGAAACCATGAGCAAGATCTACGTGATCGGGGCGGGAGTCAGGGGACACGAGGAGTTCGGTCGCAGGGCGCTGGAGTTGATCCGGCAGGCCGATCTGCTGATCGGCGGCGAACGGCAGCTGGCGCTCTTTCCTGATTTCACCGGAGAGAAGCTGGTCGTCGACAGCAATCTCGGCCGGGTGGTGGAACGCCTGAAAAAAACTGCCGGGAATCCGGTGGTGCTCGCCTCCGGCGATCCGCTCTTCTTCGGGATCGGCCGCTACCTGCTGCGCAACCTGCCGGGTGCCGATTTCGAATTCCTCCCCAATGTCAGTTCGGTGCAGTACGCCTTCGCCAGGATTCGCGAACCGTGGGATGACACGGTCTTCATCTCCACCCACGGGCGCGGTCTCAAGGAGGCGGTCGACCGGATCGTCGCCAACGACAAGGCGGCGATCCTCACCGACGAGCAGAACACCCCGGCGGCCATCGCCAATGAGCTGATCGAGCGTGGCCGCGACGGCTACAGTGCCTGGCTGTGCGAGAACCTCGGCGGCGACCAGGAGCGGATCGTGCGCACCGATATCCGCGGCTTGCTGGAGATCAGGGCCGCGGCTCTGAATGTCCTGATCCTGATCAAGGAGTATGAGGCCGGCGGCGAAGGGGCACGGCCGGCGCTGGGGATCGCCGACGAGGAGTTCGCGACCGTCAAGAAGCTGATCACCAAGGAAGAGGTGCGTGCCGTCAGTCTCGCCAAGCTGCGCCTGCGCCACGACATGACCCTCTGGGACATCGGCGCCGGCTCCGGTTCGGTCAGCATCGAGGCCGATCAGTTGCTCCCCAACGGCGAAGTCTACGCCATCGAACGCAACCCGCAGTGTCTGGCCTTTCTCAAGGAAAATCTCGGCAAGTTCCAGTCGCGCCATATCAACGTCGTGGCCGGCGCCGCCCCGGAGTGTTTCGATGGTCTCCCCGATCCGGACCGGGTGTTCATCGGGGGCTCGGGGGGGAACCTCTGGGAGATCCTCAAGGCGATCGACGGCCGTCTGCCGGCCGCCGGCCGGGTAGTGATCAACGCCGTCACTCTCGACACCCTGACCGCCGCCACCGAGTTCTTCGAGAATGCCGGCTACCAGCTGGAGGTGGTCACCGTCAACATCGCCCGCACCCGGCCACTGACCGATTACAAATTGTTCGAGGCGCACAACCCGGTCTTCGTCATTACGGCAGTGAAGGAATAGACGCAAGAGGCAAGACTCAAGAATATGCTGATGACTTTCCTTCAATCTTGTTTCTTGAGTCTTGAGTCTTGACGCTTATGTCTCCCCGTCTCTATGCCGTGGGCGTCGGCCCCGGCGATCCCGAACTGCTGACTCTCAAGGCGGCGCGCATCTTGCGCGCCGCCGACGTCATCGTCGCCCCGACCGGCCAGGCCGAGGCGGCCAGCTATGCGCTGGGGATCGTCGCCGGGCATCTCGACCGCGACCGGCAGCTGGTGCTGGAGCGGGTCTTCCCGATGAGCCGCGACGAGGAAGAACTGCGCCCCCATTGGGAGGCGACGGCCCTTGAAGTCGCCGGGCATGTCCGCGCCGGGCGGACGGTGGCCTTCGTCACCATCGGTGATCCGCTCCTCTACTCGACCTTCCTCTACTTGCTACGCATCCTGCGCGAACGCTACCCGGAAATCGCCGTCGAGATCGTCCCCGGCATCACCAGTGTCGGCGCGGCGGCGGCCGCGGCCGGGATCCCGCTGGGGATGGCGGCGGAGCGCCTGGCGATCCTCCCCGCGACCTATGAAGAAGAGAAGCTCCGCCAGACGTTGCTCGATTTCGACTGCGTGGTGCTGATGAAGATCAGCCGGGTCTTCGACCGGGTCTACGCGCTGCTCACCGAGCTCGGGCTGGAGCGCCAGGGGGTGTTCGTCCGCCGGGTGGGATCGGACCAGGAAGAAGTGGTGACCGATCTGGCCGCGCTGGTCGGCCAGAAGCTCGACTATCTGTCGCTGCTGATCGTCAGAAAAAACAGGTGAAAGGTAAAAGGTAAATAGCAATAATCCTTTGACCTTTGACCTTTGACCTTTGACTTGGCTAAACGGAACCATCCATGCCCATCATTTACTTCATCGGCGCCGGTCCCGGTGCTGCCGACCTGATCACCGTCAGGGGCGCCCGCCTGCTGGAAGGGGCCGATGTGGTGGTCTACGCCGGCAGTCTGGTCGATCGTGAGCTGGTGCGTACCTATGCGCCGCAGGCCGAGGTCCACGATTCGGCCGGGTTGACGCTGACGGAGACGACCCGGCTGCTGGCCGACGCCGTGGCCGCCGGGAAACGGACGGTGCGCCTGCACACCGGCGACCCCTCGCTGTACGGGGCGATCCAGGAGCAGATGGTGGAGCTCGATCAGTTCGGCATTGCTTACGAAGTCGTCCCCGGGGTGACCAGCGCCTTCGCCGCCGCTGCGGCGCTCAAACAGGAGCTGACCCTGCCGGAGGTCTCGCAGACGGTCATTGTCACCCGCCTGGCCGGCCGCACCCCGGTGCCGGAACGCGAGCGTCTGGCGGAGATCGCCAGGATCGGCGCCACCCTGGTCATCTACCTTTCGGTCGGCATGATCGAGGAGGTGGTGGCGGAACTGCTGCAGGGTGCCTACACGGTCGAAACTCCAGCGGCGGTCGTCGCGAAGGCCAGTTGGCCGGATGAGCAAATCGTCATGGGGACGCTGGCCGACCTCGCCGCCAAGGTCCGCGATGCCGGCATCGATCGCCAGGCGATCATCATCGTCGGCGACGTGCTCAAGGCCGGACAGCAAGGTTTAGCGGCCGTTTCGAAACTGTACGACAAGGGCTTTTCCCACGGCTTTCGCGATCGGCAGGGTTGATCATTTCTTTTACCTCGGACTTTTGACCTTGAACCTTGAGTCTTGCCCGTGAAACTTGCCATCATCGCCATCACCCGCAACGGCGCCCGTCTCGGCGCCCAATTGCAGGCGACTCGCCCGGAGGCGCAGCTGTTTGTCCTCGAACGCTTTGCCGGTGACGGCGGCCCGGCGGTCACATCGTTCAGCGGTGAACTCAAGGGGCTGGTCGCCCGGCTGTGGGGGCACTTTGACGGGTTTGCCTTCATCATGGCCACCGGCATCGTGGTGCGCATGGTCGCCCCACACCTGGCCGGCAAGGGGCGCGACCCGGCGGTGGTGGTGCTCGATGAAACCGGGCGCTTTGCCGTCTCGCTGCTGGCCGGCCATCTCGGCGGCGCCAACCGTCTGGCTGTCGAACTGGCCGCCGCCAGTGGCGGTACGGCGGTGATCACCACCGCCACCGACGTCAACGGGCTGACCGCCTGGGATGAAGCGGCCCGTCAGGCCGGCCTGCGCGTCGAGCCGCTGGCGCACATCAGGAACCTCAACAGCCTGCTCCTCGAAGGGGGGCGCATTGCCCTGGTCGACCGCCGCGGCCGCGTGGCGCCGCTCTTTGCCAACACCCCCGGCATCGAAGTGCACGCCAACTTTGCCGCCGCCCTGCAGAGCGGCGCGGCCGGGCTGGTCTTCGTCACCCACCGGCTCATCCCCGACCTCGATCGCCGCCCGAACCTGCTGATCCTGCGCCCCCCCGACCTGATGGTCGGGATCGGCTGCAATCGCGGGACCTCTGCCGATGAAATCGAAGTGGCCATCACCGCCGAACTCGGCCGCACCTTCCTGGCCTTTGCCAGCATCGGCCGCCTGGCCAGCGTGCGGGAGAAAGCCGACGAGCCCGGGCTGCTCGAGTTCGCGGCACGGCATGCCCTGCCGCTCGCGTTTTACTCCGCGGACGAACTCAATGCCGTGGCCGCGCCTTCACCGGCATCACCCCATGCCGTGGCTGCCGTCGGTGCCCGTGGGGTCTGCGAGCCGGCGGCCATCCTCGCCGGCGGCGGCGGGCCGCTGCTGATCACCAAGAAGAAGTGCGGCAACGTCACGCTTGCCGTTGCGGAGAAGGTTGACTGAATATGAGCGGTAAACTGTTTGTCGTCGGCATCGGTCCCGGTGATTCCGCCCACCTGACCCCGGCGGCGCGAGCCGCCATCGAGGCGGCCGAGGTGGTTGCCGGCTACCAGACTTATCTCGACCTGATCCCGGACCTTTTGGCCGGCAAGGAACTGCTCGCCTCCGGCATGCGCCAGGAGGTCGAGCGCTGCCGCCAGGCGCTGGAACGGGCGGCCGCCGGCCAGGTCGTCGCCCTGGTCTCCGGCGGCGATGCCGGCATCTACGGCATGGCCGGACTGGTTTTGGAATTGGCGAATGAGGGCGCAGGGGCGCAGCCTGCTGCGCTCCTGCATGATGTCGACATCGAGATCGTTCCCGGCGTCTCCGCCCTGCAGGCTGCTGCCGCCCGGCTCGGCGCGCCGCTGATGCACGACTTCGCGGTGATCTCCCTTTCCGATCTGCTCACCCCCTGGGACACGATCGCCCGACGGCTGGAAGCGGCGGCCGCGGTCGATTTCGTCGTTGCCCTCTACAACCCGAAAAGCAGTTCGCGCACCAGCCAGATCGAGGCGGCGCGCGAGACCCTGCTGCGCCACCGCGACCCGGCCACCCCGGTCGGCATCGTCCGCCACGCCTGTCGTGCCGACGAAGAGGTCACGGTCAGCACCCTGCTGGATTTCACCGCCCACCCCATCGACATGTTCTCCCTGGTGATCATCGGCAACACCGCGACCTATGTGGATGGCAAAGGGCGGATGGTCACGCCGAGGGGATATGAGGTGCACGACTCAAGCGCCAAGACTCAAGAACAACCTCTTGAGTCTTGCGTCTTGGCGCTTGGCACTCAAAAAGCGCGGGCACTTTTCGTCGGCGGTACCGGCTCCGATGTCGGCAAGAGCGTACTGACCGCCGGCCTCTGCCGGCTGCTGCGCAACCAAGGGGTCAAGGTGCTGCCGTTCAAGGCGCAGAACATGGCGCTCAACGCGGCGGTCACCCCGGAGGGCGGCGAAATCGGCCGGGCCCAGGCGCTGCAGGCCGCCGCCTGCGGGGTGCCGGCGCACGTCGACATGAATCCCGTGCTCCTCAAGCCGAATTCCGACACCGGGGCGCAGGTGATCGTCCAGGGGCGGCCGGTCGGCAACATGACCGTGGCGCAGTATCACGCCTACAAGCCCGAGGCGTTCCGGAAGATCGAGGAATCGTTCCAACGCCTGGCCGCCCGTGCCGACATCGTGGTCATGGAGGGGGCGGGGAGCATTGCCGAGATCAACCTGCGCGAACACGACATCGCCAACCTGCGCGCCGCGACCATGGCACAGGCTCCGGTGCTGCTGGTCGCCGACATCGACCGCGGAGGCGTCTTCGCCAGCATCGTCGGCACCGTCGAACTTCTGGCCCCGGAGGAACGGCGGATGCTCGCCGGGGTGATCATCAACCGCTTCCGCGGCGACCCATCGCTGCTCGCTTCCGGGATTGCCACCGTCGAGGCGCGGACCGGCGTGCCGGTGCTCGGGGTCGTGCCGTGGCTCGATCTCAAGCTTCCCGAAGAGGACTCGCTCGGCCTGGCCCGCAAGGGGCAGGGCAGGGCAGGGGCGCCGCTACGCATCGGCGTGGTCCGTCTGCCGCGCCTCTCCAACTATACCGATTTCGACCCCCTCGAGCAGGAAGCCGATGTCGACCTGTGCTACATCACCAGCCCGGACGAGATTGCCGGGCTCGATCTGCTGATCCTCCCCGGCACCAAGAGCACCCTTCCCGATCTGCAACATCTGCGCACCAGCGGTCTGGCCCGGGCGATTCACGACTTCCACATGCAGGGAGGGCGGATCGCCGGGATCTGCGGCGGCTACCAGATGCTCGGCAAGCATATCGCCGATCCCGACGGCATCGAGTCCGATCAGTGCGAGGCCGAGGGGCTTGGCCTCCTCGATGTCGATACGGTGCTGACCGGCGACAAGCAGACCCACCAGGTGGCGGGCACCGTGCTGGAGGGGGCGGTGGCGCTCGGCCTGGCGGCGGACGGGGACGTGTCCGGCTACGAGATCCACATGGGGGTGACGACCCGGGGGGCGCTGGCCCGGCCGCTCTTCGCGGTGGCCCGCCACGGCGGTTTCGGCGAGACGATCGAGGACGGCGCCGTTTCCGTCGATGGCCGCACCTGGGGAACCTACCTGCACGGCCTGTTCGACGATGCCGCGCTGCGTCACGCCCTGCTCGATTTCCTGCGGGCCCGACGCGGCCTGGCCCCGGCGGCGCGCCCGGCCGTTGCGGGCCTCGATGCCGAGCTTGACCGGCTGGCCGATCACCTGGCGCGGCATCTCGATCTGGCGCGGATCTGGGCACTGCTCGAGCTGCCAGACGAGTCCGCTGGCTGATGTCGCCGCTCTGGTTGGCGGCGGCCTTCGCCGTCGACCTGCTGTTCGGCGACCCGCGCCGGCTGCCGCACCCGGTGGTCGGCATCGGCCGGCTGATCGCCGGATGCGAAGGGCTTCTTTACGAACGCATCCAGCCGCGCCGCCTCGGTGGCATCGTGCTGGTTCTCCTGACGCTGGCGGTGGCCGGCACCGCTGCGTGGGGGCTGCTGACCCTGGCCGCCTGGCTGCATCCGGCCACCGGCATCGTCGTCGCCGTCTGGTTGGCCTGGACCTGCCTGGCGGTGCGGGAACTGCACCGCCAGAGCGCCGCTGTCATCGCGCGGCTGAGTGCCGGCGATCTGCCCGGTGCCCGGCAGGCGTTGAGCATGATTGTCGGCCGCGACACCGGTGAACTCGACGAGCAGGCGATCCTGCGGGCCTGCATCGAAACCGTGGCCGAGAACAGCTCGGACGGGATTGTCGCCCCACTCTTCTATCTCGGCCTTGGCGGACCGGTGGCGGGGATGCTCTACAAGGCGGCCAGCACCCTCGATTCGATGGTCGGCTACCGCAACGAGCGCTACCGGGAATTCGGCTGGGCGGCGGCGCGCCTCGACGACCTGCTCAACTGGCTGCCGGCCCGGCTCACCACCCTGTTGCTGGTGTGTGCTTGCCTTCCGCTCGGCCTCGACGCCCGTAAGGCCTGGCGCATTGCTCGACGCGACGCGCGCAAACATGCCAGCCCCAATGCCGGCTACCCCGAAGCGGCCGCCGCCGGGGCCCTGGGGGTGCAGCTCGGCGGCCCGGCCAGCTACTTCGGCCGGTGGCAGGAGAAGCCGACCTTCGGCGATGCCGGGCGGCTGCTGACGATCGACGATTACCGACGGATGGTGATGCTCATGTATGCGGTGGCGGTTTTGGCGCTCGGGTTGACTTGCAGTATCGGCTGGTTCACCTGCGAGATATGGCAATGATGGCTGATCCGCTGCGCCTGCATGGCGGCCGGGCGCCGGCCCTGGCTAGGGAGTTGGGGTGCCCGGCAACGGCTATTCTCGACTTTTCGGCCAGCCTCAATCCTCTTGGCCCGCCGGCGGAGGCCCTGGCCGCCGCTCTGGCCGCCCTGGCCGACATCTGCCATTACCCGGAAAGCGATGCCGCCAGCCTGGCCGGAGCGCTGGCCACACATCACCGTCTGCCGGCAGCGTGCGTGCTGGCCGGCGCCGGGGCCACGGAGTTTATCTTCCTCGTCCCGCGGGTGTTGCGGCCGCGCCGCGTCCTGCTGGTCGAACCGGCCTTCAGTGAGTACCGGGCGGCCCTGCTCCAAGCCGGAGCCGTCGTCGACACCTTCCGTCTCGATCCCGCCGACGATTTCCGCCTCGACCCGGTCGCGCTCGGCAAAGCCCTGCATCCGGAAACCGATCTGGTCTGGCTCGCCAATCCCCTCAACCCGAGTGGTACCGGCTATCCACGCGAACTGCTGCTGCACCTGGCCGACGTCCTGCCATCCAACATCCACCTGCTGGTCGACGAAGCCTTTGTCGATTTTGCCCCGAGCCTGTCCATCGCCGACCAGGCTCCCCTGCGGGAGGAGCTGATCGTCCTGCGCTCCCTGACCAAATTCTATGCCCTGGCCGGGTTGCGCATCGGCTGGCTGGCGGCGGCGCCGGAACTGATTGCACGGTTCGCGGCACAGCGCGAACCGTGGCGGCTCTCCACGCCGGCCATTGCCGCCGGAATTGCCTGCCTGCACGCCGATGCCCTGCGCATCGCCACGCTTCAGGCAATCCCCGTGCTGCGCACCGAGTTGACCGCCGGTCTGGTGAAGCGGGGGTGCACCGTTCACCCGTCGGTGGCCAACTACCTCCTCTGTCGACTCCCCGATCCGGCCCCGTCCGCCACCACCGTTGCGGCACGGCTGCGCCACAAGGGTATGCTCGTTCGCACCTGCACGGACTTTGCCGGTCTTGACGACCGCCATCTGCGTCTCGCCGTGCGCAGCGCCGCCGACAACCGGCGCCTGCTCGACGAACTGGCCGGGTTATTCTAGCCGGTTCGGTTCAGTTGGTCGGGATGGGGTGGCAGGGGAGGCTGAAGGCTTTGGCCACCGCCGGGTGGGTAATGTCGCCGGCGTGGACGTTGACGCCCGCCCGCAGTTCCGGGTGGCGCAGGCAGGCGCTGTAGCCTTCGGCGGCCAGCTGGCGGACGTAGGGGAGGGTGGCGTTGGTCAGGGCGAAGGTGCTGGTGTGACTGACCGCGCCGGGCATGTTGGCCACGCCGTAGTGCAGAATGCCGTTGACCGTGTAGACCGGCTCGGCATGGGTGGTCGGCCGGGTGGTGGCGACGCAGCCGCCCTGGTCGACGGCCACATCGACAATCACGCTCCCCGGCTCCATGCGCGCCACCAGTTCATGGGAGACCAGCTGCGGGGCTGCCGCGCCGGCAATCAGCACCGCGCCGATCAGCAGGTCGGCGCGCGGCGTCTCCTCCTCGATGGTCTGGCTGTTGGCGACCAGGGTGTGGATGCGGTTGCCGTAATGATCGTCCAGGGCCGTCAATCGGCCGGCGTCGATATCGAGCACGGTGACGTCGGCACCCATCCCGACCGCGATGCGCAGGGCATTGCTCCCCACCGTGCCGGCACCGAGGATCACCACCCTCCCGGGACGCACCCCCGGCGCGCCGGCCAGCAGCACCCCCTTGCCGCCCTGTTCCTTCTGCAGCCAGTGGGCGCCGACCTGCGGGGCCATCCGTCCGGCAATCTCGCTCATCGGCGTCAGCAGCGGCAGGGTGCCGTCGGCGCGGGTCACCGTTTCATAGGCAATGGCCGTGCAGCCGCTGGCCAGCAACGCCTCGGTCAGCGCCCGTTCCGGCGCCAGATGCAGATAGGTAAAGAGCAGCTGTCCCGAGCGCAGCCGGCCGTATTCCGGTGGCAGCGGCTCCTTGACCTTGACCACCAGCTCCGCCGTCGCATAGATCTCCGCGGCAGTGTCGACCAACGTTGCGCCGGCCTGCCGGTAGCGGGCGTCGTCCAGACCGCTCCCCAGCCCGGCGCCGCCCTGCACCAACACCCGGTGGCCATCCTCGACCAGGGTGCGCACCCCGGCCGGGGTCATGCCGACCCGGTGCTCCTGAACCTTGATCTCCCTGGGAACGCCGACGATCATGGGGCTCGCGTCCAGCCGGCTTTTGTGGAGCCGGCGAAAGTGTTATGATGTCGCCCAGTTTAGTCTCGCCGGAGTGACGATGCAACGTTTGCTTGATTTTTTCGGTTCCGTGCGCCTGACGCTGGCGCTGCTGATGACTCTCGCCGTCGTGGCGATCGGCGGCACCCTGCAACCGGTCGAACAGGCTCTCGGCGAAGGGCCACCGGTCAAGCGCTTCGATCTCTATTTTCAGTCGCCCTGGTATCGCCTGCTGCTGTTTCTATTGGCAGTCAATCTGGCGGTCTGCACCTGGCGAACCCTGCGCCGCGCGCTCGGCGAGCGCCAACGCCTGGCGGCTCAGGTCGCCGCCGGTCTGTCCGCCAACAGTGCCGGCCACGATCTGCCGGCATTGTCGGCGGCGGAGTTAACCGTCCGCCTGGGGGCCGCCGGCTACCGGGTCACCCCGTGCGGCAACGGGCTGCTCGGCCGCAGTCGCGCGGCCAGCCGCTGGGCGGTACCGGTGCTGCACCTGGCCGTCATCGCCATCATGGCCGGCGCCCTGGCCGGCGCCTTCGGTTTTGTCGGCACCGTCAATCTTTACGTCACTCACCAGGTCGACAGCATCTTCGACTGGGACAGCCAGGGACAGCGCCCCCTGGGGTTCGCCTTCCGCCTCGATCACTTCGAGCCGACCTACTACCCGATCGATCTGCAGATCGCCGTTATCGACCCGCGGCAGATGCAGCTGCTGCAGACGCTCACCACCCGCGAGGGGGAAACGGTGGCGGCCGGCAACGGTCTGGTCATAAGGGTTTTACGCTTCTACCCCGAAGAGGAGCACCTGGTCCTCTTCCTGGAGCGCAATGGCCGACCGCTCGGCGAGTACCACGCCCTGAGCGGCAAACGCGACTACCCGAACAACCCCGACCCCGGCGTGCTGATCAAGCCGGCCGCCTTCCGCGACCCGGTGGTCAAACAGCTGAGCAGTCAGGTCACCATCCTGGAAAACGACCAGGAGGTGCGTCAGGCGGTCATCGAGGTCAACAGCCCGCTGGTCCATCGCGGCGTCGCCATCTACCAGACCGCCTATGCCCGCGACAAGAACGGGTTCTGGTACTGCGGCTTCCAGTTCTCGCGCGACCCCGGCGAACCGCTGGTCTGGGGCGGCAGCATCGTCCTGGTCCTGGCCCTGCTGACGGTTTTCACGGTGCGCCCGCGCAGCGTGGCCTTGGTGTCCCATGCCGGCGGCTGGCGGCTGGTCGCCCTCGGCGGTTTCCGCGGCGAAGCGGGTCGGGAACGGCTGGCGGCGTTGGCGAACGTGCTGGGCGGGGCCGGAAGTGAGCCCGACATCAACCGCTAGCGGCGGAGGCAGATATGAATGCGAAGAGTTTCTGCGAACATCTTGTGGCCGTGCTGACCACGGCCGGGGCCGAGCAGCGTCTTGCTCTTCTGGCGGGAGAACTGGCGGTGTATTTCAAGGTGCAGCCCCATGAAGTCGGCCTGTTCCGGTTCGAGGGGGAGGCGCGTACGGCGAGCTTTGTCTGGCCGCCCCATCGCCTGGGCCAGGAAGTCAGGATACCCGTCCACCTGTTCACCGGCTCGCTGGTGTCAGCGACCGCCCGGCAGCGGCGCGGGTCGATCAACAACGCCTTCGCTGCGACTCCGCACCTGCACGTATTCGAACAGGGGCTGGCCGAGCGCGATCACTGCATCCCGCTGCAGAAGGTGATGACGGCCCCCGGCCTGGAAGGCGAGCGGCTGCGCTGGATCGTGCAGGTATCACGCAAAGGGGCGACGCCCGCCGAGGCCGGCCCGGACTTCACCGCCGTGCAGCTTGAGGAGCTGGAAGTCATCGCCCAGTTCCTCGTGGAGCTGCCGCTCTAGAGCGTCCGCCGCAGCGCAACCGCAGGGACAGCGCGCCCCGGCCGATTTAATGCGAGGGCCGGTTCCATCGGGAACCGGCCCTCGTTTTGCGACAGTCTTCAGGGGTGGGGTTACCACTTCCCGTTCTTGGGTTCCAGTCTGACCAGTTGGTAGGCGCGGCTCCCCAGGCCGAGCTTTTCGGCATGCGCCAGAGTAATCTCCCAGTCGATCTCCGGGTGGACGCCGCGAAACTTGTCGCCGCCGGGCTCGTGGCCGTGGACCATGGCGGTGTCCGGCAGACCGCGCGCCTGGATGACCAGGTCGGCACAGGCCTGGTCGAGGGCCACCGGGTCGGTGCCGGCGAGGATGCCGAGATCGGGGATGATCGGCGCGTCGGAATAGCCGTAGCAGTCGCAGGCCGGCGATACCTGGGTGATGAAGTTGACGAACAGCAGCTTCCCGCTTTTGCCGCTGACCGCCCCGCAGGCGTACTCGGCCATCTTCTTCATCACCAGCGGCGTCTGCTCGTTCCACTGAACGCGGATCGCCTGCGGTTCGCAGACCGTGATGCAGCGCCCGCAGCCGGTGCAGCGCACTTCGTCGATGTGCGCCTTGCCGGGATTGAAGTCGATCGCGTCGTGGACGCAGGCCTTCAGACAGGCGCCGCACACCGTGCAGTGTTTTTCCGAGACGACCGGCGCCACGGTGGAGTGCTGCTCCAGTTTCCCCTCGCGGCTCGAACAGCCCATGGCCAGGTTCTTGAGCGCTCCGCCGAAGCCGCTCAGTTCGTGGCACTTGAAGTGGCTGAGGACCACCAGCGTGTCGGCCTCGAGGATCTCCAGGCCGATGTCGACCGTCCGCAGCACCTCGCCGGGGACCGGCACCCGCCGCGCGGAGTGGCCGCGCAGGCCGTCGCACATCAGCAGCGGGGCGTTGACCACGGCATAGGCGAAGCCGTTCTCGATGGCGCAGGAGAGGGCCGAAACCGCTTCCTTGCGCTCGCCGGGATAGAGGGTGCTGGAGTCGGTGAGAAAAGGTTTGCCGCCGCAGGCGCGGACGCGGTCGACTACCCGGCGGACGAAGGTCGGGCGCAGGTAGGCGTGCCCGCCGCGCTCGCCGAAGTGCAGCTTGATCGCGGTCAGGTCGCCCTGGCCGACCACGCCGGGGAGCCCGGCGGCTTCCAGCAGGCGCTCCAGCTTGTCGTGCAGATTTTCCTTGAGGCCGGCGCGCAGGTCGGCAAAGTGGACGGTGCTGGTCATCGCGTTCTCCTGGTGGGACCGCCTGCCGGGGAGCCGTTCAGGACTTGCTCCGGATCAGGCTGGTCAGAGGGACCGGCGTTTCGGCAAACTGCAGGCCGACGCGGGTCAGCAGTCCGTCGCGGTTCGGCCCGGCATTGCGGACCACGGCTCTGGCCGAGCAGTCGGCCGGCCAGAACGGCTGGTGAAAGTGCAGTTCGAGTTCGGCGCCGAGCGGCAGGGTGTTTTCACAGGCCAGGGTCATGCCGGTGCTGCTCAGGTCGTGGCTCAGGCCGGTGCGGAGCGGGCCGTTTGCGGCGACGGCGTATTCGACGACCGACTGGAAGGGAAAGCGGCGGGCTCGCCGCTGGTCTCGATTCAGCGGGAAAATCGTATTGCGCCGCAGCTTGGCCTGGTAGAGCCGTTCGTCGGCCCGCTGCAGCAGCTCCAGAGCCGAAACCCCGTCGTCGGGATGGATGGCAATGCCGCCGCTGATCGTCAGGCAGCGGCGGTCGAGCCGCTCTTCGCCGGCAAAGGGGAACGCCTCGATCGTCTGCCGGATGCGTTCCACCACCATGCAGGCCTGGGGGAGGTTGAGGCGGTGCAGGATCAGTGCAAACTCCTCGCCGCCGTAGCGCGCCGCCAGGTCCCCCTGACGGATGCAGCTCTGCAGCGTCGCGGCCACTTGCCGCAGCGCCGCATCTCCAGCCAGATGTCCGCAGCGGTCGTTGTACTGCTTGAAATGATCGAGGTCGAGCATGACCACCGCCAGCCCCTGCCCCCGCTGTCCTTGCAGCCGCCCGGTAATCTGCTCGAGATGCGCTTTAAAATAAGTCTGATGGTAGAGACCGGTGAGACCGTCGGTAACCGAGGCGTGCCGAAAGCCGGCCAGGTCGTCGGCTTCGATGATACGCGGGTCGTGGATTTCGCCAACCACCCGGTAGAGGTAGCCGAGCAGGCTCGAACGCACGCCGGTATAGGCACAACCGTCCTGGCAGTGATTGGCCCGCTGCGCCAGGGCCTCGCGCCAATAGCGGGCGGCCAGTTGTGCCGGGAAGTCCTTGCCTGCCAGTTGGAGCAGAACTTCCTGGTAGATTTCTTCTCCCGCCTGCGCCGCCAGGGCATCGAGCCGCGTCGCCAACAGCGTCTCATTCCGCCGCGACTCGCTGAGAATCCGTGCTACTTCACTCTTCATTCATCGTTCTCCCGGTTGATTAGAAAAATTCAACGGGCGATTCAATAGCACGGCGGCCTGCATCTGTCCAGAGACTTGCGCACGGTTTACTTGGCGGGTTCCGGTTCGCTGCCGAGCGGCCCGTACGATTCGACCTTGCCGTTGACCAGTCGGACATAATAGCGCTGCCAGAAGCGATTGACCGGGTTGTACCAGAGGTATTCGACATTGCCGGTGCCGGCGACATCGGTCGGTTTGCCGAGTTGGGCCAGGACCTCGGGCTTGGTCATGCCGGTGTTGACGTTTTCCAGGGCCAGCCAGGGGGCGCAACCGGCCAGCAGGCCGGTCGTAATGATCATGATCAGGAAACGGCGCATCGGGAACTCCCTTCAGGTGGGTCGCTGTCGGCGTGGTGGAGGTAGACGGTGCGGCTCGGGAAGGCGAACTGCAGCCCAAGTTCCTCCAGAAGGTCCATGATTTTCAGGCAGATATCCTCGCGCACGTTGAGATGCTCGCCGAGCACGGTGGTGACGCTGAAACAGGTGACGGTGATGTCGAGAGACGAGGCGCCGAAATCAGTGAAGTTGACCTGAACGGTCTCGGGATCGATCTCCGGGTGCGTCGTCAGCAGGGCTCGCAGCCGGGCCACCGCCGTGCGCATCTGTGCCGGGGTGGTGGCATAGGTCAGGCCGATGGCCAGCTTGATGCGCCGGCGCGGCATGCGGCTGACGTTGTCGAGCGGCATGTTGGCGATGATGCTGTTCGGCACGCTGATCAGCGTCTTGGCCGGGGTGCGGATCTTGGTGGAGCGGAAGCCGACTTCCTCGACCGTCCCTTCCATGTTGCCGGCGATGACCTGGTCGCCGAGCTTGAACGGCCGGTCGAAGATGATCATCAGCGAGCCGAAGATGTTCGACAAGGCGTCCTTCGAGGCAAAGGCCAGCGCCATGCCGCCGATCCCCAGCGAAGCCAGCAGCCCGGAGGTTGAATAGCCGAGGTTCTGGATCACCATGACCCCGGCGAGGATGACGATGAAGACCCGCAGCGACTTGCGGACGAACGGCACCAGGTGGTCGTCGAGGTCGTTTTCGGTTTTTGCCGACAAATCTTCGAGGTACTGACCGAAAACTCCGGCCATGTTGAACAGCGCCCAGCCGCCGGCGATGGTGATCATGGCCCGGAGCAGGGCGTAGGCGCCGTTGCGGACGTTGGTCGGCTCCTCGGGCAGCTGCAGGATCTGCACCGCCACAAACAGGCCGATAATCAGCACCAGCAGTTCCAGCGGCTTGCGCAGGCACTCCAGCAGCAGATCGTCGAGGTCGGTTTCGGTGCGCCGGGTGAGCGGCGCGAGCAGGCGGGTGAGCAGGTAAGCAAAGAGCTTCTTGCCAACCAGGGCGACAAGGACCGCCAGCAGCGCCAGGGCGAATTGACGATAGGTGATGTCGAAGAGGGTTTGGTCGAGCAGAGCGAGATCCATAGCTACCTGTCCGGGGTTGAAATGGCAGCCTCTTAGATAGCAAATGCCACCTGTGATTGCAAGGTGTTCCGGGCCGGCAAATCCGGCTGTCTGTGGTAGAATGGCCCGGTGCCATACCATACCCGGAGGTCGACATGAACAGTGCCCATCCCGATTCGTTCCGCGCCCGGCGGACCCTTGCCGTCGCTGGCGCGGATTACGACTATTATGCCCTGGGCGCCCTGGCCGAACAGGGCTGTCACGGCGTCGGACGGCTGCCGATGACGTTGAAGATCCTGCTGGAAAACCTGCTGCGCGGCGAAGACGGGGAGACCGTGACCGCCGCCGACATCCGCGCCGTGCTCGACTGGCTGAAAGAGCACCGCTCCGATCACGAGATCGCCTTTCGCCCGGCACGGGTACTGATGCAGGACTTCACCGGGGTGCCGGCGGTGGTCGACCTGGCCGCGATGCGCAGCGCTGTCGCTCGTGCCGGCGGCGACCCGGCTGTGATCAACCCGCGGATCCCCGTCGATCTGGTCATCGACCACTCGGTCATGGTCGACCGGTACGCTACTCCCGAGGCGTTTGACGTCAACGTCGCGATGGAGATGGCGCGCAATCGCGAGCGCTACACATTTTTGCGCTGGGGGCAGCTGGCTTTCCGCAACTTCCGGGTGGTGCCGCCGGGAACCGGCATCTGCCACCAGGTCAACCTCGAATTTCTGGCGCGCACGATCTGGAGCGAGGAGCAGAACGGACGCAAGCTGGCCTACCCCGACACCCTGGTCGGCACCGACAGCCACACCACCATGATCAACGGCCTGGCGGTACTCGGCTGGGGGGTCGGCGGCATCGAGGCCGAGGCGGCCATGCTCGGCCAGCCGGTCTCCATGCTGATCCCCGAGGTGGTCGGCTTCCGCCTCACCGGAAGGCTGAACGAGGGGGTGACCGCCACCGACCTGGTGCTGACCGTCACCCAGATGCTGCGCACCTTCGGAGTGGTCGACAAGTTTGTCGAATTCTTCGGCCCCGGCCTCGACGACCTGCCACTGGCCGACCGGGCCACCATCGCCAACATGGCCCCCGAGTACGGTGCCACCTGCGGCTTCTTCCCGATTGACCGGATCACCATCGACTATCTGACCCTGACTGGGCGCGATGCCGCCACCATCGCCCTGGTCGAAGCCTATGCGAAAGCTCAGGGGCTGTGGCGCGACGCCGCGACCCTCGATCCCGAATTCACCGCCGTGCTGGAGCTCGACCTCGCCACGGTCAGACCGAGCCTGGCGGGGCCGAAGCGTCCCCAGGACCGGGTCGACCTCGCCGCCCTGAAGGAGGCGACCGAACAGGCGCTGCCGGCCGATGCCCGGGACCGGGAGGTGCCGGTGGCAGGCAGCGATCATGCGCTGCGGCAGGGCGACGTGATGATCGCCGCCATCACCTCCTGTACCAACACCTCCAATCCGGCGGTGATGATGGCCGCCGGCCTACTGGCCAAAAAGGCCGTCGAGCGCGGGCTGGTACGGAAACCATGGGTCAAAACCTCGCTGGCTCCCGGCTCCAAGGTAGTCACCGACTATCTGGAAAAGGCCGGTCTGCAGCCCTGTCTCGATGCGCTCGGCTTCAACCTCGTCGGTTACGGCTGCACCACCTGCATCGGCAACTCGGGACCGCTCGACGGGCCGATCGCCGCAGCCATCGAGCGGGGGAAGCTCAGCGTCGGAGCGGTCCTCTCCGGCAACCGCAATTTCGAGGGGCGGGTACACACCCAGACGCGCATCAACTGGCTGACCTCGCCGCCGCTGGTGGTGGCTTTCGCCCTGGCCGGCACCACCCGCATCAATCTCGACCGCGACCCTCTCGGCACCGGCAGTGACGGGCAGCCGGTGTATCTGCGGGAGCTCTGGCCGAGCAGCGCCGAGGTTGCCGAAGCGGTCGGGACCGTCTCGGCCGGGATGTTTTGCCGCAACTATGCGGATGTCTTTGCCGGCGAGCCGAGCTGGCGCGACCTCCCGGTTCCCACGGGGGAGACCTACGCCTGGGAGCCATCCTCCACCTACGTCAAGGAGCCCCCTTATTTCATCGACATGGCACCGCCGGCGGCGCGGTTTGCCGGGATCGAGGGTGCCCGCCCGCTGGCCCTGCTCGGCGATTCGATCACCACCGACCACATCTCGCCGGCCGGGGCAATCCTGACGGACAGCCCGGCCGGGCGCTATCTGCGCGAGCGCGCGATCGAACCGGACGAGTTCAACTCCTACGGCTCGCGGCGCGGCAACCACGAAGCGATGATGCGCGGCACCTTTGCCAACGTCCGGCTTCAGAACGAACTGGCCCCCGGGGCTGAAGGATGCGTCACCCGGCATTTCCCTTCCGGTGAACAGACCAGCATTTTCGAGGTGGCGATGCGCTACCGGCAGGAGGGGGTACCGCTGATCGTGGTGGCCGGCAAGGAGTACGGTACCGGGTCGAGCCGCGACTGGGCGGCCAAGGGGGCACTGTTGCTCGGGGTCAGGGCCGTGGTCGCCGAGAGCTTCGAACGGATCCATCGCTCCAATCTGATCGGCATGGGGGTTCTGCCGCTGCAGTTTCAGCCCGGCACGACCCGCAAGACTCTGCAGCTGGACGGCAGCGAACTGTTCGACATCGCCGGGCAGGCCGGCCAACTGGTGCCGGGGCAGGAGCTGTCTCTCTCGATCCGCCGTGCCGACGGCCGAGTCGAGACGGTGCCGGTCATCTGCCGGTTGAACACCGCCGACGAAGTCGCTTATTTCAGAGATGGCGGCATCCTGCATCACGTGCTGCGGAAGCTGTTGGGGTGAGCTCTTCTAACGCAGCCACTCCGGGCGCAGCAGCATCACCACCCCCAGCGCCAGCATGACCGCGCCGCTCAGCAGCTTGAGCCAGCGCCCGGCGCGTTCGGTGAGCTTGTGGCTGCCCAGCATGATGACCGCGACGGTGACCATCAGGGTATCGTCGGCAATGTAGCCGACGATGTACAACCCGAGATAGGCGTAATGGGTCGCGGGGCTGAGCTGCTGCTGGGTCAGCACGGCGGTATAGATCGCCGGAAAGCCCGCAGTGCACAGCAGCTCGATGAAATTGACCACCACGGCGAGTACGGTGACGGCGAGCAGTGATGCCGGCAGCGCCTCGGCGTGCAGCACCGTGCGGACCCGCGCGTACAGTCCCGGTTTGGCCGCCGCCGGGATGGAGAGCGATGGTCCCTCCCCGAAGGCGAAGAAGTCCTTGACGTTGATCCCGCCGATGACCAGGGCCACGCCGCCCAGCGTCATGCGCAGCGCCGCCGACATCCCCACCAGCAGAAAGACGTTCAGCCAGGCGGCCATGAAGGCGTAGTAGACCGCGCCGCTCACCAGCACGAAGGTGCCGGCCACCAGTGCCATCCGCCGGCGATCCTGCAGGCGCACCAGCAAAGAGAGCAGGAAGAGTAGCACCCAGGTGGCGCAGGGATTGAAGCCGTCGAGCAGGCCGAGGGCCAGGGTGAAGAGCGGCAGCCCCAGTTGCGAGGCGCTGAGACTGCCGAACAGCTTGGTTTCGACCTGGTCGGCCGGACGCGATGGCGCCGCCGGCTCGATCAGGGCCAGAATTTGCGGGCCGCTGTTTTCCGCGTTGTCAAAGCCGAACAGGATCCGCTCGCCGAAGAGGAAGGTCGGCACCCCCGGCGGCCACATCCCCCGCTTGCGGAAGTGTTCCACCAGTTCTTTGCCGGCCTGTGCGTCGCGATCGACATGGCGGTAGACGATGCGCAGGTCGGGCCGTTTGCCGGCCAGTTCGGCCAGATAGGTTTTGGCGGCGGCACAATGCGGGCAGCCGGTCTGGACATAGACGACCAGGGCTCCTTGCTGGTCCGCGGTGGTGGAAGGTGACGCGGCAACGCCCGCCGTCGGCAGCAGCAACAGGATCAAAACCATGGACCGCAGCAGTTTTCGCATTAAAAGCCCAGCGAATCCGCCGGGGGGGATCAAAAGCTGTCGCGGAGCATTCATGTGGTTCCTGTCGGATTGCGCTTTCTTGAATTCTAGCCCCGGCCGGGCATCATGCAAGGGAAACGAGACTTTGGCGCGCAATCCCGTTGCCGGAATCGTCCGGCCGGTTTACAATTCCCGGATGAATTTCCTGCCGGAGGAGGCTTGAGATGAGTGAGCGTGATCTGACCTGGTGGCTGGCGCGTGCCGAGGATGATATCGATCTGCTGCCGGGGGTGGCCAACCGCCACGGCCTGATCGCCGGGGCGTCCGGCACCGGCAAGACCGTCTCCCTGCGGGTGCTGGCCGAAGCGTGCTGCGACGGCGGCGTGCCGGTCTTTCTGGCCGACATCAAGGGGGACCTGACCGGGCTGGTCGAAGCGGGGGGCGATCACCCCAAGGTCCGCGAACGCGCCCAGTCGTTCGGTCTTGGCGACGACTACTACCGCGGCTACCCGGTGACCTTCTGGGACCTGTTCGGGGCGGCCGGCCACCCGGTGCGCACCACCGTTTCCGAGATGGGGCCGCAGCTCTTTGCCCGCATCCTCGGCCTCAACGACACCCAGGAAGGGGTGCTCAACGTCGTCTTCAAGGTGGCCGACGATCAGGGACTGCTGCTGCTCGACCTCAAGGACCTGCGCGCCATGGCGACCTTCGTTGCCGATAACGCCGCACAGTTCCGCACCGAGTACGGCAATGTCTCGGCGGCCAGCATCGGCGCCATCCAGCGCGGCCTGCTGGTGCTGGAGGAGCAGGGGGGCGACCGCTTCTTCGGTGAACCGGCCCTCGATCTCGACGACCTGATGCAGACCGACGGCGGTCGCGGCATGATCAACATTCTGGCCGCCGACAAGCTGATGCGCTCGCCGCGCCTCTATGCCACCTTCCTCTTGTGGCTTTTGGCCGAGCTGTTCGAGCGGCTACCCGAGGTCGGCGACCCGCCCAAGCCGAAGCTGGTCTTCTTCTTCGACGAAGCCCACCTGCTCTTTGACGACGCGCCGCCGGCACTGGTCGACCAGATCGAGCAGGTGGTGCGGCTGATCCGCTCCAAGGGGGTCGGCGTCTATTTCATCACCCAGAACCCCATCGATCTTCCCGATACCGTCCTCGGTCAGCTCGGCCTGAAAATCCAGCACGCCCTGCGCGCCTTCACCCCGCGCGATCAGAAGGCGGTCAAAACCGCCGCCGAAACGTTCCGCGCCAATCCCAAGCTCAACGTCGAGACGGCGATCCTCGATCTCGGTGTCGGCGAGGCGCTGGTCTCGGTCCTTGACGCCAAGGGGGTGCCGTCGATCGTGCAGCGGGCCTGGGTGCGCCCGCCGCGCAGCCGGCTCAAGCCGCTGGATGACGCCGAGCGGGCCAGGGTTGTCCGCAGCTCGCCGCTGGCCGGCCATTATGAAAAGGTGGTCGACCGTGAATCCGCCAGCGAGATCCTCAAAGAGCGGGCGGCCCGGGCACAGCAGGAAGCCGAACAGCTGCGTCAGCAGCAGGAGGCGGAAAAACTGGCATCCCGCCCGGCGCCGAGGGGTCGCGAAGACGTGTTCGAAGCGGCGGCCAAAAGCGCTGCCCGCGCCATCGGCAGCAGTCTTGGCCGGCAGCTGATCCGTGGCGCGCTGGGGGCCTTGTTCGGCGGGGGACGGCGTCGTTGAAGCTGCTGCGGACGAGAAAAAGTAAAGGAGTCACCTGATGGACAAGAACACCCGCGTCTCCACCGGCATCCCCGGCCTCGACCAGATCCTCGACAGCCTGCGCATCGGCGACAACGTGGTCTGGCGGGTCGACAACATCGCCGACTACAAGGCCTTCGTCACCCCCTATGTGCGCCAGGCCCTTGCCGACGGACGGCGCGTCGTCTACATGCGCTTCGGCCGCCACGAGCCGCTGGTGGTGTCGGCGCCGAACGTGGTCACCTACCAGCTTGACGCCTTCCAGGGGTTCGAATCGTTCGCATCAAAGGTCCACGCCATCGCCACCGAGGAGGGGCGCTACGCCTTCTACGTCTTCGACTGCCTCTCCGACCTGCTCTCGGCGTGGGCCACCGACCAGGTGATCGGCAATTTTTTCCAGGTGACCTGCCCCTATCTGTTCGAGCTTGACACGGTGGCCTACTTCGCCCTGCTGCGCGGCAGTCACTCCTTCAAGACCACCGCCAAGATTCGCGAGACCACCCAGGTCATGATCGGCGTGCACACCTGGCGGGAAACGATGCACGTCCATCCGATCAAGGTCTGGCAGCGCCATTCGCCGACCATGTTCCTCCCCCATGCCCAGGCCGCCGAGAGCTTCCTGCCGGTGGCCGGCAGCTTCGAGGCGACCGAGCTGCTCTCCAGCATCAGCCGGCGCGGTACCGAGAGCGGTCGCCGTCAGCTCGACTACTGGGACCGCCTCTTCCTGCAGGCCGAGGATCTGATCGCTTCGGGGAGCCCGCCGGAGGCGACCGCGCCAATGATCGACCAGCTCTGCCGGGTGATGATCGGCCGCGAGGACCGTATTCTCTCCCTGGCCCGTGCCTACCTGACGCTGGAGGACCTGCTCGGCATCAAGGCGCGCATGATCGGCACCGGCTTCGTCGGCGGCAAGGCCGCCGGCATGCTGCTGGCCAGACGCATCCTGCTGACCAACAGGGAGTTCGACTGGAAGAACCACCTGGAACAGCACGATTCGTTCTTCGTCGGCTCCGATGTCTACTACTCCTATATCGTTCACAACGGCTGGTGGAAGCTGCTGATGCAGCAGAAGACCGACGACGGCTACTTCAGCGTCGCCGCCGAGCTGCGCGAGAAGATGCGCCAGGGGAGCTTCCCCGAGGAGATCCGCGAGGCCTTCCAGCAGATGCTGGAATACTTCGGCCAGTACCCGATCATCGTCCGCTCCAGTTCCCTGCTCGAGGACGGCTTCGGCAATGCCTTCGCCGGCAAGTACGACAGTTATTTCCTGGCCAACCAGGGCTCCCCGGAGGAGCGCTGCGCCCGCCTGGAAGAGGTGGTGCGGGCGATCTTCGCCAGCACCATGGGCGAGGACGCTCTGGCCTATCGCCGCCAGCGCGGCCTCGACCGGCTGGAGGAGCAGATGGGGCTGCTGATCCAGCGGGTTTCCGGCAGCTACCGCAACCATTACTACTTCCCCGACCTGGCCGGGGTCGGCGTCTCCTACAACACCTTCGTCTGGTCGAAGGAGATGGACCCGAAGGCCGGCATGCTGCGGCTGGTGGCCGGCCTGGGCACCCGCGCCGTCGACCGCGTGGAAGGGGACTACCCACGGATCGTCGCCCTCGATGCGCCGCTCAAGCGGCCGCTGAAGGGGTTCGACGACGCCCGCCGCTTTGCCCAGCGCGACGTCGATCTGATCAACATCGAGAGCAATCGCCCGGAAACCGTCTCCCTGCTCGATCTGTTCCGCCAGGAGGTGGGGATCGACTGGTCGCGCTACGCGGTCCCCGACTGGGAGACCACCAAGCGCCTGGAGGAGCGTGGCGGCAAGCAGCAGAAAGTCTGGCTGCTGACCTTCGATACACTCCTCTCCGAGGGGCCGTTCACCGGGATGATGCAGCGCATGCTCAAGACCCTCGAAGGGGTCTACCGCTACCCGGTGGACGTCGAGTTCACCGTCAATTTCGACGTGGCGGGCAGCCCGGTGCTGAACGTCGTCCAGTGCCGGCCGCTGCAGACCAAGGGCGAAGCGCAGAAGGTCGACATCCCGCAGGGGATCGGCGAGGAGCGGGTCTTCTTCGCCACCGAGGGGCACTTCATGGGCGGGAGCATCGCCCAGACGATCCGCCGCATCATCCTGGTCGATTCCGAGGAGTACATCCGCCTGCCGCTGGCCGAGAAGTACGAGGTGGCGCGCCTGATCGGCCGGCTCAACCGGCGCCTCGGCGACCGCCGCGAGGTGCCGACCCTGCTGATCGGGCCGGGACGCTGGGGAACCTCCACCCCGTCGCTGGGGGTGCCGGTGACCTTTGCCGAACTGAACAACATCACCGCTTTGGCCGAGGTGGCCTTCCCCGGCGGCAACCTGATGCCGGAGCTTTCCTTCGGCACCCACTTCTTCCAGGACCTGGTCGAGGCCGACATCTTCTACGTGGCACTCTTCCCTGACAGCGAATTCTGCACCTTCAGCCGCGGCTGGCTGGAGGAACTGCCCAACGCCCTGGAAGGGATCATGCCGGCCAGCAGTCGTTACAAGAAGGTGGTCAAGGTCTACAATCTCCCCGGCGAGGGGCTGCAGCTGCTGGCGGACGTGGTGAGTCAGCGGCTGTTGTGTTACCGGTAGGGGGCTGGCGGGAACCGTGATGACAAATGAAGACCTGAGGAATCTGGATCTCCTGTCAATGTTTCACTACATCGTGGGCGGGCTCACGGCCTTGTTTTCCTGCATGCCGTTCATCCATGTCTTCATCGGCGTTGCCATGGTCACCGGAAAATTTGCGGAAAACAGCAATAATTCGGGGCCGCCAGAAGCATGGTTCGGCTGGCTGTTTATTGTCATCGGCGCCCTTTGTATCCTGCTCGGCTGGAGCCTTGCCGCGTGCATGATCATCGCTGGCAGGAAACTGAAGGCTCGCAAAGGGATGACGTTTTGCATGATCGTCGCCGGCATTGAATGCATGATGATCCCGTTCGGAACGGTTCTCGGCGTCTTTACCCTGATTGTTCTCAACAAGGAATCCGTCAAGGGATTGTTTGCCCAGTCACCGCCGTCCGATGCCTTCCGCTTTTCAGACGTTTGACGGACAAAGCCGGCAGTTCCGGGAAAGCCCCTCGCTGCCGCCCCCCATTTCTGAACAGAGCATGAACAGCCCCCCACTGGAAATACGGATTAATTGTGCTACAGTGGAGTCATGAAGAGTCCTCTCGGATCGTGGCAAAGCCGGCGTGAACCGTTGGCGAAGGCGGATGGCCTGGCTGCCTCTGAGAGTGACTGAAAAACTCTCTCATCTTCGGTGAAACGGAGGTGGCCCATGAAAAGCGAGGAAATCGACAAGGCTATTAAACGGTATGCGGAAGAGCGGCAGCATGAGACGCGCCGGGTTGCGCAGGAACATTTTCTCGCGTACGTCTATCTCGTAGCCACTGCCGGTGATATCGAACAGTTCATGAAGCACACACGCAACCTGTTGGCCTATTACATCGACAGCCTTTCCCTGTTTGAAAATCCCTTCCGCAATACCCAGGTCTGCTGGCTGCTGCTCATGTTTCTCCTGTTCGGCTTCGGCCTCTACATGATGACCGAAGACGGCCTGCGCATTGGCGGGATAATCATCTGCACCGGGACCGCGGTCTTCGGCACATCGCTTTGGAAAATCATCTGGGGCAACTGGCTCAGTACCAACTTGCTGATCGCCTACTACTGGGAGATCATCGACCTCATCGACCGGCTGCAGTCCTCCCCACAGGTCGAAGCAACGGCATAACCGCTCAGCCGGCAGCGCAGGTCAAGGCGGGGTGGGGTTACTGTTCCGGATGGCCCGTCCCGATTGTTATGTGGTCGGCTACGGCTTCCCTGGTCAGCAGTGCTTCGAACCGTCCCAGTTCCAGCGGTCGGCTGAACAGATACCCCTGTAGTTCGTCGCAGCCGCTGTCGCGGAGCAGTTCCCACTGGTTTTTGGTTTCCACCCCTTCGGCCAGGACTTTCAGCCCGAGTTTGCGCGCCATGGCTATGACCGCACCGACGATTGCATCATCGTCGCCGCCGTGACCGATCCCCTGAACAAAAGAGCGATCGATTTTCAGCAACGTAATCGGAAACTTCTTGAGCTGGCTCAGTGATGAATAACCTGTCCCGAAATCGTCGATGGCGATGCGGACGCCCATCTCACGGAAATAGTTCAGGGCTTCCGTGGTCTGCTCCGAGTCGTACATCACGGCACTTTCGGTGATTTCAAGCTCCAGGCACCCCGGCTCAAGCCCGCTGTCGAGCAGGGCGGCACAGACCGTCGTGACGATGTCATGCTGCTGGAACTGGCGGGGGGAGAGGTTCACCGCCACCCGCTCCAGCCCGATCCCCCGGTCATGCCACTTCTTGGCCTGCTGACAGACCTCGTTGAGGACCCAGGCGCCGATTTCCACGATCAGCCCGGACTCTTCGGCCAGGGAGATGAAATCGCCCGGCGCCATCATGCCAAGTTCCGGATGCTGCCAGCGCACGAGAGCCTCGGCACCAACCAGGAGGCCGCTGTCCGCGGCAACCTGAGGCTGGTAATACACCTCGAACTGCTGCTGCTCGACGGCCCGGCGCATCTGACCTTCCAGGCTCAGCCGCATCAGTGCCGAGGCATTCATCGATGGCGAGTACAACTGGTAGCTGTTGCGCCCTTTTTCCTTGGCCTGATGGCGTGCGGTATCGGCATTTTTCAGGAGGGTTTCGGCATCCTCGCCGTCGTGCGGATAAATGGCGACACCGAGAGAGACCGTAATGAACACCTCGTGGCCAGCCACCGGGAACGGCTGGCTGAAGGCCTGGCGCAGCTTGCGCAGCACCAGGGCGATTTCGTCTTCCTGCTGCAGATTCTTGAAAAGCAGAACGAAGGAATCACCACCCATGCGCCCAACCGAATCCCGGTCGGAAATAACCTGCCGCAACCGTTCTCCGGAGAGCCGCAGGACCTCGTCTCCGACAGCATGGCCGAATGAGTTGTTGACCTTTTTAAAGTTGTCAAGGTCCAGACAAACGACTGCGGTTGTGTGCTGCTTGTGGCGGGCGGTAACGAGCGACTGGCCGAGCCGGTCCTTGAAGATGGCCAGATTCGGCAGCCCGGTCAACTGGTCGTTGAACGTCAGGTCGCGCAAGCGGTTTTCCGCTTCACGCTGCTCGGTCACGTCCTCGTAGATCTCCAGAACTCCGCTGATCTCCCCTTTGGCATCGTGAAGCGGCAGCAACTGCCCGAGAATCAATCCTTCCCGGCCGTTGGCGAAAAGACGCAACTCCTCGTAATCGCGCAGCACCCCTTCTCCTGCCAGCACCCATTCTTCCCGGCGGAGGTAGGTTGCCGCATCGACACGTCGTCCCGGCAACTCCTCGTCGCGCTTGCCGATGAGTTCATCCGGCACGGTGACGCCGACATCCCGGAAAAACGGCTGGTTGCCACCTTGGAAAACGGAATGGCGATCTTTCCAGAAAATCCGGAAAGGGAGATGGTCGAGGATCGTCCTGAGCAGGTCCCGCTGGGCCAGCAAGGCGTCATCATTGCGATGATGCGCGATGATCAGGGCCAGGCTCTGGGTTGCGGAAGCCAGGAAAGCTTCTTCCTGGTCATTCAGGCCGGGACGTGGCGACGTATAGATATTGAGAACCCCCAGCAACTGCTCGCCGGCAATGATCGGTGCGCAGAAATGGCCGTGCGGATATCTGCCGTCCTCGGGGTCATGACAGAGGAATACGCTGCGTTGCTCCAAGGCGGTCTGGCCGCAAACGCAATGACCAAGGGGAACGACAGTGCATTCATGCCTGAAGGTCTGGGCGAGGTTGTGTTCGGCGACCAGCACCAGATTGGTGGTCTGGTCATCCGCCAGGAAGATGCTGCCTTGATTGAAGAAGTTGCCAGGGTTGGAATCGAGAATCAGTCTCAGGGCGGAAGCCAGCTTTTCCTTTAACGGCCTGTCACGGAGTGCGATCTCGAGCAGCCCGCCGATAGTAGCCTGCGAGGATCTGCCAGAAGCTGGTAACGTCTGCTCAAAACCCACAGCGATTTCCCTCTCTCCCCCTGTAGCCTGATCATACCACAGGCAGCAAAAGAACGACCCTGAACTTCATCCGGAATCCAGACAAGCCAAACCTGGAAATTTCAGGCCGTTGCGACGGACAGCAAGGCGGAGGCCATGGCCGACGGAGTGGATAGTTTCACGCCAATAGCATAACAGGGCAAAGCTGTTAAACTGATCTTACCTATCGCCAACCCTGACGCATGACAAGGTGCCCTCATGGCAAGCCCGAAAAAGCAACAGACACCGGGTGCGGTAGATAAATCGATCGGCATGTTTGTCGCCGAGGATTATCGTACCGCAGCCGTCTTCGAACGACACGGTATCGACTTCTGCTGTGGCGGCCAAGCGAAACGAGAAGGGCGGGCCGCAACCTCTCAAGAAACCGGTCGGATTCCGGCGACGAAGGATCGTGAAGTGATCAGGGTGTCTCTCCTGAAGCTAGGCCGCGAGCATGTGGAAATCAGCGATGCAATCCATGCGATCCGTCGTTTGAGCAAGGACTATGCGATACCGGCCGATGTCTGTAACAGCTTCGCGGTCACCTGTCAAAAGCTCAAAGAATTCGAGGCGGATTTGCACAAACATGTCCGCCTCGAAAACAATATCCTCTTCCCGAAGGCCGCACTGTTTTGACGAGCGGCAAGACCGGCCAAGGCGCCGGAAAGGAGAGTGTCATGGCGAAAAAACCGTGGGTGGATCAGGATGAGTGTATCAGTTGTGGACTCTGTATCGATAATCTCCCGGCAGTCTTTCGTTTTGCCGAGAACGGCAAGGCGGAGTGCTTCGATCCGGACGGCGCTCCGGAGGAGCAAATCGAAAACGACGCCGTCAATGCCTGCCCGGTCTCCTGCATCTACTGGAAAGAATGACCATCACCGTAAAGGCAGGTTCTCCCGCCCTTGGCCTGTCGATACGGGGAGAATTGGGTGCTGAGGCACGAGAAATTGCCGGCAAAGCCGCGCAAACGTTTATAAGAAGCTGACTTTTCTGGAGAAATAACGGCAAAGGCCCGGCATTGCTGCCGGGCCTTTGCCGTTGCCGTTATGCTTTTCAGCTGTTACACGAGACCGTGCGCAACCATGGCGTCGGCCACCTTGATGAAGCCGGCGACGTTGGCGCCGAGTACGTAGTTGCCAGCGGCACCATACTCTTCCGAGGTCGCGTAGCAGAGGTTGTGGATGTTCTGCATGATCTTTGCCAGCTTGACTTCGGTGTCCTCGAAGGTCCAGGAGTCGCGCCCGGCATTCTGCTGCATCTCCAGGGCGGAGGTGGCCACGCCGCCGGCATTGGCGGCCTTGCCCGGCCCGTAGGCGATCTTGGCGTCGAGGAAGACCTTTACGCCTTCCGGGGTGGTCGGCATGTTGGCGCCTTCGCCGACCGCGATGCAGCCGTTCTTCACCAGCAGGGCGGCATCCTTGCCGTTGATCTCGTTCTGGGTCGCCGACGGCATCGCCACCTGGCAGGGGATCTCCCAGATGTTGCCGTTCGCCTTGTAGACCGCATCCTTGTGGTACTTGGTGTAGTCGGAGATGCGGCGACGCTCGACTTCCTTGAGCTGTTTGAGCAGGTCGAGGTCAAGCCCCTTCTCGTGATAGATGACGCCGCCGGAGTCGGAGCAGGCCACGCACTTGCCGCCGAGTTGATGGATCTTCTCGACGGTGTAGATGGCGACGTTCCCCGAACCGGAGACCAGGCAGGTCTTCCCTTTGAAGGAATCCTTGCGCACCTTGAGGGCTTCGTCGATGAAGAAGGTGGCGCCGTAGCCGGTGGCTTCGGTGCGCACCAGCGAGCCGCCCCACTTGAGGCCCTTGCCGGTCAGCACGCCGGCTTCCCAGCGGTTGACGATGCGCTTGTACTGGCCGAACATGTAGCCGATTTCGCGGCCGCCGACGCCGATGTCGCCGGCCGGCACGTCGGTGTGCTCGCCGATGTGACGATAGAGCTCGGTCATGAACGACTGGCAGAAGCGCATGACTTCGTCATCCGACTTCCCTTTGGGGTCGAAGTCCGAACCGCCCTTGCCGCCGCCGATCGGCATGCCGGTCAGGGAGTTCTTGAAGATCTGCTCGAAACCGAGGAACTTGATGATGCCGAGGTAGACCGAGGGGTGGAAGCGCAGGCCGCCCTTGTAGGGACCGAGGGAGCTGTTGAATTCGACGCGGAAGCCGCGGTTGATGTGCACCTGCCCCTTGTCGTCCTGCCAGGGCACGCGGAAGATGATCTGCCGCTCCGGCTCGCAGATGCGCTCGATGATCTTGCGCTCCAGATACTCGGGGTGCTTGACCACGACCGGGCCGAGCGATTCGAGCACTTCGAGAACCGCCTGATGGAACTCGGTCTCGCCGGGGTTGCGTTTGAGGACATCCTGATAAATCGGTTCGAGTTTGTCGTCCAGTTTCGCGGCCATGCGCTCCTCCTTGAGTAATGGGGCATCGTTGCCCCGTGGATTGACAGCATCGGAGTCAATGGCAATTTGCGTGCCGATCGGCGCGACCCGAGAAGTATTTTGTAACTCGTTGATAATGTTGGCTGTTTTTAAGGTTGCCTGGAGGTGTTGTGCGGTTGTTGTGATAAAAACAACAGTACACAAAGAACTCAGAGTGTTACTCTGTTTTTTGCTCGAAGGTAATGGTGGTGTGTCTGCGGGGGAAGATCAACGTGCCCAGAGACCGAGGCCGCGATGTTTCGCTTCGGTTTCGGCGGAGAGGAAGTCCTGCTTCAAATCGATCGGGAAGCGCCGGTAGACGATGACCAGCCCCTGCTCGAGCAGCAGGCGGTTGAGCAGCCGGCCGTCGGGGAGGTAGATATAGGCCAGGAGCCGTCCGTGACGGTCGCGGCGCTCTTTCTGGGTGGTGTCGAAGGTGAGCGTGACCTGCTGTCCCTTGACGTTGCGCAGGCACCAGGCCAGACCGGCGCCGTGAACCGGGCGCAGGTGCTTCCGGGCGATGCCGAGCTTGATGAACTTTTCGTCGCGGTCGGAACCGGCTTTTTCCGGAGCGTCGATGCCGAGCAGTCGCACCTTGCCGTGCGACGCGATCTCCAGAGTGTCGGCATCGTAGACCCAGGTGACGGTGCCGGTCAGCGCTGCCGGGGCGTCCCCGGCGAGGGCCGCCTGGCCGATCAGCAGCCAGCAGGCGGCGAGGAGCAGTCCGATGGCGCGCGGCATGAATCAGGAGGGGGATGCGGCGGCAATGCCGAGATTCATGCTGCCGGAGCGGTAGCCTTCGAGATCGAGGGCGACATAGGTAAATCCGGCGGCCTTGCAGGCGGCCACCAGGGCGCCGCGAAGTTCCGGTTCCAGCAGGCGCGGCATTTCGCTCGGGGCAATCTCGATCCGTGCCGTTTGGTCATGATAGCGGACCCGGAAGGTGCCGAAGCCGTGTTCGCGCAAAAAACTCTCGCACCGGTCGACCTGGCGCAGGCGTTCGGCGGTAATCCGCGTGCCGTAGGGGAAGCGCGACGCCAGGCAGGCAAACGGCTGCTTGTTGGCGGTGGGGAGGCCGGCGCGGCGGCTCAGTTCGCGGATTTCGTCCTTGGTCAGGCCGACTTCCAGCAGAGGGGAGCGGATGCCCAACTCAAGGGCGGCTTCGCGGCCGGGGCGAAAGTCCGCCAGGTCGTCCTGGTTGGCGCCGTCAAGAACCGCGGCCAGCCCCAGTTCCCTGGCCTTGGCCACGCACAGGGCGAAGAGTTCGTGCTTGCAGTGGTAGCAGCGGCGCGGCGGGTTGTCGGCAAATCCGGGGATCTCCAACTCGTTGCTGTCGATGACCACCTGGCGGATTCCCAACTGCCGGGCCAGGCTCGTGCTTTCGGCGAATTCATGGTCGGGGTAGGTCGGCGAGGTGGCGGTCAGGGCGACGACTTTCTCCGGGCCGAGGGCTTGCCGCGCCGCCCAGAGCAGGAAGGTCGAATCGACGCCGCCGGAAAAGGCAACCAGGGTTGAGCCCAATTCAACGAGGAGGGCGTTCAGGCGCTGCAATTTGCTGTCGATTGGCATGATGGCGGAAAATACCCCGGGCGCGGTTGCTCAGATGAAGTACATGAAGCGGTGGTCGAGTTCTTTCTCCAATCCCATTTCACGCCCTCGGTCGCACAGATCCTTGATGGTTACGTTGCCGAGGTACTCATTGAGTTTGCGACTGGCCTCGGCCCAGACCTGCTGAGTGATGCACTGATTCTCGAACTCGCACCCTTTTTTGCCCCGTTTTCCGGTCTTGACGCAGTCGACCAGGGCCATCTCCCCCTCGGTCGCATGGATGACGTCCATAACGCTGATTTCGTGGGGTTTGCGGGCCAGGGTGTAGCCGCCCTGGGGACCGCGCCGGCTTTTGAGCAGGCCGCCTTTCTTCAGATCCTGGAAGATCTGTTCGAGATAGCGCGGCGAGATGTTCTGGCGCCGGCTGATATCCTTGATCTGGGCCGGCAGCGTTCCGGCATGATAGGCCATGTCAAAGATGGCGCGCAGTCCGTAACGGCTTTTGGTCGACAACTTCATGATAAACCCTCCATATCTTCTGTTGTTACATTTTTAGTAAAGTTCATTGTCTATGTCAAGAATTCACTGGAAAAGGGATTGCGTCCATCAGGCTTTCCCGTTAATTTGAAGGCATCTTTCCATGCGGGTGCTGTCGATGATGTCTCGTGGTGAAGGTTGGTTGCCGATCAATGGTTCACCGGTCGGCCTGGTTACCTGGTATGCGCCGGATGGCCCCGTTGCCATGCTCGCATCCTGGCTGGCGGTCATCAACGGGCAGCCTCCCGAATTGCGGGGCGGCTGCTCCGGGAGGATGCCTGGATGCAATGAACTGCCGGAAAATTTTGACTTTGCCGTCAACATCCCAATGCATCCGGTACTTCCGGCGCTGAGCGAACTGATAGCCAAAGCCGCGGCCTCTCCTTGCGTCGCGATTGATCCCGCCGCGAATTTTTCCCCCGGCCGTTCCGTACATGCTCCGCTGCTGACGGGGTGCGCGCTGCAGATCGAGTGCGTTCATGGCGCCATTGCCCCAGGCGGCTGGACCACGGAATTTTTCGGGGAAATCATGCTGCTGCATCGCGGCGGCATTTTTCTCGACCCTGCCGTTCACCCGGATTTTTGCGGTTTACGCCCCCTGCGAACGGCACTGCCTTCGTGAGTTGAAAAAACACAAGGGCCGGCGGTGAAGCCGGCCCTTGTGTTTCGTGCCTTGCCGGGTAGCCGGCGGTCAGAGCTGCAGCAGCCGGCCGAGTACGGCCGGCACGGCCGTTTCCACCCGCAGGGGGCGGCTGCCCAGGTGGATCGGGCGGAATCCCTGACGAGAGAGCAGATCGACTTCGAAGGGGATGAAGCCCCCTTCGGGGCCGATGGCCAGAACCACCGGTCCGGTGATGTTGCAGGGGCACGGCGCGGCGCTGTCCGGGCGGGCTGCCAGGCACAGCTGTCCGGCGGCAAGGGCGGGCAGGTCAGCTTCGACGACCGGGCGGAAACGCGGGCGCAGCAGTACTTGAGGAAGCAGGGTGTCGCGGGCCTGTTCGAGTCCGAGGCATAGCTGCTCGGTCATGGCGTCGGGGTGTAGCAGCGGGCTGTTCCAGTAGCTCTTGTCGACGCGGAAGGTGTTGAGCAGGACGATCTGCTTGACCCCCATCGCCGTTACTCCCTGGAGGATGCGACGCAGGGCCTTGGGGCGAGGGAGGGCGAGCAGCAGGGTGAGCGATGCCGGGGGCGGCGGAGGCGTGGTCAGGACAACGTCGAGGACCGTCTCCTCCGGATCCTGGGAGACGAGACGGGCTTCGCCGATGCTGCCGTTGAGCAGCCCGGCGCGCAGCGGCTCGCCGGGCTGGGTGCGCAGGACGTCGACCAAGTGGCGGTGGCGCCGGCCGGTGAGACGAACGGTGCCCGCCGAGAGGAAGTCGGCGGGCACCAGAAGGAGAAACGATTCACCGCGTTGGCAGCGTCAGCGTCCCGGGGCGGGCATGGTATCCGGAGCGAACTCGAGAGTACGCAGATAGTCCTCGACGGTTTCCGGGCGGCGGATCAGTTCCACCGAGCCATCCGTGCGCAGCAGCAGTTCCTTGGGACGCAGCCGGCCGTTGTACTGGAAGCCCATGGCATAGCCGTGGGCACCGGTGTCCTGGATCACCAGCAGGTCGCCGTCATGGATCGGCGGCAGATGCCGCTGCACCGCGAACTTATCGTTGTTCTCGCAGAGCGAGCCGACCACATCGTAGACCTCCGTCGCCGGAACGTTCTCCTTGCCCACCACGTCGATGTGATGATAGGAGCCGTAGAGGGCCGGGCGCATCAGCGACGACATGCAGGAATCGACGCCGATGTACTTGCGGTAGATGTTCTTGTGGTTGATGGCGGTGGTGACCAGCACCCCGTGCGGGCCGGTCATCCAGCGGCCGCTCTCCATGTACATGCGCGGGGCGAAGCCGCGCCTGGCCTTGAACTCGTTGAACTGGGCGGTGATCTCTTGCGCCATGGTGGCGAGGTCGAGAGCGTTGTCCTCGGGGCGGTAGGGGATGCCCAGCCCGCCGCCGATGTTGACGAACTCGAATTGGATGCCGAGCTCGTCGTCGACCAGGGCGGTCAGTTCCAGCAGCATCCGCGCCGTTTCGATGATGTAAGTGCAGTCACGTTCGTTGGAGGCCACCATGGTGTGCAGGCCGAAGCGCCTGGCGCCGCGCTCCATGGCCATGCGGTAGGCGGAGATGACCTGGTCGTGGGCGATGCCGTATTTGGCTTCCACCGGATTGCCGATGATGACGTTGCCGGTCCGGCGCGGGCCGGGGTTGTAGCGGAAGCAGATCAACTCGGGGAAGTTCGGGACCTTGGCGAGCAGCGAGATGTCGTCGAGGTTGAGGATGCACCCCCCCTCGGCTGCCGCCGCGTCAAACTCTTCACGACTGGTGTTGTTCGAGGTGAACATGATCTCTTCGCCGCGCGCGCCAATGCGGCGGCTCATGACCAGCTCGGGGATCGAACTGCAGTCGAAGCCGAAATCCATGTCTTTCATCAGGGCCAGGATGCGGGGATTCGGCAAGGCCTTGACCGCGTAGTACTCGCGGAAGCCGTCGATGCCGGCAAAGGCCTGTTTGAGTGCGGCGCCGGTGGCAAGGATGCCGGCCTCGTCGTAGATGTGGAACGGGGTGCCGTAATGTGCTGCAATCTCCCGAATGCGGGGGAAGAGTCGCTGCTTGAACTCCTGGGACATCGGCATGGTCTAAGCTCCTGAAAAAAGTTCCGAGTACTGAGTACCGGGTACTGAGTGGTAAAGAAAAGTTTTAAAGATATAGCGGATGAACACTTAAAAAACAAGATGTTCCCGCGTGATGTGATTTGCCGCTAGGCAATCGCCGCTTTTTCCGTGAAAATTGCGGAATCCGCTTTGGGAGAGTCACCTTCATGCCGTTGACGCCGGCCATATACCTGCGCATCTTCCTGCCGTTTGCCCTCGGCTATTTCCTGAGCTATCTGTTCCGCACCGTCAACGCCGTGCTCGCCCCGGACCTGGTGAAAGACCTGGGTCTCGAGCCGGCCGGCCTCGGCTTGTTGACCTCAGCCTATTTCATCGCCTTTGCCGCGGCCCAGCTGCCGCTCGGCATTCTGCTCGACCGCTACGGTCCGCGCCGCGTGGAGGCCACGCTGCTCCTGTTCGCCGCCATCGGCGCCCTGCTTTTCGCCCGTGCCACGACCCTCGGCGAACTGTTGTGCGGCCGGGCCTTGATCGGTCTGGGCGTCGCGGCCTGCCTGATGGCGGCCTTCAAGGCCTTCACCCAGTGGTTTCCCCGGGAGGCGCTGCCGTTCGTCAACGGCATCCAGATGGTTTCGGGTGGGCTCGGTGCCCTGGCTGCCACCACGCCGGTCGAACTGGCCCTGCGGATCACCGATTGGCGGGGGGTCTTCCTGCTTCTCGCGGGGGTGACGCTGCTGGCGGCACTGGGGGTCTTTGCCGTGGTTCCCGAGAAGCCCGGTGAAGTTGACGGG